>NZ_AZFZ01000006.1 GCF_001435895.1 Lentilactobacillus parafarraginis DSM 18390 = JCM 14109 | reverse complement strand
TTAGTGTTGCACTTAACTTGACAATTGAGGGCTAGATTTTTTTGGAAGTTGAGCGACTGATTTACCTTACATCCATATCGGTGAGTCCGGTAACTATTTAGGATCAAATCGGGATAGTAAATAGCCAATTACATAGAATACGATGGCTTGGACGAAATAAGAGGGGATGGTGTATTTAGAAAAGCTTCCAAACCCTAATAATACTTTTGTGGTATCCAAGCCCAATGAAATCATTAATAAAATCCACGAGATTAATACAGAGCGTCTAAGGATGCTGAAGGTTGGCTCCTTAAAGTTTCTTCTCTTGAAAATATTACTTCCACCAAGAAAAGGTAATAAGGCCAGAAGTACAAGCGCAACGCCAATTAATATCAAAATTCTAACAGGTCCATTAATCATTGTTAACCCCTCCCTTAACGCAATAGGTAGTAGTCTAACTTTTCTTCGTCGATAAAAGCTGATTCCAAGGATAAATTTTCAGAATTTGCTGCAAATCATAAATTCAGCAATTTAACGATCAATAATAGAATTCCAACGATTCCAACCAATATAAAGAGCATGACGTATCCGGTCAGGTCGCCAAAATCAACGAAGGTCCCGAAATATTTGCCAACCGCCCGTCTGATCATCACGTTCAATTGATCACTTAGCTCCTGCGTACGGATTAAGATCCTAACTAATGGTTGTAAGAGTAATCTAAAAAAATTGAGAATCCCGGTAATGATCGATTTCATAGGCGCGACCCCTCGTTAAACCCTTAGGGATAATTCCTCACATGGGTACAGCTTCATCATACTACCAAGGCAAGCCAGGTAAGGAAATTAAGTCGTAAAAGTGTAACCGTTTCCATTATAAATACTTCTTGGCCCAATCCCCAATTAGTCTTAGAATTAAACCAAACAATTTAGCGAAAGTGGTGGATTTGATGGCAGCAATTTACATTCGAAAAGCAGTTACCGAAGATTTTGACAAAATCAACGCAATTATTTCACAGGCTAAGAAGCTTTTAAAAGCCGACGGCAGCCCGCAATGGCAAGATGGTCATCCCGATGCGCAGACAATTAAGGATGATATTGCCAAGCAAGTAATGTGGGTGCTCATTGTGGACGGTCAGGTTGCGGGGAATGCCGCCCTGATTTTATCCCCGGAGCCAACCTATGCCACGATTGAAGCCGGCGAGTGGGCTGATACAACAAGCGACTATTACACCATTCACCGGATTGCCCTTTCCAGTCAATTCCGGGGCCAGCATTTGACTGACTTTTTCATGAGTAATTTAATCTCGATGGGGATCCAAGCCGGCGTCTTTAATTTCCGGTTGGATACTCACCGATTGAACAAGCGGGTGCAACACATCGCCGAAAAAAATGGCTTTGTTCAACGGGGCATTATTCATGTGGAGGACGCCATCGACGATCGCCGGCTGGCTTATGAGCTGAATTTGCCGCGACTGTCTGAAAAGTAGCGGTTAGTTATCACCGAACAATGAAATTGATGATGAATACCAGCCTATAAGGGCGGCTAAATTGGGGGACTCCTCAATTTAGCCGCCTTTTGACTGTTGACTTATTTTCTTAACGCAACGACGCGGTCCACGATCAAATTAGTTAGGCCGGTTCCTTTAGCAAAAATGTCAAACCACCAATCGCGGCGAGAACAACACTTACCGCGGCTAAAATTGGGGCCGGTTGGTCACTGCCGATGAGATGTCCTAGTCCTGATAGCGCGTATGGTGTGATGAACACGCCGATATTAATGCCGACAATCAAAATTGACGACGCGACCGTTTCGTTTCCCTTGCCGGCAATTTCGGCCGATCCGGCGAACAAGTAAGGGCCCACCAAGGATGTGCTCAGTCCGGCAACCATCGTCAGCACGTAAGTTAGCCATAGGGATTGGGAGTATGAAAGGGCAAACAGAGCGACTGCCGCGATGATGAGACCGATGGGGAGAATCAGCCGGTGAATTAATTTAAAGATCCGCCCATAGAGCGTGCCGCCAATCATGTTGGCAACCCCCAAGATGGCGAGGGCAATGCTGCCGTCGGCGATTTTACCGTAGCCGGCCGTTAAGATTAATCCGGAAATTTTGACGATCACCGTCTGCATAATCATCATGCTGAATAACACGAGTAACGCGTAGATCATCAACCGGCCCCTCAATAACTGACCGAGGCTAAGCTGGGCGACCGGCGTTGACTGATCATCGGGATGATCGGCTGCGTGCCGGTCGTTGGGAGCACCCCACCAGAATAAAATAAAGATGGGAATGGCAATCAAATAATATAGGTAAACCTGCCGCCAGCCAAAGCCGATCAAGAACGATGAAATCAGAAACATCAGGATATTTCCAAGTGAGTTGACGGAGCCTTCATAGCCCATCATTGTCTGACGTTGGGTGCCCTCATAGTATGAACTAATCAAGCTGTAAGCCTGCGCGTTGAACAGACCGATCCCGGCGCCTAATAAAAATCTGGATCCCAAGATCAGCCAAAATGAATTGACGACGGTTGGCATCAATCCGGCCAATAGGACGATGAAGACGCCGATTAAAACTGTCACTTTATTGCCCAGTCTTTTGGCAATTGGGTTACTTAAAATCACAAAGATCAGCACACTCAAACTCGGAATGGTGGTTAAACTTTCAATTTGGCTCAGCGGAATGGTGGGAAAGCGGGCCGCCATGAGTGGAATGGTGCCGGCAACCGCATTGGCGCTGGTCAACAGAATTGATATGGATAACAGGGCAGCGGGCAGCCGCCACCTTGGGCCTTGTGTCATGATAGTCTCCCCCTTTGACGATCAAAAATTTTTAGCGACCGAAAATTCCCTTAAAGTAATGACGATTTGCAATCGCGACGAGCTTATTAACCAGCGTCAGCGACAGTTTTCCGCCGGATTGTTGGGCTAAACGGATCAGTGGCGTATCCATGACGATGGTTTCCATGAACTTGGCCTCGGAACTTTCGGGATCGGCAATGCCCTTAGTCATACTGTTTTTGAGAATTGAGGTGATTTTGCGAATCAGTGCCGAGTGGGTGCCGAGCTCCCGGGGCGTATTCAGGCGGGTGTATTGGCCAGGTTGAGCTGTTATTGCCGGTTGAACGGTTAAGCCGCTCATGGTGGTAAAGTCCGCTAAAGTTGGTTTGCCAACCGGGTTCACGTACCAATCCGGCAGCTCTTTTTTCGGTAGCGATTGGCCGCGGACGTCAACGGGGGCGGTCAGTTGACTTTGATCAGACCCAATTTTGACGAGGACCGTTTTGTGAGCGGCCGGTAACTGCCAAGCCTGCTGCTGATCATTCCAGTCGCTAAAGGCGTGGGCTGGTAGCGTAATCGTGACGGATGTTGTTTGGCCCGCTTTTAGAAAAACCTTTTGAAAGCCCTTCAACTCCTTCAATGGCTTTAGTGGGCTGTCCGCCGAATTTCCGACGAAAACTTCAACGACTTCCGCGCCATCGCGGTCGCCCGTGTTGGTAACCGTGACGGTTGCGTTTAGCGCTTGGTCAGCTTGAATCTGGGACTGATCCAAGCTCAAGTCACTTAATTGAAAGGTGGTGTAGCTTAAGCCGAAGCCGAACGGAAAGGCTACTGGCTGGTTAGCCTTGTCATAATACCGGTAGCCGACATAGACGCTTTCAGCGTAAGCGGCTGACTGGGGATTGCGGTCGTACAGGTCAGCGGAGGCAACGTCCTGATACGAAATCGGATAGCTTTCAGCAAGCTTCCCCGATGGGTTGGCTTTACCCGTAAGCAAATTAACCGCGGCATCGCCAACAAATTGCCCGCCCAGGTACAGGTTGATTAAGCCCTTAACTTGCGACCGCCAAGGCAGTTCAACCGGCGCCCCGGCCACCAATAGAACGATTAGATTGGGCGTCACGGCTGCCAGGCGGTCAATCAATTGATTTTGGTTAGCCGGCAGTTTCATATTGGGACGATCAAAGCCCTCTGATTCGGCGCTTTCGGGCAATCCGACCACTACTAACACCGTTTGTGCATCCTTGGCGGCCGCCACCGCATCGGCGGCTAACTGGTCGTCGTTCTCACGTGAGAATGCATAACCCGGTTGGTAATCGTATGGCATTTTGGCCTTCTTGAATCCATCTAATATGGTCGACTTTTCCGGGGGATTGATGTGTGACGAACCGGCCCCTTGGTAACGGGTGGCGGCTGCCATTTGCCCAATTACTAACAGTTTTTGATCAGGTCGGATGGGTAAAATTTGATCGTCATTTTTCAAAAGGACCGCGGCATTCTCTTCAATTTTTTGGGCAAGGCGGCCATCTTCGGCCAGCAAAGCCTCTCGCTCACCGGTAAAGGCTGGGCGTTTCTTTTCGGCAGTTTGAATCACGTTACCGGCAGCCCGGCGGAGCGCGGCAGCTTTTAATTTGCCGGCATTTAACGCCTTCAAGGCTTCAGGATCAAACATATTGGCACTCGATGGCATTTCAAGGTCCCCGCCGGCATTTAAGCTGGCGACTTTGTCATTCAGCGCGCCCCAGTCAGTGACCACGGTCCCCTTAAAGTCCCACTGATGGCGGAGCACTTCGGTTAATAAGTAGGAGTTATCGCTGGCGTAGGTGCCGTTGACCTTGTTATAAGAGCACATGATGCCCTCGGGATGCGCGGTCTGAACGGCAATGCGAAATGCCTCCAGGTACAGTTCGTGAAGGGCGGTCTCATCGATGAGCGAATCAGACAGGAGCCGGTCATTTTCCTGATTATTGCCGGCAAAGTGTTTTAAACACGCGGCAGCGCCGGTTGACTGCAGGCCCTTGATCCAGGCGGCCCCAATCATGCCTGCCAGGAAGGGGTCCTCGCTGAAGTATTCAAAATTACGGCCGCACAACGGATTGCGCTTAATATTGATTCCCGGGCCGAGCACCATATCGACGTCCAGACTCCGTGCCTCGTGGCCGATTGCCCGGCCCATCTCGGAAATCAGTTCGGGATCCCAAGTGCAGGCCACCGCGCTGGCAGTGGGAAAGCAGGTGCTGATGACGCTTTCATTTATACCTAAAGCATCACCGCTGCCAGCCTGATAACGCAAGCCGTTAGGGCCGTCACTCATTCGGAAATTTGGAATGTGGCGGTCCGGTAAGGCTTTGGAGTGCCAGAAGTCCGCACCAGATGTGAGTTGAATGAGTTCTTCGGGTGTCAATTGGGTGAGTTGATCTGCCAAAGATTGCATAAATAATCCCCCTTTAATTACGATAGAATAATATCACCATGCTTTTCTTGATATTTAAATTTGCTTTTATCCTATCATCAAAGGGGCTCACTGTGCTAGTCGTTTGAATGGGAGATAGCGTGAAATAAGAGGGTAGCCGCCAGTCGCCCAATCAATTGGGTGTATAATACAATCAATTCAGCTGGCGAAAGGTGATTAAATAGCGTCACAAGCGCGCTGCTAAAGGGTTAATAAGCGGTTTAACTCGAAGTGGGCAGCTTTTAT
This sequence comes from Lentilactobacillus parafarraginis DSM 18390 = JCM 14109, assembly GCF_001435895.1. GTDB lineage: Bacteria > Bacillota > Bacilli > Lactobacillales > Lactobacillaceae > Lentilactobacillus > Lentilactobacillus parafarraginis. The sequence continues at coordinate 71,925 of NZ_AZFZ01000006.1, read as the reverse complement.
TTTGGCGTTTTCTGAAGAAATTTTGCTTGGTATCTATCATGACTTGAAGGTGAAAAGTGTGCTGCTGTTCATGTTGTTTTCGTTGATTGCGGGGTTTCTGCTCTCCAATCAAAGCCCAATTAACGCTGATCTCAGTCGAATTGTCAGATCACCGTTTATTGCGGGCACCATTTCCTTTATTATCGGCACCCTGTTTCTGGGGGTGCTGGCGCTGACGATGAGTGGCCGGCTGTTTCCCAGCGGCTCATTTATTCGGGCCCAGCCGATGTGGATTTGGTTGGGAGGCCTTCTGGGGGCCGTTTATTTAACCTCAAATATTTTGCTGTTCCCTAAAATTGGCGCGATTCAAACCACGATTTTGCCGATTATGGGACAAATCACGATGGGGACGATCACCGACTTATTTGGCTGGTTCGGCGCTGAAAAGATTGCTATGACGCCGTGGCGGTTAATTGGAATTGGTGTTTTGATTGTGGGCGTCGTGGTTGCGGTTGTGCTTCCCAGTTTGACAAACCGGGATGTCCGCCAATTTGACACAACGGTGACCCGTCAGCGGAAATCCACTGCGATGATTGGCCGGCAAATCTGGGGCGTTGTGATTGGGGTGCTGGCCGCGATGCAGCAGGCGATCAACGGGCACTTGGGAACCCTGCTGCATTCAACCAGTCAAGCGGCATTTATATCGTTCTTCGTTGGCACGATTCTCATTGCGATTGTGGCTGGCGTCATCGATAAGCGCGTGCCGACAACCCGGGAACTCAAGACCACCAGACCCTGGAACTGGTTAGGGGGTCTTCTGGGTGGGTCGTTTCTCTTTGTCACCGTGGTTGCGGTCCCTCAAATTGGTGCCGGTCTGACCATCATGATGGGGTTGATCGGTCAAATAATCGGCTCGGTGCTGATTCAGCAATTTGGCTGGTGGCGATCCGCTCACCAACCGATGGTGGCCGCCCAAGCACTGGGGATTGGCTTGATGATTGTTGGGGTTGGGCTGATTAAGATGGCTTAAAAGTCGTCGAAACAAGGATGATTTTCTGATTCTGGATCGGCAATGGGCGAGAAGGTTTTCTATATCAGATGGCGTCGCATTACATAGTCATTTTGACCATCAAAAAAAGCGTCAACGGAAAATTGAGGAGTACCCCAAAGTTAAAGTCCAAACTTTAGCTTTGGCGGTATCGCTCAAATACCGGGCGCTTTTTTCAATGAGACAGATAATTAGTGAGGGAGATTAATGATCAGAATTTAGCCGGAATCACGGCTGCCAACCCATGCCGCTTGGTACCGCGATAGCCAATTGCGACTGCCAATCCGCCGAACACGAGACCAGCGAGGACGATCCACCACAGGGTCTGTTCAAGTGATCCGCTGTTTCCCAGGCCGGCCATGGCGTTGAAACTGTTATAAATGTTCTGATACATTGGCGTATTTTGACTGATAAATTTGTAGAAGCTGGTCATTGCTGCCCGTGGAAGGGTGCCGCCGCCAGCCAAAATTTGAAGAATGAACAGCGGCATTTGGACGAGCAAGCTCGGTAGGCCACCACCCAACAAGGCGAGGCCGCTGGTTAGCTCAAAGACGCTGAGGTCATATAAGCTGTTCCGCCAGAGTAATGCGTTGAACGTGCTGCCGTCAAAGCTGACCAAGGTCCGCATTGCCCCAATGGTGATCAGGGCAAGGACAAAGGCCGTAATGACACCGGTGATTTGCAGGCCCAAGAAGGTCTTCCATTTGCCACCGATAAAGCGGACGGACATGAAGGTCATGATCGATATGACCGACGCGATCATCAAGCCCAGATACTGGCCCATGGAAATGAACATTGGCGCCATCTGGTGCTGCATATTGGGCTGCTTGGTGCCCATTGTATCAGTTGATGATTTAGCGGTGATGTTAAATGGGGCGGCCATCTTAGTTGCCTGGGCCATCACCTGCTTTTCAATCTTCGGCTGGACTTGAGCCTGAACCTGTTGGCGAATCTTCTTTTGGTTCACCGCTTGGCCCTTCGAAGCGACCATGGCTTTTTTGATGGCGGTCTTCATGCCAGCCTGCATGGCCGTTTTCATCATTTTCGGTGCTAATTGCTTGGCGTACATTCCCACGAGGGATTGCTGCGTCAATTGGGCGTTAACGGTACTTTGGACCCGAGAAATGAGTGATTGGTTCACGTTGGTCTGCAGCATCGAGTTGGCATTGTTAACCACAAAATTTAACGTGGGCTGCTTGCCGGCCCGAACGTCCTTGTTGAAGCCGGCGGGAATCACAACGGCCAACGACGCCTTGCGAACTTCAATTCGGTGCTTGGTCTGACTAAGATTACTTGAAATTGTCAGATGCTTAAACGGCAGATCGTCCTTCAAGCCACTGGCAACTTTATTGGAAATTTGCTGATTATCCTGGTTGACGATCACAATCGGTAAATTTTTGGTGTTGGTTGGCATGTGCTTAAATGCCGGTAACGCGCAAAACACAAATGATAGCGAGATGAAACTGGCAATGATGATGGCCAGCCAACTAAATTTATTTGAAAACCACTTTGACATATTTTAAATTCCTCCTAAACTATGAATGAGTGCTCATTCGTTTTTGAACCAAAAATATGCTAATCTTTTTTATAATAAATGTCAACCGTATTTGTGATATTGATAAAAGTCAGCTAAACTAAATATTGAAATGAGGTGGGATCGTGGCCAATAGTGAGAACGATTTTCAAGAATTATACCAAGAGACCCTTAAAAAAATGGATGATTTGACGGAGAAGCAGAAGCGGATCCTCCAAGCGGCCCTGGAATTGTTTTCTTCACAGGGATTCAGTGAAACTTCCAGCGCGCAAATTGCCGAGCGAGCAGGCGTGGCGGTTGGATCGGTGTATCAGCGATTTCAAAATAAACAGGCGCTTCTCGTGGCGGTTTTAACGCCGCTATTAACTAAGGCGCTGCCGCAAGCTGTCGACCAATTTGGCACGGCGGCTTTCCAGCATTCTTTTGATGACGTGAAGTCCTTCGTTGAAGCAATTGTGCCTGACCGCCTGCGATTTATTGACAAAAATTATCCAGCATTAAAATTGTTGGTTGGCCAGGTGATCGTTGACGATGAGGGGGTTATTTCCCAGTTGAAGGAAGCCTTCGTCAGTCAGATGTCCACCAACGTTGTACCAAACATTAAGCGTCTCCAGCATGATGGTAAAATGATTGATATGCCCGCAAATTACATTATCCAATTTCTTTTTACCAGTGTTTTGGGCTATCTTGGCAAGCGGGTCTTGAATATACCCGTGACGATTACCGAAGAGATTAACTTCATATCGGCATTTTTGACTAATGGGCTGACCAAGCACTGAGGATAACCGAATTCAGATAGTTTGCGATGGGGAACTAAAGATTATGTTTGCAAATGGGATAGGGGGCAGTTATGCGAATTGTTTTTTGGAATTGTAATGGCGCATTTCGAAACAAGTATGAATATGTAAAGAAATTTCGAGCGGATTTGTATATTATTGCTGAATCCGAATGCGTGAGCAAAATAACAAACCAAAACTTTTTACAGGATATTCAATTTAAGAATAGTTTACATTTTCCAGGAGATAAAAGGGGCTTGTTGGTTTTTACGATGAATGCTCAGAAGATCATTCCCCTTTCATGGGATGACTTTCGGATGCGTTACTACATGCCGTTCAAGTTTGCCGGAAAAACTTTTTTAGGAATTTGGGCTAAAGACAATTATATTGAAGATGAATATGTTTATACGAAATTTCACTTGCAGGATTTGCGTGACACAATTTTAATCGGTGATTTTAATAGCAATGTCATTTGGGATCATGAGCATGGTTATCGGACTCATACGGATTTTAATCGCTTGATGCATTCAATTGATCATGTAAGTGCTTATCATGAGCAAACCAATGAGCCATTTGGAGAGGAAACTCAACCCTCTTTTTATATGCATCGAAAAGTCGATCGACCATATCACATAGATTATGCTTACTTGCCTACTGATCAAAAATACAAGATTAGCTTTGGAAGCCGCAACTTTTTAAGCTATTCGGATCACTTACCATTAATTCTTGATATTGTGGATTGATTTTTCATCATATTTTTTCACGGTAGGTTTTAAATTTGGTTAGTAATTTAAAGCGTTTATGTATTCAAAAATGAGGTTAGTTACAATCTCCGTTGCCGCCTCTCGTTAAAGAAGGTAATTTCATGAACCTCTCAATCTTAATTTCAAAATCTTACGGTAAGTTGATTGCCATTCACTGGGTTGTCACCACAATATTGGCCCTCACCGCCATCGTTTTTTACCCCCGGCTGCCAACGGAAGTGCCGACGCATTTTGGCTTTGGCACGGCAGACAGTCCGGGCAATAAGTTATCCGTCTTTGTCCTGCCAATCGCGTTGATAGTCTTCGGATTGGTTTGCTCGCGAAGGTGGATCGATCGGCAGTACGCTGATTTGACGATTCAAAATACGTTGATTAAAGGACTGATGATGGTTCTGATGGTCATTCTTTGGTGGGGCGTCGCGGTGGCCACTATGATCTATTACCGTCTCGCTTGGTGAAGCGAATTGCATTAAATTGAAAGGGTGCTTGTAAGTGAAATTTAATCATCGATTTTATAAAGAAATTAATCTGTATTCTGGCGCGGCGTTTGTCGCTGCCGGCTTTTTGTTCTGGGGTGATCCCACGTTTGGAACCTGGCTGTCGATATCGGTTTTTGCCGTTGGGCTGATGCTGATGGCAATTTCGTTTGTTGTGTTGCCGACGAAAAAATAATTGTTTCATCAAAAAAGGTGGCCACTGGGTCACCTTTTTACGTCGTTAATTTATAAGTCGGCGAACAAGACCATTCGTTTCTTGACGCCAACTGGGGGCGTTTAGGGATGTGATCCCCACGCCGCCGGTGTCCGATTGGCCGTGATCGTGGAGAAATAGATTGTCACCCAGATAGATTGCCACGTGGGAGTTCACTTGGCCCCTTGCATTGGTGAAAAAGAAGATGTCGCCACGCTTCATATTTTGAAATTTAACTTGGTGTCCCATTGTAGCCAACGTATACGTTGTTACGCTGTCCAGATCTCCAAGAGTGACACCAGCCTTACCGTAACAATACCTCACAAAAGATGAGCAGTCGAACCGGTGATGGTGGATGTCCGTGAGATTTCTGCCGCCACCGTAATCGTACTTCGAGTGGCCAACTAACTTTAATCCTGCCGCGATGGCGGTCTCAACTTGAGAATTTGAGCCCTTTAGCGAGGCGAGGTCGCGAAAACGGGTTTCTTGCGCGCTAATCCAATAGTGATGGTGATTTTGAGTGAACCGAATATACCCAGCTCGCTGGTTATGATTGAGGTCGTCACGAATTTGGCCAGTGACTTGGGCGGTAACATGCCGTGAATGGACCGTTCCCAGATATTGGCAGCCGCGGGTCCCCGCTGGTCGTGAGTAGAGTTTCGCGGCTGGCCTTACAATGGTGAGCTTATAAGGGTAACGATAGGATTGGTAAACGTGGTTCGGCACGATTTCCTGTTTTGCCTGAGTAACCGGCTGCGGGGCGCTGTTGGGACTGATAGTGGCTTTGACCCCGATAAAGCCGATTCCCAGAACGATGACGGTCACGATTCCGCCGATGACGAGTTTTCTTGGACGCATATGGATTTCCCCCTAAATCTAACTTGCTTATTCCATTATTAGCATGGTTAGCGAGACAAATATCGCTTTTTTCAACGACTTATCAATTATTTAGGGAACGGGGAAGAAATTCAATCGCCCGTTTTTTCGGATTTTTAGTGGCGTCGGAGCAATTTTACCGTCAGAAATTGGGTGATCAATTTGATGGATTGCTTGAGGGAACCTTCAACGCTCAGAAAAATGAGGGTTCCAATAATCATAATTAACCAGATTAGTAGTTTATTTGTCATCATCAAATCAGCCTCCTTGGACGTTGCAGTTGTCTTTTCACCTTCTAATATAGATGATTTTAAGGCTATCAAAATTGGCCGATTTTCCAAAATTATTTGCCTGGTTTTGTATGAATGGACAAATTTCTCATTCAGAAGATCCCAGCAATATTTGGCAGTGAAGGTTGGGATGCGTTGATCAATTAAACCCGCAACCGTCTTGGCAAATTGATTTAGCAGCGGTAAACTAATTTTCAAAGAGGAGTGGTTAAGATGTGTACAAGTGTCACTTTTTTATCAGAAACTGGCGATAATTTTTTGGCTCGAACGATGGACTTTGGCTTTGAATTGAAGGGGCGGCCGGTGGCTGTTCCCCGGGATCAGACATTTCCAAGTGACGTCGCCAACAGTTCTTATCATACGAAATACGGGTTTGTGGGCGCTGGCCGCAACCTGGGCAACTATATTTTGGTGGACGGCGTGAACGAAAAGGGTGTCAGTGCCGCTGCCCTATACTTCAGCGGTGAAGCCCAATTCGCTGACAAATCAGTCCCTGGGAAGGTTAACATTGCCCCGCACGAAGTATTGAACTGGATCTTAGGAAATGCTGCCAGCGTTCAGGAATTAGGGACCCTGATCGATCAACTGAACGTGGTGGCTGCTCCGGTTAAGGTCATGGGCAAGTCCGTCCCGCTTCACTGGATCGTCACTGACAGAACCGGTGAAAGTGACGTACTGGAAATCATGGCCGATGGGGTTCATTACATGAAAAATCCCGTTGGCGTGATGACCAACAGCCCGGACTTTACGTGGCATTTGAAGAATTTGAGTAACTATACCGAACTAAAGCCAACCCCGCATCCAGCTCGGGACTATGACGGCTATCAAGTTTCGTCATTTGGACCAGGTAGTGGGGCGCTGGGCATGCCCGGCGACTACACGTCGGTTTCGCGGTTCATCCGGACCGTTTACATGCGCGAGTACACCGATCAGGTAGCCACTTCGCAAACCGTCACCGAATTGAGCCACATCCTCAACGCGGTGGAAATTCCTAAGGGCGTCAAAATTAAGCAGGATGGCAGTGAGGACTACACGCAGTATCGCGGCTATATGGATACCCAGAATTTGATTTATTCAATGCAGCCCTATAACGACCAGACAATCTATCAGGTTGCGTTGACTGAGGACTTAATGAATCAATCGACACCAACGGAGTTTCCGATTGCCGATCAGCAGCAGTTTCAAAAGATGAATTAGTTTAACAAGTGAAACGATCAGGAGTTTCGGTTCCAGAAAAAAATCGGGCGACTATTCCATTACTGGGAATAATCGCCCGATTTGTTACTGATGATCCTTAAACAACTTTTTTGAGCGGCGTTAGCTTCAAGCCGGCTCTAGTTGGTCTCGTGATCGAATTTGTTCAAAAGTTTTTCAAAGTTAATGGTTCCGAGTCCGGTTGCCTGATTATAAAGCTTGCCAGGTTGGCCGGTGTAGTACAAATTATTATTGTTGTCAGCGTCGTCAAGAACGTTGAATGGTGTGTCGGTATCCTGGGCAAATTTGTAAATTTGAGGATTCCAGAATCCAACAGGCGTTTGCCGGCCACTGTTGATGACCGCGTTGGCAGCGGCTATTTGAGGGGTGGTAAAGCTGGTGCCGCCATCGACGCCCCACATTGTGATTGTTGATTTGACAGCTTTTTTGGTCTTGGCATTAAAGGTGACTTTCGGACCGGAAACAACTGACGCGTACCCTGTCTTCGGGTCCGCATTTCCGGCAACGTCCGGAATATTTCGTGAGTTACCAGTGCCAAAGATCATGTGAGGATTCTTTGTCAACGTGTAGCGGCCGTTTTTAAATGTCAGCATGTTGATGGCTCTAAAGGTGTTCACGCCGGAAACACCCTGCTGGTATCTTGGCGTTGGATTTATTGCGGAGAAGCCACCGCCACCACCACTAAAGCTGCTGTATTTCGTATCGTAAGCCGGCCGTGAATAGGTATCGCCCCAAGCACGTTCCTTGGCGACAGTTACCAACTTGCCGTCAATGATCTTTTGGTATGGTAAGGTTGTGCCGCCGACCACAACTTGGTATGGCGAGGTAGACATCGTATGATTTTCTTTGGAACTTGGAGTGGAGTAAGGGCCACGATCACCACTCGCGTTAAAGATGGTGATTCCCTGGGCCGCAGCTTGTTCATAAATCAGGTTAAGCGCATGATCGTACTGCTGGAAAGTGGTGCTTGGATCCGTCCAACCCGTGGTCGTCTCGAAGCCCGGTGCCATACTGGTGGTGATTTGTTTGTCATCATTGCTCGAGATGGCGGTCATAAAGGATGAATAAAATGATGATGGTAACGTGGTTTTCGTCCCGGTAGAATCGCCAGTGTACAGATCCAGGCCGGCCTTTGGCGCAACCGCTGAAGCAGATTCAACGTCAAGGGTGGCTTCCATCTGGCCGGCACTGATCATTGTATTCAAAGCCTTTTGAGCCTGAGCCTTTGAATCAACGGTGTAGATATGGCGAACGCGGCTCAAATCCGGGTTGACGCCGGTCTGCTGCCAATAGGTGGACAGATCGGAATCACGGACGTCACTGGCGTTGATGATCCCAATTCGCTGCCCCTGACCCTGGAGCCCCTGGGCATACAAACCGGTTAGATGATATGCCTTGGCGAATTTTCCGGCGCCGTACTTATTGGAAAAGGCGTTGGTGGAAAGGCTGGTATCCGGTTTCGTGTCGGTGGTCGACAAGCCGGTTGTCGTCACGTTTGTCACCGCAGCTTTTTTATGAGCGGTCGACTTCTTTGTGGCTTTCTTGGCTGTTGCCTTCTTCGTCGTTTTCTTGCTGGTCGTCTTCTTAACTTTCTTATTTGGATTAGTGGAATATAACCCAATGACCGCAACGACCTTATCAGATAACTGCCCCGGAAGCTTATAGCTCGTCTTGGCGTGATCGCCCTTCTTTTTAGCCGGAACGTACTTGGCGTTAAAGGCCCGCTGCATATCCGTGGTCGTCCCGGATAACTTCACTGATAAATTACCCGGATACACATATGTCTTGACATGGTATTTCGCCAAATAGTCCTTGAAGGATTGGATGTAACTGTCCGACTGCCCAAATTTAGCAGCAAAGTCACTTGGCGCTAAGTATTGATGAAACTGCTGACTACTGGGATCGACCGTATCGTAAACATAATTTGTCAGGTCGGATTCGTTCGTCGGCTTAAAGGTGACGTTCACAATCGTGGTCTTGGCCGCCGCCTTAACTTGACTGGTGCTGATGGCAACTCCGGCTCCCAAAGCCAGTAAACCACTTAACGTTGCCAGCATTAACTGTTTTCCCCTCAAAATAATCACTCTTTTCTATTGTTAATAATCCTTATTATAACAATGTTACTGATTGGCAGGGCTTATTTAGATACTTAAATTATTCGAAAAGGGTGCCTAATCATTTTGATCGGTGGCTGGGAGTGTGGGTATACTTGAATGAAATGAAGGGAAGTTGACCTAGGAGATGGCAAAAATGACTCAAACACAACGAATGCTCGCCGGTAAGTTGGCTGATCCCAGAGATCCGCAATTGCTGAAACAACAGCGCCTGGCTCACCGGTTATCAAAGCTTTATAACGATACATTTGACGATGAACATCAAAAGCGCCACGAGATTCTTAATCGGCTACTGCCGCATTCAGGCGATCGCGTGATTTTTGAAGGGCCTATCTTCATGGACTATGGGACCCACACCACAATCGGCGATCGCTTCTATGCCAATATGAACGTCACGTTTTTGGACAGCGGCCCGATTACAATTGGCAACGACGTGCTGCTTGGTCCCAACGTGACCTTGGCGACCCCAATGCATCCGTTACGATACCAGGATCGCAACTTTGTGCCTGACAGCACGCTGCCCGGCAGGCAATATACCAAGCCAATTGTGATTGAAAGTAACTGTTGGTTAGCCAGTAACGTGGTGGTTATCGGCGGGGTGACAATCGGCAACGGTTCGGTGATTGGCGCCGGCAGTGTGGTAACGCGGGACATTCCGGCTAATTCGCTGGCGGTCGGCAACCCCTGTCGGGTGATTCGCCAAATTAGTGAGAAGGATGATATCCGGCGTAAACCGGAATTGTTTTAAGTGGCTGGGCCGGTCGCAAGATCCCTTAAGCTAGCAAGTGTTCAAAAAAGGTCCTGCTAGAAACCCACTCATTGCGGTTTCTGGCAGGACCTTATTTAGATGAAGCGTCGTCAATTCTAACGCTTAAATCCGTTATTCCAATTTCCTATTGACTTGGGAACAAACTAGAGTGCTTCCGGGACCGGAACCTGGTTTTCGTTGCCGATCTTTTGAAGCTCAGCCGCCGTTTGGTCATCGATGACCACGCCAGCCTTCAAATTCTGATCATAATTTTTATATTCACGGTCGCCAGGAATAAAGATCGTTGAACCAGGGATGTGATCCAATCCCCGGATTCGGTCAAACATATTCTCGGCATTCTTCTTGAACGTTTCCAAGTCGCCAAACAAATCCGGGTTAATGGCCAGCAGAAATTGACTGAAGTCGTGTTTGCCGGGCTGATTGGTATCGGCAGAAATGGGCCCCTGAGCTAAAATACCGGTCAATAATTCCACCACGAGTGAGTTACCAAATCCCTTGTAGTTCGAATTAGATTCCAAGTTACCGCCAAGCGTGAGAACCCCGCCACCTGGTTGATGTTCTGTAAACGCGATCTTTGAAAGATCATCCTCAACCTTTTTGGCATCGTGGACAACGTGGCGTTTGGAATCAACCGCCCAGTCTCCAGGAATGGGTTGATGATTTTTCGCCAGGACCTGAATCTTGCCGCTGGAAACAATCGATGTGGCGCCATCGAATACAAATGGGTGCGGTTCAGCCGGGAAGCTAAACGCGAAGGCGTTCGATCCTAAGAAAGCGTCATAGGCGTTTGTCGGGACAACTAGGGGACGCGTGTTGGTGAGCGCAATGCCGATTAAGCCTTGCTTTGCGGCCATTCGGGCGTAGTAGCCGGCGGTGCCAAAGTGATTCGAATTGCGGATAACCGCCAGCGAGATGCCGATTTTCTTTGTCTTTTCAATCAAACTGTGCATGGCAAAGGACGAGGCAATTTGGCCCATGTTTTTATTGGCATCGACCAATAAGCTGGTTGGGGTTTCCTTCAATACTTTGACCTTGTTTCCCGGTTCAATGATATGGCTTTTGATCATCCGGGTGTACCAGGCCAATCGTTGAATCCCATGTGATGAAATTCCGCGGAAGTCCGCGTCCACTAATGTATCGGCTAACAGATCACCGTCCTCTTGGCTAAAGCCATCCTTATCAAATACTGCCTTTAAAAATCGTTTTTCTTCGCTTGCTTTGATTCGCATATCGAGTCATTCCTCCCACTAAAATAAATGCTGATGGATTAGACGAAAAAACGTCCCCAAACAACGTGAATTGTTTAGGGACGATATGATCGCGGTGCCACCCAACTTCGTAATCAACGCGTGTCGATTACCTCTGGTTACTTTTCTTAAAAAGTCCAAACGGTATCGGGTTTGAAACGTGGCCGCGGCTTTCACCTTGGTCAAGGCTCCGAGTTCATCTTCGTCGGTTAAAATAGTCTGTGCTTTCACCTCGTCACAGTCGCTGGTTGCCATTTCAAACCGAGTACTCTTCTCATCTTCGTCTAATGTTAACGTTAATGCTAACTTTAAAACACCGGAAATGGTTTGTCAACGGGCATTTTAACATCCAAGATTATGAGTCAATTTTCATAATTAGGCTTGACATTTTTTGAAATTCAGATAAACTTACAAACTATCAACTTAAATATTAAAAGATACAGTGAAAAAGATGAGTAGTGTTTAGCGATATCTGAAGAGAGTCCCGGTTGATGAAAAGGGATGTTATTTCTGGCACGAAGATGGTCTTGGATTATCTTTTAGTACCGAGCAGGGTGTGAAGTACTAACGGATCCGCACGTTACCGCGGCAGAGTATGAAACGTACTCGTGGAGAAGTCGCCTGTGAAGGCGATTTAAATCAAGGTGGTAACACGGCCAAGTCGTCCTTTATTCGAATGCAGTTTGCATTTGGGTAAAGGATTTTTTTGTTCACTGAATTTTTGATTGAAAAGGAGCGCAGGGGTTCATTGGGGTTGTTGTTTGATAACTAAATTGACGTTAGAAAGGGATCTGAGACGATGAAGAAAACAACGAAATACATTATTGGCATTGTGATTGTGTTACTGATTGTGGTTGCCGGCTACTTTAGTTTTGCCCACGGAGGCAGTGCAAAGAGCCGCACGGTCACCATTGGGATTATGTCCGGAACCAAGCAGGATGACAAGATTTGGGACACGGTTTCTAAAACCGCCAAGGATAAGTATCAAATTAATTTGAAGTTTAAGAAGTTCACGGATTATACCCAGCCCAACAAAGCGCTGGCGAATGGGGATGTTAATCTGAACGCTTTTCAGCACTACGCTTTTCTTCACGACTGGAATAAGGCCAACAAGGGAAGCCTGGTACCGATTGGCAAGACCTTTATCACGCCAATTCGGATCTACTCGAAGAAAATTCATGACTTGAAAGACATCAAGAAGGGTGGTTCAATTGCCGTGCCAAATGATGCCACCAACGAATCCCGGGCGCTGATTCTGCTGCAAACGGCTGGCTTGATCAAATTAAACCCTAAGGATTCGGTTTATGGCCTGAAGTCGATTACCAGCAACCCGAAGAATTTGAAGATTAAGGAACTGGATGCCAGCCAAACCGCCCGCGCACTTTCGGACGTTGACGCTGCGGTTATCAACACGAACTTTGCCCAGACTGCCGGGTTGAACTACAAGTCCGCTATCTACGTTGAGCCGGTTAATAAGGATTCCAAACAGTGGATCAACGTGATTGTGGCCAACAAGAAAGATCAGAACAAGAAAATTTACAAGGACGTTGTGAAAGCTTACCAGACGGCGGCAACCAAGAAGATTATGCATCAGGAATACGGAACCGCCCAGTTACCAGCATGGGATATTAAAATTAAGTAGCGAAAGGAAGCGAGAAGTCAGATGCCTGAAAAAGTCATTGAATTAAGCCACATCAGCGTCTTCTTTAACCAGGACGGCCAGACTTTGAAGGCCGTTAACGATGTTTCGCTGGATGTTGAAAAGGGCGATATTTACGGGGTCGTCGGGTATTCCGGAGCCGGCAAATCAACGCTTGTTCGGGTGATCAATCTATTGCAGCGGCCCACTGCAGGCAAGGTGGTCGTGAATGGCGAAACGCTGTTTGAAAAAACCGAGCAGACAACCACCGTCATTGATGCCAAGAAATTGCGCCCAAAACGCCGAGAAATTGGGATGATCTTTCAGCATTTTAATTTATTGGACGAAAAAACGGTGATTCAAAATGTTGAATTTGCATTGAAACATCGAAAGCTCAAGGAAAAGCAGATTACCGCAAAGGCGCAAGAACTGTTGGAACTGGTGGGCTTAGGTGATCGCGGCCAGGCTTATCCAGCCCAATTGTCCGGTGGTCAGCAGCAGCGAGTTGCCATCGCCAGGGCGCTTGCAAATGATCCGGAGATTTTGATTTCCGATGAAGCAACCTCTGCTTTGGACCCGAAGAATACCGTTCAGATTCTTGAATTACTGAAGCGGCTCAATCGGGAATTAAACTTAACGGTGGTTCTGATCACCCATGAAATGGATGCCGTTAAGCGGATCGCAAATAAAGTAGCCGTTATGAGTGAGGGCCAAATCGTTGAACGGGGGACGTTACTGGATATCTTTACGAATGCCCAGTTCCCGTTAACCAAAAAGTTGGTTGGCACCGAGAGTGACTCGCAAAAGGCGATGGCAATCTTAAAAAATGACCACGCCTTCGATAACCAGGCGGATCAGTCAATTTTGCATCTGACTTATCGTGGCAGTTCGATCAGCGAGCCGGTGACAACGAAACTATATGAAGACTTTTCCGTTGAGACAAGCATTGTTTACGGCAACGTGGATGTCTTGAGGGATACGCCGGTTGGCACGCTATTTGTGATTATGACGGGGGCCAAAAACGACCGCCAGCAGGCGATTCAGTATCTGAAAGCCCATGATGTCACGGTAACAGAAGTTGGATTGGAGGCCGTTAAAAATGACTGAGTGGTTTAGCAATACATTTCCGAACGTGGTGAGTCTCGGCTGGTCGGGATCTGACGGTTGGCTGGCCGCAATTGGGCAGACAATTTACATGACGTTTTGGTCGGCTTTGTTTGGCGGTGTCTTAGGATTGTTGTTTGGCATTGGCCTGGTATTAACGGATACCAAGGGAATTCTGGAAAATCGCTACTGGTTTAACTTCTTTGATAAGGTGGTCTCGTTTTTTAGAGCGATTCCCTTTATTATCCTGCTGGCGTTTATTGCCCCGGTCACTCAAAAAATTGTTGGGACCCAAATTGGGACCACCGCGGCTCTTGTGCCCTTATCGCTGGGGGTGTTTCCGTTTTATGCCCGGCAGGTTCAAGTGGCATTGACCAGTATTGACCATGGTAAGATTGAAGCCGCGCAGTCGGTGGGCGCAACGTTTGGTGATCTGGTGTTTGACGTCTACCTGAAGGAGGCCCGGTCTGAATTGGTTCGAGTTACCACGGTGACGCTGATCAGTCTGATTGGTTTGACCGCGATGGCTGGGGCAATCGGTGCCGGGGGTTTGGGAAATACGGCGATTGCCTATGGCTATAACCGTTTTGATAATGACGTGACGGTTGTCGCAACCTTTTTAGTCCTGATTTTTGTCTTAATTATTCAGGTGGGCGGCGATTACCTGGCAAAGATATTAAATCATAAAGCTTCTTAAAAGAGGGTAATGGGTGTTGGATCAAACGGAACAGTTGAAGATATTACGAGATTTAATTCAGATTCAAAGTCCGAATGGCAATGAAATTGCGGTTTCGAAATACATTGGGCAGCTTTTTGACAAGTATGGCATCCACTATCGACTGGATGCTTTTGGGGATCGGCGGGCTGACTTAGTGGCGCAGATTGGTAATGAAGAATCGACCAATATTCTGGGCTTTACCGGTCATCAGGACACTGTCAGTGTTTCGAACCCCGATCAATGGCAGCATGATCCCTTTTCCGCAGCCGTTGTTGGTGATCAGGTGTTTGGCAGGGGGGCTGCCGATATGAAAAGCGGGTTGGCGGCCCAAATCATTGCCCTGATCGACTTAAAGCAGGCTGGCTTACCTAAACACGGCCAAATTCGGTTTATTGCGACCGCGGGGGAGGAGTATGGCACGCCGGGCGCATTTCGATTAAATGATCAGCACGTCGTCGATGACGTGGCCGCCCTTGTCGTCGGTGAACCAACCAGCGGCCAGGTCGTTTACGCCCATTCCGGGAGTATTAACTACCGAGTGAAAAGCTTTGGCCAGGCGACCCACAGTTCGACCCCCCAAAAGGGCATCAATGCCATTAGTGGGTTGAATCAGTTTATTAATCGGGAAACCACTTTGTTTGACCAGGCACCGGTCGATCCATTCCTCGGGCACGTTCAGCACAGCATTACGATGATTAAGGGCGGTGAGCAGGTCAATATCATTCCAGCGGCCGCTGAGCTTTCTGGGAATATTCGGCCAACGGAATCTTTTAACAATGACGCCGTGATTCGGACGCTTAAACAAGCCGTGGTTGACATTAACGCGGCCAGTCATTATCGGTTGGAATTTTCACTCATCCACAACTTCTTTCCGGTTGAAACGGATCCGCAAAATGGGTTTGTCCAGTTAGCCAAACAGGCGGCAACCGCCCACTTTTCTGATCGGCAAGTCGATTTGATCACCATTAACGGCGCTACCGATGCCAGTGTCTTCGTTCAGGCAAACCCGCAAATGCCCGTGGTTGTCTTAGGGCCGGACACTTGGGCGGAGGCCCATCAAACCGATGAATTTACCACCATCTCAAGCTTTCGCAGGACGATTGGCACCTATGAGCAGTTGGCCCAGGATTATTTTCACGAATTCGACTGAGCATCCCAGACGTGGCTATGATAAAATATCCCCAAGAAGGTGATCCCGTGAAAATTAGCTGGAACCCGACATTCTATCGAAACGTGAATTTCTGGTCGGGAATTTCGTTTTCGATTGTGGGCCTCGTCTTGTTAAGCGGCACGTTTAACCGGTTGATCAGCGCACTGTTCCTGGTGGCCGGCATTGGGTTGCTGTTAACGGCGATCCTAAATTTGGTGCGAAAGCCATCCGGAAAGTGAAACCAGTATTGATAAATTTTCAAAGGCGTTTTCGATTGGGAATTCCAGTCGGAAGCGTCTTTTTCGGATTGGAAATCGGGCGGGCATCAATTTGAAACTTTTAGTGGAAACTTGGTCACTTCCAAAGAAATTCCCATTAATTTTGCGTATACTATACTGAGTGACAAAACTAGAAAGGGGACTTTTTTTCGATGACGCCCCAAGAACTTTTAAAAACAAAATTTGGCTACGATGACTTTCGCCCCGGCCAGCAGGCGGTAATCGACGATATTTTGGCGCACAAGAGCGTGCTGACGATCATGCCCACTGGTGGGGGAAAGTCGCTGTGTTACCAGATCCCGGCGCTGATGCTTGATGGCTTAACGCTTGTAATTTCACCGTTAATTGCGTTAATGAAGGATCAGGTTGACGCGTTAAATGACAGTGGAATTCCCGCTACTTTCGTGAACAGTACCCTGGATTTTCAACAGATCGATGAGCGGCTCGCCGAAGCCCGGAACGGTGACGTTAAATTGCTGTATGTTTCTCCAGAACGGCTTGACTCTGGGGCTTTTTCCCAATTGGCAGCTTTACCGATTGATCTAGTGGCGGTTGACGAGGCGCACTGTATTTCTCAATGGGGCCATGACTTTCGTCCCAGTTACTTAGCGCTGACGCAACGATTAAATGATTTACCAAGCGACCCAACCATTGTGGCGCTAACGGCAACCGCCACACCGCGAGTTGCGCAGGATATTCAGCAGCGATTAGGCATCCACGAAGAGGTTAAGACCGGTTTTGAACGGGATAACCTGGCGTTTAAGGTGATTAAAAATCAGGATAGCGATCGGTTTATCCTGGATTGTTTGAAGTTAAATTCTGACCAATCCGGAATTATCTATGCCAGCACCCGTAAAGAGGTTGAACGGCTGACCCGCCTGCTGAAAAAGCATCATTTTTCGGTGGCGATGTATCATGGGGGCTTAAGTAAAGAACAGCGGCGCAAGAATCAGGACGATTTTCTATACGACCGGTCGTTGGTGATGGTGGCAACCAACGCCTTTGGAATGGGAATTAACAAGAGCAACGTCCGCTTTGTCATTCATGATTCGGTGCCGGGAACGTTGGAGGCCTACTATCAGGAAGCTGGCCGTGCCGGCCGGGATGGGCTGCCAAGTGAGGCAATCCTGATTTTCAAGCTCAAAGACGTTCAGACCCAGCACTTTTTCATCGAACAGTCTGATCGTGACGAGCAGAGCAAGCAGCGGGAGTATGAAAAGCTGCAGATCATGACCCAGTACGCCAATACCCAGCAGTGTCTGCAACAATTTATTCTGAATTACTTTGGTGAAGATGGCCCGAAATGCGGCCGCTGCAGCAACTGCTTGGATACCCGAGAAGCACGGGACATTACCGTTGATACGCAGAAGGTGCTGTCATGCGTTTATCGAATGAATGAACGGTTTGGCAAGAATCTAGTCGCTCAGGTTTTAAGCGGATCCCAGGTTAAGAAGGTACTGGATCTCCACTTCGACGACCTGTCAACCTATGGCATTATGAAATCGATGTCGCAAAAAAATATTGTGAGTCTCATCGACTATTTAACGGCTACAGGCTACTTGCAGGCTGATGGCGACCAATTTCCGGTTTTAAAAATTACGGCGAGTGGTTTCGCGGTTTTAAAGGGCCAGCAAAAAGTGACTCGAAAAACCGCTGTCCACGCAACCAAGAGCTTGCCGCAAAATGATGAATTATTCGAAGAACTCCGGCAATTGCGTCGTGAATTCGCGGAAAAGCAGGGTGTGCCACCGTTCGTTATCTTCTCGGATAAGACGCTGCATGAAATGAGCGCGGTGATGCCCGCAACTGCCGCTGACATGTTAAATGTGAAGGGTGTCGGTGAGAGTAAGATGGAGAAGTATGGTAAACAATTCCTAGAAGTTATTTCAAAGTATCAGGATGATCAAGCTAGTGATAAGGTCAAAGCGTAGTTAGGCAAGATCGATTTTGTAATTCGCCAATTAATGATTTGACAGCTCGTTAGACCAATTAAAAGTAATTAAAGAGGCCGAAGCACAAGCGTTTTAACTGGTGTTTCGGCCTTAATTGCGTATTTATGTATTCATTCAGATTTAGATGGCTGATTATAGCTCCCAATACCGGTGAGCACGGCGCCTTGCTTTTCCACTAGTGCGAAAGACCAAGGGTAAAGCCAACAACAAACGCAAGGCCAAATAAAATAATAATTGGTCCGACGTGAATAGCAAATTTTAAAAGTGCTTTTAACACGAAATCAACTCCATCGATTTGGTAGGTAAAGCGCACTGTTAATGCTTGGACAGGAATTCTTAAAAATGCGTTGGAAGTTTGAATGAGGAGGTCCAAAGAATTTTATTTATGGATTTCGACTTTGAACTGGTTATTTGCAGAGTGAGTTTGCGAGTATGCCTCATTGCCTCGGGTGGTTACTAACTTTCATGATATCAGATATTCGGCCATAAAAAAATCCCAATAATAACAGACGAAATTATCGAACAAGGTAACGGCGAAAATACCAATGATTTGTGACGGTTCACCATAAGGAAGCTAATGATATAGGCCAAAGCAATAATTACCGCCACTCAAACGATAAAATGGTAAGCTAACAGTAACTAGTAAAGCGATTACATTTGGCGAAATGACTCATTAAAGGAAGTCCTCACCATGGCCCGTTCAACTCACAAACAACTTAACGCCCTCAGCATCTTTTTACTGGGAATTGACGGCATCATTGGATCCGGTATTTTTCTAATGCCCAGCCGGGTTTACGCAAAGCTCGGTGATTTGAGTATGGTTGTCATGCCGCTTGCTGGAATTGCAATTTTATCGATCGCCCTGTGCTTTGCAAACCTCGCCAGCAAGATTCCCGGGGATGGTGGCGCCTGGTTATACACCTACACGGCATTCGGGCGGTTTGCCGGCTTTGAGATCGGTATCTTTACCTGGTTACTAGGGATTATTACGATGGCAACGGAAATATCGGCCTTTGTGACCAGCTTACGGAGCCTTTTTCCGGTGCTTAACCAGCACGGGCCGTATCTGATTACCGCCCTTGGCATTTTAGCCGCGTTAACGGGTCTGAACCTCATGGGATCCGGATTCATGGACTGGGTTGACAACGTTTCGACGATCGCTAAAGTGGGGGTTCTGGTGGCCTTTGTCGTGATTGGCCTGTTCTTTATTCATCCGGCGAACCTTGGAAATTTAACGGGAAGTCCAGCAGCGACGCCACTTTTCAGCCGTTTTAACCAGGGATTTGGCATGGTATTCTACATGTTCACTGGTTTTTCGTTCTTACCAATTGCCGCGTCCAAGATGAAAAATCCCGAAAAAATGCTGCCCCGAGCACTGATCAGCGTGCTTTTAACGGCTGCCGGGCTCTACTTAGTGGTTCAGCTGACGGCAATTGGCGTGGCCGGTAGTGGTCTGGCCGCCGCAAACGTGCCGATTGCCGTGGCTTTCAGTCACTTTGCCGGCACGGTGGGTTATGATCTGGCATTGATGGGGATGCTGATTTCGATTCTCGGCGTTGCTTTGTCGGTTTCGTTTTCAACCCCGCTGATCGCCAGTTCACTGGCTTCCGAACATCAACTGTTGCCGCGAACGCTGGGCCGGCAGAATAAGCGCGGGGTCCCGCTGCAGTCACTGATCCTATCGGTTGTGATCTGCGCGTTATTCTTGCTGTCCGGCAACTACTTATTTCTGGCTTCCTGCATTGTTTTCACATCATTTGTGCAGTACGTGCCGACAATTTTCGCGGCGATCAAATTACGGCATCACAGTAAATTGCCGGTGGGCTTCAAACTTCCGGGGGGACTCACAATTCCAGTTCTGGCACTGTTGGTAACCATGTATTTGACGCTCAGCTTTTCAGTCACCTTGGTTTTGACGGGGTTGGGGATTTTCCTGGTGAGTGCCCTGTGGTATCTGTACGATGACCGTGATCGCAAGGCAAACGGCTTGGAACGGGACATTTCGGCTAAGGACCGGCCATTTTAATATAGCCCGGCTATCGTTTTTTCAGGATTGGACAAATTGAATCACAGCCTCCACATCGTTGGCTTTGGCAAGTTTATTGGCCGTGGTTTGGATGGTCGCACGTGACTTTTGACCGCGAGATGTTAGTTGAATCGCAATTAACTGGCGCTTGTGATTGGCCTTATCGACCACTTCACCGGTAAGCACATTGGTAATTTGGCGGGGATACTGCTTCACCAAATCGGATTGCACATGATTAAGAGACTTATTTTCGGGCGTCTGCGAATTCACCGCTGGGGTCGTTTGGGGATTATTCTGCTTCATATAATCTTGAAATTCTTTGGCGGTAATATAGTTTCCCCGGGTAAGCTGCTTAATTGAGAGTGCATAGTGGTCGAGGTGGTAAACTTTAAGTGAGCGATCCAGGCTTTTAACCTTCTGATCACTGAGGTGGGTGCCGATCACCGTTAGCTGAATTGTTTTTCCAGTCACTGACTGCTGGGCAATGTATTGATCAGGAAGCTTATCCTCGACAAATTGGGATAGTTGGGCGGTTACGTACGATTTCTGCACGATTGAATAGGCAGAAATGGAGCTTGGAATAACGACGATAATGGCCACAATCAGCACGATGACTTCCTGTTTGACGGACACGTTTAACCGCTCACCGCTGCGAATTCTAAAGAAGATCGTTCCCACAGCGGTTGCCAGGGCAATAAAGAACGCGTTGATGAGAAATAGGTACCCGGCGCCCCACACAAATGGCCAGTTCAGATGACTGATGCCATACCCAATTGTACACAGTGGCGGCATCAGCGCCGTGGCAATGGCGACGCCGGGGACCACGTTTCCGCCGTCCTTCTTGGCGGAACTAATCACCCCGGCAAAGCCACCAAAAAGGCGATTAAAACGTCCCACAGGGTTGGCTCGGTGCGGGCAAGTAACTGGTCAGTGGCGGCATTCAAGGGTGAAACGAAGAAGTAAATCGTTGCTCCAGTAACGGCAATGATGAACTGCGCAGCAAATAGCCGAGCGCCCCGGGAAAGAAGGCCGGAGTTGCTATTTCCCAACGCGTACCCGATGCCAACGATTGGGCCCATCAGTGGGGAGATTAACATTGCCCCAATGACGATGGGCGCTGAGTTGGTATTAAGTCCGATACAGGCAATGATGATGGCACAGAATAGAATTGCCTGAGTTGACCAGTTTAGCGTCAGGCCCTTGCGAACATTTTGATTTAAGACGTCAGTTGAAATTTCTTGCATGATAACTCCCCCATAACCAGCATTTTAATGACAATTTCAGAATAGCACACCCACCGAAAATGCTCATTAAATTAGGTTCACCTAGCTAATTGTTACGGAGGGAAAGTTGCACCGAGGAGGTTATTTAAATGGCAGAGAATTATCCAGAAAACATGACAGAATTAAATAAGCAGTATCTTGAGGAACAGAAGCGTGATCCAACAATCACGAAGCAGCAGCTGATTCGTCGCGCCGTTGCCGATGCCTTTCAGGACTTCTTGTCTGAGGCTGAAGAGGGCCATTATGATAGTGGTAAGTTGGTTGGCAATGAAATACAGGTGTTTGGGATCAATCAAAAGCTGCGGCACGTGATCAAACCAATGGGGACGTCATTTGAGAGTGACTTTGAGAAGGATGGCGCCAAATTGATGTGGTATCTGGAAGAACAGGCCAATAAGGCGATTAAATAGGGGCACGCCAGCGAAAGCAGGTTACTCACAAAATGTTTTTTAAAATTGAAAAGAAGCCACCGGCTCAAGCGCTTAAAGCGTTGGGCTGGTGGCTTCTGTCATATTACAAAAGTTATTCGGTGTGGGTAGTTGATCGGCGGCGCTTATAGATTTGGAACCCTAAAAATAGGATGATTAACCCAAGCGTTGTCAACGAAATTGTGAGCCCTAAGCTCAAGCCAAGTGGGAAGTAGGTGAATTTAACGACGTGGTGCCCCTTGCCGAGGTTAATCGCCATAAATTCATGAGCCCACTGCTTTGGCGTAACGGTTCGACCATCGACAGAAGCGTGCCACCCCTTTGAATACGGAATGGTTGTGACCATCGTGCCGTTGTCCCGTGGCGAATTAATCGTCCCGGTGATCTCCGAATTGGTGTACTTTGTGATGCGGTACGGGTTCTGCTTCAAATGATTGGCAAATGTGGCAACCTTGGTGTTATCCACACTGTAGAGATAAACGTTTTGCAGTGGGGCCCGATTGACGTTGGCCAGGATTTTAAAATGAATGGTCTTGTCGGTTCCCTTAACGCTTGACAGGTTCAACAAGGTATCCTTGGCGGAAGCCCGGTACTGCTGAAGGGTTTTGCCATTGACCTGGTAAGTGAACGCCTGTTGCGACATTCGCGGTCCTAAAGAAACGTAGTATGAATGGTGCTTTTGAACCGGAACGGTGATGTCAAGTGAGGCGGGTTCGGTTTTGTCCCGCTTTCGAATAACCCCGTTAGAAATGTTCACCAGAGGGTAGGCGTTGTCATATTTAACGTGAGTGATCGGAATTGGCGTAAAGATGTTCTTAACCGTCGGATCCAGCTGGGAGGCAATCTCAGTTTGATACGAAATCGGGTCGGCCATGTTATTGATGGGGAACATGTACTGTGCCCGGGTCATGAATCCCAGCGGCAGGGCGTTTGGATTTTCGTGAATGTTGATCAGATCAGTCTGGGCCTTGACCGGGTAGTTATTGAGATCGGGACGCGACGTGAGCGGGACCAGATAATTTAAGGATTTGCGGGTTTCGTTGGCCCCGGTGACTTTTCTGGCGGTGAAGTAATACTTCATCGAGAGAAGGGAGTCGGTAAAGGTGGTGCCATTCGCGTAAACCGCATAGTAGACGTCACTCGGATTTCCCATATTGTTGAAGAATTGGGTGGTTGACGTTTCCAGAGTCGAAGAAAATACCGATCCGCCGTTGAAGTTGCCCGTAAACGGATCGTTTCGGGTCCGGTTAAAGGTCTCGGCAATCCGGTGGAAGTTCGGATCCATCTTGTTGGCCTTGGTGCTGGCCTGCCGAATCAGTTTTGAAAATTCAGTGTAGTTGGCGTTTGGCAGATAGGAAAGTCCATTTAAGGAGGTCACAAAGTTGGTGCCCATTTCCGCGGCCATGACAACGCAGAGAAGCAGCGGGAAAAACCGCTTCTGGGGATATCGTTGCCAAGCAAACAGAAGCCCGGCAGTAATGAGGAGAAAAATGACTGTGATGACGAGTTTAAGTGGCGTTAGGAACGTCAGCTTTTTGAGGATGATGAGAATGTAAATGAATCCGAGAACCATCAACCCCAAAGAACTGGCAAATCCCCACCAAACAACCCCGTTGGCCAAAATATCCGCCAGGGCTTCGAAGGCAATCACAATGAGGAGAAACGAAAAGACAAACGAGAATCGGTAAGGATACCAAACTGGCGCGGCCATCCCATGCCAAATAACGTCCAACGGCTGGAAGGACATTGATAGAACCAGAAAAGCGGTCAGCAGGCCGTTGGCGATTTTTCGGCGGCGGTTAATCGTTGGTGAGAAAAACGAATACAGAAATAAAATGAGAACCGCGCTGCCAACAAAAATATTCGGCGTTCCCTTTGGCAATTGCGTGAAGTCAAAGGCGCCGTTCACGAATTTGGCAATCATATTGAGCGGGTTGTATTCAAATTTAAAGGCGAAGATTAACTGCTGAACCCCCATCTTGCTGGAAGCCAGCGCCTTAAAGGTTGGAATCAGAATCCATGCCGCCAGCACGCCGCTGACCAGTGAAGCACCGAGCCACTTCAGGAAAACTTTGAGGTAGGATTGCGTGGTTTCATAAGCTTTGCAGAGGGTAAAAATGACCGTGTAGGCACCGACGAAGATGGCAATCATCCAGCCGATGTAGTAGTTGATCATCAGGACGGCGGCTAAACTGATGATATACAGTTTGGTCGATTGCCCCTTTAACAGTTGATTGAGACCCAAGAAAATTAACGGTAGTAAAATGACGCCGTCAACCCACAGAATGTTCAGCTGGTTGGCCACCATCCAGCCAATTAAGGAATAGGTGGTCGCAAAGCCAACCGTGATCCAGCCGTTTATCTGCGGACGGGTTTTTATGAATAGAATCGCGCTGGTGAGGCCGGCAAAGGCGTATTTGAGGATGGTGATAATTGCGACGACGCTTGGAAGCTTGCTCAGTGGAAATAGTAACAGAAGCAGGTTGAACGGACTCATCAAGTAATAGCTCCACGTTCCCAGCATGTCACCGCCGAGAGCCTTCCCAAACGAATAGAAGAATCCGCTGGGATCATGAAGCAGAGTTGTCCGAAAATACGAAAAGAAGTCGACGTACTGCTGCCCCATGTCGACAGTCATGACTGATGATGAGCCGAAGGGCGCAAAGCCCCGGTAGATAAAGTAGCCGGTCACAATCAGTGTGGGAACTAAGAAACTCAAAAACAGTGTCAGGCGCTTTGATTTCATGAGACGGGTCCTTTCTTAAATCTATGTAATGATGCCTAAATCATCATATCATTTTTTTAAATGATTCGGCACCAAATCTTTTTACAAAAAATGCTCTCGTTATGGGTGAGGTAGATGACCTGAGATGCCTCAATCACGGGAGCATAGTTATAAATCGTTCAAAAACACGATGGTAAATGGTAGGCGGCTAACTAAAAGAGCGCTTTGGCAAGCTTAGCTGGCAACTGTTTGGATGACATGGTTACTTGAGCCGGCACGTCAACTTTCTTGACCTTGTTGATGTCTTCATAGCTGCCGCTGACGGTGCTGGTCGTTGCCCCCTTCGAACCATCGGTGTATTTCATCTTGATGGTTGACTTTGTTGGCAGGTAAGTCTTCTTGTTAACGGTATAACTGAACGTTAAGTGGGAGACCTTGTATTGGCTGGTGGCGTTGGCCTTGCTGCCGGATTCAGCCTTGATAATCTTTTGGGCAACCTTCTTGGCCTTGCTGCTGTTACCTGAGTAAGACAGGGTGTAAGTATTCTTGTTGCTCTTAGCTTTCAGATCGGACTTCATGCCCTTCAAAATATCGGTTGCAGAAGCTGAAGTTAAGGCCCGCTTTGTGTTCTGCAAGATTGGGCTGTTATCAGCGACTTTTTGACGATACCACTTATTTGCCATCTGGAAGTACAGGGTGTTGCCGACAAAGTAATAGTGGGTTGTTTGCTGATTCTGGTTCGATTGGTTCAGGGTGATGACCTGGGGCTTCAAGGTAAACGTCCCGCCATCAATGGTCTGCTGGGTGTTGCCGTTGGCCGTGGTTGACATGGTCACAACCGCTTGACCACTCTTGATCGTGTCAGCTGCTTTGGTTGCTTTATCAGCGACTTTGGCTGAGTTGACGCCACAGCCCCCCAATGCTAATAAACAAACGCCGACTACTACCGCTAATGCTTTCTTCATGTGAAAATTTCTCCGTCATAATTCAGAATATGATATTATCGCCAAATTAAATCTCTGACAATCAAATAATTACAATAACCATTTTAACACGTTGACTGCTTCGTTAAAATTGATAATCCAGCAAAAAGAAGAATTGGCAATAATAAAATGATTATCTATCAGGTAATTTAGACAGTTTTGCTGGAAAGTCCTTAAATTTTGGATATGATTTTGCCAAATCAGTCATGGGCTCAAGATCGAAACGGGATATGGGCGAAAAATAACCTCTTTGAACCGAATGATTCCGATTCAAAGAGGTATTGTAAGTATTCAGGCAGGTGAACAGATTCAAAGCGCCGTTGCTTGGAACCGGGCTTTCTGGCCTAATTTGTTTTATAATACGTTTCTTTATTGGTATTCTTGGTTCCAGTACCGACGACGATTTTTTTCTTGTTAATCTGCTTCACGTTTAAGATTGTGCCCTGACTATCAACGAATAACGTTCGAATGAGGTACGTGTGCTTGCCCGTTTTACGGTATTGCACTGGCCGAATTCGAAATTCAAGGGTTTTCTTGTTAATTGTGGCGGAATTGCCAACCGTCTTTTTAGTGAACGACAGCGAGTAATAGACGATCACTTTTCGACCGTGGTCAGTTTCCGTTTTGGCATTTGAATTCCAATTTCCACGAAGAATGGCGGGAGTCCCGGTATGCCATGAAGCGGCCTGGGCAGTTGTTAAACTCAACCCTAGTATTAACGTCATAACCAAGCCGACCAGGGCGATGCTTCGTTTAACAAACTTTGTCATTTTCATTTATCTAACTCACCTCTCAATTCCTTTAATATAGCACCTGGTTATGGAATTGCCAACTTGTTTCAGTTAAAAAGAATCGCTGGTCACCATTTTGCTGATGACAACGATTCGTTGTGAATCTTTCCGTTAGGCTTTATAGTACTTGGCTGGATTAACATTCTTAGTTCCGTTGCCGATAACGAGCACCTTTGAGCTTTGTTTTTTTACGTGAAGGGTGCCGTACACGCCCTTGGCGATCTTAACTTTGATGACGTATGTATACTTACCCACGGTGGCATATTTTGCCGAAGTTCCCTTAATGCCAACTCTCGAGGAGCCGGTGTATGAATAGTCGGCAAGGCTGGTTTTGCCAATCGTTACCTGGTCGTAGGCGGTGAGTGAGGTTGAGCCGGTATTCACCTTGAGCTTTTTAGTTTTCCATGTACCCCGGACGTTAGAGGGAGTCCCTTTGTGCCACGTTGCGGCCTGAGTAGGTTGAGCAGCCATGAAAAGTAAGGAACCGAACGTTGCGCCAACTACGAGCGTCAAGCGGGCTGTGAATCTTGTCATGTTCATAAAAATCATCCTCCAATGGCATTAATGTATCACGTCCTCTACAAATACACAACTATCAGAGTCTTCACCAATCGGCTTCGATTAGGTGTATGATAAGGGTACCTTGGCAGGGGCACTAATTGCCTAAACGAGCTCGGACAAACGCAAAATTTTGTTCGAGCTCGTTTTTTAATCTGAGCGCGCCAATTGGCAGGTGGGGTTGTATGGTATCATTGATTTGCCTTGGGAGGGTTTCGCCTCATTTGGTGAATCGATGTAAAAATTGGCCATCCACAACTTTTTGGGAAGTGGATGGCCAATTTTAGTTAACTTATTCTTTGACAGTGTCGTTAAGTTCCTTGGCCTGATAATAATCCGGGAATACGTGCGCACTCTTGATTCCCCAAACGTAAAAGCCGAGGGAAGCCAGGATAATGACAACAAAATCCCATGGATAATGAATCCAGTTAATACCGTTGAACTGGCGGCTGCCAATGTAGGACATCACCGAGATGAAAATCAAGTAGAAAATCATCCACATGCTTGACCAAAAGGCCTTGCGAGTGTTGACGTAACCGGCGCGATATTCGTAGTAGAAGTAAAACGGTAAGCCTAATAAAATGACCAGAATCACTTCAACGGTTGTTGGCCACATGGCCCAGTAAACTGCCAATGAAGCCAGCATAAACGATAATGGGGCCATCCAATTAAGATGCTTTAGGCGAACGGGGCGTTTGAAGTCCGGGGCCATTTTCCGAAATGAAACGGCCGTCACCGGCCCGGTCAGATAAGCAATCAGTGTCGACGTACAGATAACCGTCGCCAGGGTTGCCCATGAACGAAACACCGACACCATCAGCATACTGAGGATCAGGTTGACGATCATTGCCACCCGGGGAATCCCGTACTTTTGGTTGATTTTCCCCAAAAAGCTGGGGATGTGCTGATTACCTTCCATGGCGTAGAGCGCCCGGCCAGTTGAAGCGGCAAAGGAAACGCCAGTGCCGACTGGAGATACAAACGCGTCCATGTAAAGAAGAATTGATAGCCAGCGAATGCCCAGCATGATTGCCAAGTCCGCAAATGGCGAGTTGAAGTTGATGCCGGCCCAACCGTGGGCGGCAACGACTGACGGCTTAATGGCGGTAATGAAGACACTTTGCAGGGTAACGTAAATGACGCCGCTGATCAACAGCGAGTAAAAGATACCCCGACCAATATTCTTCTTGGGATTTTTAATTTCACTTCCCATGTTAATGACCGTTTGAAAGGCATTAAACGAGAAAATAATGCCGGCAGACGAGGTTGCCGCAAAAATGGGGGCCGATCCGTATGGCATAAACTCGTGTAGCGAGTGGCCATAATTTTCGGGATGAAAACTTGCAATCGTCAACATCACGATTGTCAACGCAGGCACCCCGATTTTAAAGATTGAAATTAAACTGGTAAAACTTGTTAAAATTTTGACGGACCAGAAATTAAGTAGGGTAAATACCAACATGAATAGAAAAACAATCATCAGGCCAGCAGTCGTAATCGTTCCCTTGCTGAGAAACTGGTGGGTCCAGTTCGCCCATGACCAGGGCCAGGAGCTCATGTACTGAACGGCGGCCACGGCTTCGATAGGAATCAGGGTGATGAGCGAAATCCAGTTTGCCCATGACGCGATGAATCCCAATAGCGGGCCGTGAGAATATTGGGCGTACTTGCTCATCCCACCAGCTTCGGGAAACATTGCCCCAAGCTCTACGTAATCGTAAGCGACCGCGGCAATCACGGCGCCACCAATCAGCCATGAAATGATGGCTGAAGGGCCGGCAATCTTGGAAGCCTCCCAGGAACCAAACAGCCACCCGGAGCCGATGAGCGATCCCAGGGTGAGCATGATCAGTTGAAACAGGCCGATCTTTGTCGTTTTGTCAGAATCCATTGTTACCTCCTTTAAAACTATGACAACCAGTGTAACAAATGAGAAAATTAATGCAAATCAGTGAAAACCATTAAAAGACGCTCGTGACTATTATGATACCCTTAGATGGCGGCTATGACAATTTCGGAATACCCATTTTCCGGATGGATGTGATATCTTGAGGTTAATGACCGATTAACCGATGTCTGGTAAGTACATAGTTGTTAATTCTGCAGGCTTTGATGAGGTGAGATTAATGAGAAAATGGTTGACGAATCATCCGAAAATCAGCGCGTTTCTGCTTCTGGAGTTTGCTCTGATTATCGGCACCTGTTTGTGGGCAGCGGTGAGCCCGGCCACAATTGGGGCGCTTGTGATCGGAAACATCGCGATTCCCAGTGTTGTTCTGATAGTTATCTTCGCAATTGAAGCGGGGAAGAACCTTCTCAAGCAATAACGGGGGACCGAACGACTCATTTAGTCGGATTAATAAGAAAATCAGTGAATTCAAAAGAGGTTGGTGCAAAACTGTTCGTTTTGGGCCAACCCCTTTGCTTTTAATGTTGATGACTGCTAGTAAATCACCTTTGTCTTTTGATCGGCAAACTTATCGAACGCCCCAATCGTTTCGTGACGATCACTTTGATGCAGGGCGAGAACCGACGCATCATGGCCATCCTTCTTGATGAAGTCGTAAATGTAATCGTCCCGAAAGCCAATTTTGGCAGCGTCCTTGGCACTATTTCCATAGTAGACCACTTTAATATTTGACCAGATAATGGCCCCGAGACACATCGGGCAAGGGTAGCAGGACGTATACAGGGTGTAGCCGCTGAGATCATAGGAGCCAAGCTTCTTAGTAGCCTTTCGAATTGCCGTGATTTCGGCATGGGCGGTCGGATCCTGATCCTTTAACACTTGATTATGAGCAGAAACGAGCAGCTGACCGTCCTTAGCGATCACGCAGCCGAATGGACCGCCATCTTGAGTTGTGAGGTTGCTTTCGGCCTCTTGAGCTGCCTGTTTCATAAAAATTGTTGTTTGATTATCTGTCATGTATTAAGACTCCTGACGTTTTTGAATTAATTTAGATTGGGTGTTGTCTGGTAAAAGCTGGTTGAGAACAATTGCCGTAATGGCCGCCGTGGCAATCGGTGAATCAAGTAAGTACTGAACAAACGTTGGTGCTTCGGTTTTGAGCGATGACGGCATTAAGACAAGCGCCATGGTTAGGATAATCGGAATCCCAAGAATATACAAGTCACGTTCAACGAAGTGGCTTTGGCTGACAACCTTTAAGCCGTTGAGCATAATGGTTGAGCAGATAATCGCAAAGACCCCGCCGATAACGGCTGACGGAATTGCCGCTAGAAGCGCCGAGAGTTTTCCGACGAAGCTGAAAAGCACAAACCAGATCCCGGCACTGATAAAGGCCCGTTTACTTGCCACCCCGGTGATTGAAATGATCCCGGCGTTGGTTGAATAACCTGTGACCGGTGTCGCCCCAACGAGCGCGGATACCAAGCAGGAGACTCCTTCACCGAAGACGCCGCGATTGATCCGTTGCGTGGTGAGCTTGGTGCCGGTGACTGCGGAAACGGCAAACCAGGTTCCGGTTGTCTCCGTCATGAGGACAACGTAGATGATGAGCATGGTTAAAATTGGTGACAGTGAGAAACGCAGACCATAACTGGAAATTGCAAATTTGGGCAGGCTAAACCAGGGGGCGTTGGCAACTGAACTCAATGACAAGTCACCCATGAAGGCGGCACTGATGGTACCGACTGCCAAGGCAATCAGAATGGATCCCAAGCGAAAGACCCGGTCAAACTGAGGCAGATGCAGACTAATAATCACACAAATGACGAGGGTGGCGGCAGTGATCACACCGAGCAAAACGTTGGTGTTTAAATGGCCGCTCGCCTTAAAGATATTGTCATTGAGGGCTGATGGAATCAATGATAACCCAACGTTGGTGATAATCGTGCCACCGACAAGCGACGGGACAAGTTTGTGAATCAGCTTGGGTACCGTGTGAGAAAAGCCGAGCAACAAAACAAATACCGCGCCGACGATTAAGGACCCAAAGATTGTCGCCATGCCGGTATTGCCGCCTCCAGCCGCTAGGTAAATGCCGGCTAACGCGCCAAGAGGCACGAAGGAGGCACCCTGGGTGACAGGCATGCGCATAAAGACACCCGTTTGGAGGATTGTACCAATCCCGGCAGCAAGAAAGGTTGCCTGAATTAACCCCATTTTGTTGGCGAATGGTAAGCTCAACATCCCGGCGATGATAATCGGGACAACGTATACGTCCATTGCCAGCAAGTGTTGTAATCCCAAAACAACGGCTTGACCAGTGGAAATATCAGCGTCAGGGGTGACCATTAGCTGGTCGGACAGCTTCGAAGCTGAATCAGATGACTCTGGTAATGCTTGATGAGGTTGCTTACCAAGACTCTTCATCATACACAAGACTCCCTTATTCAATTGGACAAGCCTGCCGCCTGCTTGCAACGTTAATGTAATAATTTCTAACATTAACGTTCTTTTTTATAGCCGCCTGATCTTGACTGATTTCGTGAAGATCTTTAAAAAGATCATACGCTAATGATGCCGCCACGGCAACGCAATTCGGTGAAAAACATTGGGGCGTCACTAATAATTAGCAGGTGATTGGTGAGTTATTTCAGTCAAGCGTTACCTTTCCGAAATCCAAAAAAATCAGAAATCGGCACGTTAATGTCATAAAGCATAACATAAAAGCAGTTAAAACAACCGTCCGGATTGTTCCAACCGCTTTTAATGTGGCCTGATACTCAGGAAGTAAATGATTTTTCATCTAAATTCTTTAAACTAGCCAGCCCTATTCTTCAATCATAATGGCTTTAATGCCCTTTCCCGCAAGGACCCGGGAGGCATTGTAGGGGCCAAGCCCCTTTCGGAAGGTGATGTAAACCTTTTTATCAGTCGGAATTTCGTCAATTCGATCTCGCAGGTCGGAAAGGGGGATATTCAGCGTGGGTTGAATTGAACCAGCAACCGGTTTACCAGCTTCGCGGATGTCCAGGAAGACGGCCGTTTTAAGATCGGCTGCCGGAATGTCGGCTGCTTTGATGGTGGCGGTCCGATTGGTCAATTGATTGATGGCAACGTAGCCGGCAATGTTGAGGACGTCGCGGGTCGATGAATATGGTGGTGAATAAGGAATTTCCAAGGCGGGCAGATCAAAGACGCTTAAATTACCAGTGATTGCAACTGACAGTTGGGAGATGCGCTTATCGATCCCCGTGCGACCAACTGCTTGGCCCCCGAGGATTTTGCCGGTTTTGTCCTGATAAAGGAGTTTGAAGTTCACCCGGTCGGCGTTAGGGAAGAAGTAGGCGTGGTCAAATGGTGTGATGAAAACTGAGCGATAGTCGTTAATATTTGATTGTTGGAGCGCTGATTCCGTGTATCCAACATAGCTGACGGTGAGGTCAAAAAACTTTGAAACTCCGGCACCGATGAAGCCCTTATACGTCAGTGGGCTGCCATTGAGAATATCCGCCAGCAAATGGCCCTGACGATTGGCCGCGCTGGAAAGGAGACTGGGGATTGGCTGACCCGTAATCAGGCTGGTCGTTTGAATCACGTCCCCAATCGCGTAAATGTCATCCACGTTGGTTTTCAGCTGATGGTCAACGATGACGTGGTGGTCACCGGAAAGTTCAATACCGGCAGCTTCTGCCAGCTGGCTGTTTGGCGCAACCCCGGTTCCCAAAAACAGCATGTCGGTGTGGTGGGTTGAACCATCTTCAAACACCAGGGTTTTACCATTATCAGTGATCTCCTGGATGGTGTGATTTAGAAATACATGAACGCCCTGGTTATTGAGTTCTTCGGCAACAATGTCGGTAATTTCGGTATCAAACGGCGCGGCGACTTGATTGTTTTGTTCAACAATTGTCACGTCCATTCCGTTGTCAATGAAAGCCTCGGCCACCTCAATGCCAATTGTGCCAGCGCCAAGGATTGTGACTCGTTTTGGCCTTCTTGAATCAAGAAAATGTTTGATATTATCGGCGTCGGTGATGGTGCGCAAAACAAACGCGTCATCCGCGTCATCAATGCCCTTAATTCGCGGCACGGTTGGGCTGGCGCCGGTTGCAATCACCAATTTGTCGTAACTTTCCGTGTAGGTGTCGCCAGTAACCAAATTTTTGACGTCGACAATTTTCTTTTCCGGATCGATGGCCGTGACGTCATTGTATAGCCGGACATCAATATTGTTTTTCTGCTTGAGGATCTCGGGGGTTCGTTCAATCACGCTTGCCCGATCCTTGATGAGCCCACCGAGATAGTATGGCAGTGCACAACTGGCAACCGAAATGGCCGCTCCCCGTTCGAAAATGATGATTTCGGCGTTTTCGTTAATGCGACGAAATCGGGTGGCAAACGATGGCCCGCCAGCAATTCCGCCAATGACTAGGACTTTCATTGTGAAACTTCCTCATTTGTACAGCGCTTACATAACTAACCTAATCATACCCGATTAGCTGAGGCGGCGAAAGGATTTGGAACCGCTGGCAACGGCTTTGGCAATAAAAAAGTTCCGGGACGCTAAACGTCACTGGAACAAAGGATGAAACTTGTTAATGAATACACAACTATTTCTTTTCAGGTACTGAAGGTTCGTTCTTTTGATTGGTCCGGGCAACCATCACGTCACAATGGGCGTTGCGGTTGACGAATGATGAAACGGATCCTTCAAGAACGCGCTGGAGACGACTCATTCCAGTTGCCCCAATCACGATTAGGTCAGACTTGTGATCACGTGGGAATTCAAATGAAATGACCGTTTTGGGATTGCCGAACCGAATGTGAATACTGACATCATCAATTCCAGCGTCCTTTTTAATTCGGTCAATCAGTTTGTTTAAATAGTCCGTGGTGTCTTCAACCAGGTTATTGATGACGTCACCGTCAACCATCCCGCCGTAATTGTAGCCGTACTGAGTGGTACTAAGAACGTGTAAGACGTCCAGATGAGCATGATTATTTTTAGCAATTAACGCACCCTTGGCTAATGCATCCTCAGCTTGTTTGGATCCATCAACGGGTACCAAAATGGTTTTGTAATTGGCTTCCATAATGAAGCGGCCCCCTTACGGTAATTAATATGTTTATTATATCACTAATTTTGGCTTGGAATGACGATCTCTGCAGTTTGGAGAATGTGTCCGCGCATCTGATCCTGCAGTTCGTTCAGCCAAAAGCCGTCCTTCAATGGTAGTTTTCTATCCAGCGCAAACACGGACAGGTGATAATTGTGGACTTTGTCCGGGGGCACTGGACCGTTATAACGCCAAGCGGTATTGGGATCCTGATTGCCGACCAATCCGCCGGCGGTACTGTTGCGTCCCTGCGTCATTGGGACTTTTAACGTGCGACTGTTATCTTCAGGAATTTCCAAAACATCTGGTGCGATATTAGCCGCAATCCAGTGAATCCACGGAAATCCGCTGACCGGAACGGCATCCCAATCCAGCACCGTTAAGGCCAAAGATTGGGCGTCCTTGGGCACACCGGTAATTTGGATTGGAAACGATACAACCGGCTTGCCATCAACGGTATATTCTGATGGTGCGTACTTCGCGTATTTATCTGGTAGTAATCCCTTGTTCAAAGGTACTTTGATTTGCATTGATTGATCACCCCTCAATATCATCATAAGTCATTGTGAGCTGGAAGAAAATAAAAACAATCTCTCGGATTGGCGCCTCGTTATTTCATAAACTTAAGCGTGTAGTATCCCTGGCCATTTGACGTAATGGTGTAGTTCACGTAACCGGCTTTTAGCCATTGCTGTTTGGTGGCGTTCGCCCAATTCTTTGCGTCCTGAATCGATGTAAAGGTGTGGGTGGTGGCAAATTGATCCGGAGCCTTTGGCCGCTTTGGTGACGGGCGGGTCTTTGTCTTGTCTAACAAGGACTGTTCCTGGAATTTAACCGACTTATTTTCTTCCTGGTCAATTGAACTTTGGAACTGGCGCCGCTGCTGCTTGGTAATGCCATTTTGGTCAGCAACCGCCAATTGATTTTTGAAGGTGCTGACGCGGTTATTTTCAAGCTTA
Source organism: Lentilactobacillus parafarraginis DSM 18390 = JCM 14109 (assembly GCF_001435895.1). GTDB lineage: Bacteria > Bacillota > Bacilli > Lactobacillales > Lactobacillaceae > Lentilactobacillus > Lentilactobacillus parafarraginis. The sequence goes on along the minus strand of NZ_AZFZ01000006.1, from coordinate 37,003 downwards.
CTGGTCAAAGATCCCTTGGAAGCTTTCTTTCGCAGGGCGCTTTCAGATTTGCTGATCGTCTTACTGATTGAAGTACTCGAAGCGTGGTTATTTGACGAATGGCCATCTTTGGTTAACACCCAGTTAATTGAAAGGGCAATCCCCAAGGCAACAACCAGAATTAGAAGGGCAAACCACCAGCCGCTATACTGTTTTCGACGTTGACTCCGCCGCGTTTGCTCGGAATTAAAGTCATATTTTTTATACTGTGGTTCATTGTCGTGCTTATTCACATTAATACCTCATTCACTTCGGTTAGCTGAAGGTGTGACTTGTGGGTCGTCACACGCTGACACTTGTACCTTATCCTTATCCAATATATTATAACAGAAAGCAAAAGCCTTGTACTTTTGAAGAAGGATGGGATCTTCATGATGATTGAAATCAAACGGTTTGCGGATTTGACGCCGCAGACGTTATTTGCGATTTACAAACTGCGGGTGGCGGTATTTGTCGTTGAGCAGGCGTGTCCTTATCAAGAGGTGGACGGCGCCGACCTAACGGCATTTCACTTGATGATTCGGGAGCCTTCCGGCGGGTTGGCAGCCTATGCCCGCCTCATTCCGGAAGCCAACGGGACCGTGGCCCGCATCGGCCGGGTGATTGTGGCCCAACCGTTTCGGGGCCGTGGGCTGGCGAAGAAATTGATGAATCTGGCAATTGACCAATCACCCCGGTTAATACCAAATGCTAACAAGATTGTGCTGGCGGGGCAAGCCTATTTGAAAGATTTCTACCACTCATTTGGCTTCAAAGATACGAGTGACGGCTATTTGGAAGACGGAATTCCCCATATTAATATGGCAATGCCGATTAATCAATAATGTCCGGCTAGCTTTAAAAATAATTGTTCCGGAATGGACTTCGTTTCCGCGGTATACTATACTTTACATTGAATTAAATCTTTAACTCTGGTCCCGTGAGGCTGGTAAGAGTCCGAAATCAAAACGAGTGTCATACTCGAACGCGGTCATCATCTTACTGGAAACGGAGGATGGTGGCTTTTTTATTACCGGCGCTCACGGATCGGTCCAATTATATATCACTAGGGAGAATCTATTATGGCAGATAAACAAGAGTTTCACGATGATCGCGCAATTCTGGACATCCATGATATGCCGCCATTTTGGCCGTGGGTTGGCCTGTCGCTGCAACACATGTTTTCAATGTTCGGTTCAACGGTTATTGTGCCATTGCTGGTTGGGTTAAGCCCAAGCATTGCGTTGTTTGCATCCGGCGTTGGGACATTGCTGCATATTATGATTACGCAGCGGAAAATTCCCGCGTATATGGGATCGAGTTTTGCGTTCATTACGCCAATGCTGGCATTGATGAAGACGACCGGCTATCCTGGAATCGGTCAGGGAGTTGTCGGCGTCGGGATTGTCTACATGATCGTTGCGGCGATTATTTGGGCGGTCGGGTCCGATTGGGTGGACCGAATACTACCGCCAATCGTCGTTGGCCCAATCGTCATGGTGATTGGTTTGTCACTGGCAGGCAGCGCGGCTACCGATGCCATGATGAAGAACAACCATTACAACCTGGAATACTTTGTGATCGCTCTGATTACCTTATTCTTGGCAATCGGATTCAACATGCTGTTTAAGGGCTTCATTGGCCTAATTCCGGTTCTCCTTGCCATTGTCTGTGGCTACATTATTTCCGCGTTTTGCGGATTGGTTGATTTAAATGCGATTGCCAGTGCTCCGTGGTTTAAGCTGCCGGCCTTTGAAATTCCCGGGTTGTCGTATCACTTCAAGATTGACTGGGCGGCTATTTTGTCAATTACGCCAATTGCCTTTGTGACGATGACTGAGCATATGGGCCACATCATGGTGCTTGATGAATTAACCGGTCGGGACTTCTTTAAGAATCCCGGATTAAACCGGACGCTTGCCGGAGATGGTGCCGCCTCGCTGTTTGCCGGGTTGGTTGGCGCCCCGGCGATGACCAGTTACGGGGAAAATATTGGCGTTATGGCGATCACCAAAATTCATAGTGTCTACGTGTTGATGGGCGCCGCCGGATTTGCGATCCTGTTCGCCTTCGTCAATAAGTTGAACGTGTTGATCATGCAAATGCCGCTGCCGGTGATTGGTGGCATTAGCTTTCTGTTGTTTGGAACGATTGCCACGGCCGGAATTCAAGTCATGGTTGAAAATAAAGTTGATATGGGATTGAAACGGAACCTCATGATTGCTTCTACGGTAATGGTTATTGGGATCGGAAATGCTTATCTGCAAATTGGCCATTTCCAGTTTACCGGCCTGGCATTTGCCACGATTATCGGGATTGTCCTGAATCTGGTTCTGCCGCAAAAAGCTGCCAGCGAACGGGAACATGAAGCTAAGCTGGCTTTGGATAAGAAATTGCATGAAGTTTCAAAGTCCGTCACTGACGAACATAAGAAGTAAGGTCATTGGTTGACGGCTGTTAACCAATTTTGCATCAATTCCTGAGTTAATGTAGAATGACAAAAAATGATTGTCAGGAGGGATGAAATGACTTTATCAGATACGCAAGTTCACTATCAACACGCAAAATCACCGATGGATTTTCAATCAGCAAAGCAATTATTCATTGAATACGCGCAGTCCCTTCATTTAGATTTAGCCTTTCAAAACTTTGATGAGGAATTGGCCGACCTTTCACAGCGATATAGTGGCCAAACCGGTGATTTGATCATGGCTTACGTGGATCACGAGGTTGCCGGCGGGGTTGCCGTTCATCAGTTTGAACCTGGAATTGGTGAAATGAAACGCCTGTACGTTAAAGATCAATTTCGCAGCTTGGGAATTGGTCACGAACTGGTCGCCCGCATTTTGGCGAGTGCCGCCAGCATGGGGTACCAATCGGTTCGTCTGGACACAATTCCCGCGATGAAGCCGGCTCAAAAAATCTATCGTGAAGCCGGCTTTCAAGATATCGAACCGTACCGATATAACCCGGTACCTGGAACAATTTATATGGCTTGTGAGTTAGCATAATCAAATTCACGAAGGGCGGGGACAAAGCCGAAGAGGTTTTGTCCCCGCCCCGTTGTATTCTGGTGGTTAATTGCGTCTTAACACCCACTTTTTTTGAGTGCCAGCATAACCCTTATGGTATGATTTGAGACAAGGGGATGTGAATATGCAATTTAAGAAAATTTGGCAATTAGGATTGATCGCGATTGTTGCCACCGTTGGTTTTGCGGTTTCAGAAGCACCAACAATGGCCGCAGCAAAAAATTGGCGCAACGGAATGCCCAGCGTTTTGAAGGGGTCATTTACGTCGCGTTATCAAAAGACCGGCGGCTATTTTCCAACGTTGACGGTTAGTTCCAAGAAAATCATTATTTCGACCCAACCAAAAGTTGCCACAACGCTGCAAAATTTATCCTATAAACGAAGCACGCCAGTTTCCTATTTAATCAAGGGAACCTATAAGAATGGCGGCCGCACTTATTTACGGATGATGTTTGGCACCTATCAGGGGAAATCCCGGATCTCTTATCGAAATAGTCATCAGGTTAACGGAAAGTTGGTTTGGACCAAGCATTACGCCGGGTGGTTTTATCAAAAATAAAGCGGTATCAAGGGCCCGGCGGCTTGTTTTTTGTGAGATATGATTAGAATTTATTGTGGCTGAGACAAAAGGATATCTTGTCTCAGCCTTTTCTCATCTGTCCGAATCTTATATTGACAAAGCGTGAGACTCAAAGCAACTTTGAGTCTCACGCTTGTTTTGTTATTTTCGATTCAACCCAATTTCAATAAAATGCTGAAAAATCCGGTTTTTGGTAATTTTACCCACCACCATTTGCTGATCGGTCTGATCTACAACCGGCAGCGAGTCCACCTTGCGATCCAGCAGGAGTTGACCGGCCTTGATGACCACAATATCGGGTGTCACGGTGAAAATATTGGGCATCCGCGTCATCACCGTGCTGGCGAGAGTCAGCGACGCGTTCGTATTGTTCAAGGTTGCCCGCAGGAGGTCCTTTCTGGAGATCAGCCCCACCAGGTGGCGGTGATCGTCAACGACGTACAGGGAACCGACATCCTCAATAAATAGCGTGTTGACGGCTTCTGTAAGGGTCGCGTTTTCTTTGATTTCGGTTGGCTTTTGGAGAATCGTTGAGATTGGCGTTTGAAATAACTGCTGGTAACTTAAATGCTTTTCGGGTGAATCATCATAGGTGTAGCCAATTCGCGGCTTGGCGTCCAAAATACCGAAGGCGGTGAGGAGGCGCAGGTCGGCGCGAATGGTGGGCATGCTCAGAGAAAGCTGTTCGGCAATTTCTTTGCTGGTAATTGGTTGGGAATGCCTGACGATATCGATGATTTTTTTCTGGCGGCTGGTTGGTTGCAAATGACTCGCTCCAAACTTAATAGATTGTGGGGATATATGACGTCTTAATTATAGCATACGGCCGAATTGTCGTTTGAATAAGACGCCTTATTTGATTGTCAAAATTATTTTGGGGTGGCGTTAAACACTGGTAATTCATCGTTTTTGCCCGCTTCAATTGGACGTTCTTTTAAATTATTCTTGCATATTTAAAACGTCTAATATATGATTAGAGCACGAATCAAATGTCACAGTACTTTTAGAAGGGACGTAATATGATGAAATATATCTATCCGTTTGAAGAAGGTAACAAGGACATGCGTCAACTTCTGGGTGGTAAAGGTGCCAACCTTGCTCAGATGACTAATTTAGGCTTGCCAGTTCCCAGTGGCTTCACCATTTCCACGGAAGCCTGCAACGCCTTTTATGAAAATCACAATCAGTTAAGTGATGACCTGCTTGACCAAATTCACAGGGCTGTCGCTGCGTTAAGCGCCAAGGTCGGGAAAACATTCAATAGTTCAACCGCGCCCCTTTTAGTATCCGTGCGTTCCGGCGCTGCAATTTCAATGCCCGGGATGATGGACACAATCTTGAACATTGGGCTGAACGACCAAACGGTGATCGCTTTGGCCAACCTGACGGCCAACGAGCGGTTTGCCTACGATAGTTACCGCCGGCTGCTGGCCATGTTTGGCAACGTGGTTTACGGCATATCCGAGGCAACGTTTGATGGGGTCATTGAAAAGCGTAAGGCTGATCAGGGTTACCAATCAGATCTTGATCTCACCGTGAACGATTTACAAGAAATTGTAAGCGAATTCAAAACCATTTATCAAAAGGAACTCAACCATGAATTTCCTCAGGATCCGACTGATCAGCTGATGGCCGCAATTAACTCAGTGTTTGAATCTTGGAATAATCACCGGGCCCAGGTCTATCGGCGGGAAAATGATATTCCAAGTGATCTGGGGACCGCCGTCAACGTGCAGATGATGGTCTTCGGGAATGCCGGCGAGGATTCTGGGACCGGCGTGGCGTTTACGCGTGATCCGGCCACCGGCAAGAAGCAGCTGTTCGGCGAGTACTTATTGAACGCCCAGGGTGAAGACGTTGTTGCGGGCATTCGGACCCCCCAGCCAATTGAGACATTGCGGTCCTCAATGCCCCATCTATATGATCAATTTGCGACAATTGCCGAAAAATTGGAACTGCATTACCGCGACATGCAGGATTTGGAATTTACCATTGAAAACGGCAAATTGTACATGCTGCAGGCTAGAAATGGCAAACGAACCCCAACGGCTGCCGTTAAAATTGCCGTTGATCTCGTTTCTGAAAAGCTTATTTCCAAGCAAGAAGCGATTATGCGCATCAAGCCGGAGTCGGTCCAGGCAATCCTCTACCCAGAATTTGACGAACAGGCTTTAGCCGAAAATAAAATTGTGGCCAGTGGCTTACCGGCTTCTCCAGGTGCGGCAACCGGACAGATTTACTTTACGGCTGAGAGTGCCAAGAAGGCCCACGACGACCAACATCGCAAAGTTATTTTGGTCCGTCAAGACACATCCCCCGAAGATATCGAGGGGATGGTTGTCAGTGAGGCGATCGTCACGTCCCGGGGCGGGATGACTTCCCATGCCGCCGTTGTGGCTCGGGGAATGGGAACCCCGGCAACGGTTGGCGTGAACGGCCTGCAGGTTAATTATCAAACCAAGACGGCAACCATTTCTGGTAACCAGCTTCACGAGGGGGATTGGCTGTCGGTCGACGGCACCCATGGGAACCTTTATCTGGGTCAGATTAAGACCACCGATCTCACCGTCAATGATGACTTGGCAACCCTGCTGGATTGGGCCAAAGATGAGGCTAGGCTGGGCGTTTACGCGAATGCCGACACGCCCAAGGACTTCGCCCAGGCCCTGAACTTTGGCGCCGACGGCATTGGACTGGCCAGAACGGAGCACATGTTTTTCAAACCGGAACGCTTGCTGGAAATGCGGCGGTTGATTATTGCTGAGGATGCGGAAGGCCGAAAGACGCCATTGAAGCGGTTGCTGGAGATGCAGCGCGGGGACTTTTACGAGTTATACAAATTATCAAAGGGGCGTTCGGTGACGATTCGGCTGTTGGATCCGCCGCTTCACGAGTTTTTGCCCCATGATGAAAAGGAAATTAAGGCGGTCGCTGCCCAATTAGGAATTGATCCTGATTATTTGGCCCAACGGGTGGACGCACTCAAGGAATTAAACCCAATGTTGGGGCACCGGGGAGATCGATTAGCAGTGACGTTCCCGGATATTTATCAAATGCAGATCCAGGCCATTATGGGAGCCGCCCTGCAGCTATTGGATGAAGGCATCATTATTGAACCGCATATCATGATTCCGCTGACCGATTCAAAAGCGGAAATGAGCTGGGTTCGCGACCTCGTAGTGAACCAAATTGAGGACCTGTTCGATGCTCACAATGCGAAGCTGGAATATACGGTGGGAACGATGATGGAAATGCCGCGGGCCTGCTTGACGGCTGATAAGGTGGCCGAAGTTTCGGATTTCTTCAGCTTTGGGACCAACGATCTCACCCAGTTGACCTTTGGCTATTCCCGGGACGATGTCGGGTCGTTTATGCCGGCATACATCAAGGAAGGCATTTTACCGGCCGATCCATTCCAGACGGTTGACGTTGAGGGCGTTGGCGCGTTGATGAAGATGGCCGTTGATAAGGGCCGGTTTACCAAACCCCAACTCCCAATTGGCGTTTGTGGTGAAATTGGTGGTGATCCCAAATCAATTCACTTCTTTGAAGCCATTGGCGTCACATACGTTTCGTGCTCGCCATTCCGGGTGCCAGTGGCAAGATTGGCTGCGGCCCAGGCTCACCTGAGCGCCAAGCGGCCGATTGAACAGGCGGCGGGGGTGAAAGCCCACTAGTTTTAAGAATTCAGATGCACTGTAATACAAAAAAACTGGCAGCCTCGTTAAGAGAACTGCCAGTTTTTGCGATTAGAATCTGAAGAATCTTGGACCGCCAAAGCCAGGTCCATGAGGTCCATGATGGCCGTGAGGGCCACGGGGGCCGCCAAAACCATGATGATGGTGGAATCCGTCTGGACGCTCGTCTCGATCAGGGAGTTTTTCCTTGAGTGAGGCGTTGAGCTTGTCAAATAGACCGCTCAACTGGTCGAGCTCTTCATCTGTTAGACCCTCAAACAGAGAGTTTAGCAGGTCGTCATCTGATTCGTCGCGGCCTTCAACTGCCTGCTTGCCAGCTTCGGTTAGGGAAACGTTCGTAACCCGTTTGTCGCTCTCGTCGGGGGTGCGGGTGATCAATCCGCGTTCCTCCAGCTTCGACAACAATTCGGTAAGCGATGATGGGCGAATGTCCAAAATCTCAGCTAATTGGGATTGAATCAGGGTGCCTTCCTTCGCCAGAACGCCAAGGACCCGATGCTGGCCACGTAATTGGTAAGGGCGGGCAGCGTGCCGCGCAAGGCGTTGGGAGCCGTGAAGGAAGCCGAAAATTTTTCTGAGTAAGTCGTTTTTATCAGCCATTGATATTTCTCCTTTGTTGTTATACTTAGGTACCTAACAATGAGCAGTATATGCCCTTTGTCAGAGAAGGTCAAACATTTTGATTCGGTACCTAAGTATCCGAGAAAAGTTAAAATTTGGGGCGCCAAACAAGCAAATTTCAAAATCATGAGGCTGCTAACTGAATTTCAATCGTTGGTGCGGTATCATGATGATATTAATTGGGACGGAGGTTAGTAACATGAAAATAGTGGATTTGGATGGATACGCCTTAAACCCCGGTGATTTGAGCTGGGCCGGATTTGAACAGTTTGGTGATTTGACAACCTATGATCGCACTGACGCTGACGACGATGAAATAGTGAATCGGATCGGGGATGCTGAAATTGTATTGACCAATAAGACCCCGTTAGACAAGCAGGTGATTGATCAGGCGCCAAAGCTGCAATATATCGGCGTACTTGCAACCGGGTTCAACGTGATTGATACTGCCGCGGCGAAAGATAATAACGTGATTGTGACCAACATTCCAAGTTATGGCACCGACGCGGTTGCCCAACATACCTTTGCGTTACTGTTGGAAATCGTTAATCAGGTCGGCCTGCACAGCCAAGCGGTTCGAGCTGGTGAGTGGACTCACGCCAAAGACTTTACGTTTTGGAAGACGCCGCTGATTTCATTAACGGGTAAAACACTGGGAATTATTGGCTATGGCCATATTGGTCAAGCGGTTGCCCAGGTTGCCCATGCATTTGGAATGCGGGTGATCTTCTATAATCACCATACGAAGGACGTGAGCGAGGACTGGATTAAGCAGGTTCCTCTGGAGGATCTCTATGCCAAGGCCGATGTGATCAGCTTACACGCGCCACAAACTTCCGAAACGGCCGGAATGATTGACCAGGCGGCAATTAGTCAGATGAGAGACGACGTTATTCTGATTAACACGGCCCGTGGTGGTCTCATTAATGAAGCCGATGTCGCCAGTGCGTTAAACACTGGTAAAATTTACGCGTACGGCGCCGACGTTGCCGCAACCGAACCGATTGCGGCGGATAATCCGTTATTGACGGCTAAGAATACATTTTTGACCCCGCACATTGCCTGGGCCGCAACCGAAATTCGTAACCGGTTAATGGGAATTGCCGTGAATAATTTGAAGGCCTTTATCAACGGCCAGCCGCAGAACGTGGTGAATTAAGCAAGTAGTGGCGCCTTTTGACGATAATAATAAAAATGCGTGTCCGTTTAATTTCTGATCGTTATGACAGAAATTAAACGGACACGCATTTTTCGAAGTTTCCAGAATGAGCCAAAAGGTTCCGTTAGCGGGCTTCCTGGATTGAGATTGTTTCCATATGCCGACCCAACTGTTGGACCGCCCAATCATAATGGATTGCCGTCACGGTCTGGCAATAGTTGCCAACTGACGCGTTGCCGGTCCAATCAAAGTGCGCCGGGGTGAACAGTTCCGTGTCGGAAAAGTGGTTAATCAGATGCAGGACGTCCGAATGGCTTTTGGCAACCAAGGTTTTGGCGGTCGCCAGAGACGTTGTTTGGTGACATTGCTGCAATTTGCAGTTCATGTCAGCTTTGGTTCGATCGGTAAACGGAATTGGTAAAAAATCAACCGGATGATGCTTGAAGTGGTTCTCGGTAATCCAGTTAAGGAGGATTTGATGCCATTCATAAAGGTGAATTAGCACGTCACGCACGTTGCGATCACGGCCTTCAAATTGAAAGGGGGTGGTCGCTTGTTCTGGGGTCATCTGGTTAATGATGGTTACAAGTTGGTTGAAGTTCTTCTGAGAAGAATCGAGTAGGGCTTGCTTTGCGGTTGGTCTGGTCATTTAGGTCACCTCAATCGTTAGTCGTTATTTCTTGATGAATCATAGTATAACGATTGCCGTCGCTAAAATGCCAGTTTGAAAACTGAAAATTTCTAATTGTCAGAAACAACGCCTGACGGCATTTTAATGCCCATGAAGGTTGGGATGGTTAAAATGGCAAAAATTGTAAGGACAACGCCGCTGATCGTGAAGACGCTACCGCTTGGAAAAATTTGAAAAATAAATGAGTAGACCAGCGAACCCAGCGGGACTGAAGCGGTATTGAGGGCTAGCTGGGTTGAGGAAACCCGCCCAAGCAATCTGGATGGAATTGTTTTTTGCTGATACACGCTGAACGGCGTATTGATGAATGCAAGCGCCAGGCCAATGATTAACTGGCAAGTACCCCCAAGCAGCTGTAATGTCAGCCGATCGCTTGAGAGTGAGAGGAGAACCCCAAGGCCAGTCAAAGACACGCTAAGCGTTAGGAAACTAATTGTCAGCATTGAAGCGAGATGCTTAATTTCCCGCATCATGCTGATTAACAAATTACCGACGAGCATCCCAACTGCCCAGCAAGCGTTGAGGATTGCCAGGGTCATGGCCCCTGCGTGTAAGTGGTGGACGATAAGGAAGGGCAAGCCAATGGTCAGCACCGCAAATATAAAATTGATGAAGCAGGCGATAAAAATGATCGATTTTAGGAATGGATGGGAAAGCAGATATGTGAGTCCCTGCTTGAATTGCGCCAGTTGGCCGAGTTGCGGGCTTTCTGAGTGATTGGCAACGAGTTCCTCATGGAATTTCATTGATAGCAATAATAGAAGCGCGATGAGGTGTGCGCCAAGTTGAAACCAGATAAACGCATTGAAGCCAAGAATGACGAACAGTGAGGCAGCGGCAACGTTTGAAAAGATGGCCGCAAATGAGACCCCCGACTGGGTGAGCGCCTTCAGTCGTTGGATGTGTCCCGGATTTACCAACTCTTTGACTGCAGCAGTATAGGCGGTTGTTGAAACGTTGACTGAGAGGTAGTTAATGATCAAAAAGCAAACGGTTGGCAAAATTTTTCCGGTGCCGTGAAAGCTGTTGAGGACCAGGGCGTAGATGATCAGTGCCCCGATGCGCCCAGTGAGACTGATGACCATGATTGGCTTTCGCGGATAATGGTCGACCAGATTACCAACGGGGACTAATCCCAGCAGGGTGATGATTGGCATAATCATGAGTGATAGGCCAAAGCTTAGAGACAGCCCGGTCGCGTGAAGCAACATCAACCCCAGGGCAAAGGAGAACATGTCACCACAAAAGGTGCTGATAAAGTTACTGGTAACGTCCCGCCATATTTGTAAGTTTGAATCATGATCGCTAATTGCCATCAGTATCCCCTCCAATTTTTTGTTAACTGAATCGTACTATCAAAACGGATCGGTTGGGAGTAGAATATGTGGCATATATGATACATCGGAGGTGCCTTATGAAGTCAATTGGGGAAACGGTGAAGACGATTCGTAAGATAAAGGGATATACCCAGAGCGAAGTTTACTCAGGAATTATGTCTCGATCATTCGGTCATCGATTTGAAAGCGGTGAAAATGACATCAGTGCCACCAAGTTATTTCAAATATTGGATAATTTATCGATATCTGCTGATGAATTTCGGTTTATTCAGAACAATTATCAGCAATATACGTATCAAGCCGTTTTGCAAACGTTGATGGCGGCTTACGATTCTCATGATCTCCAGATAATGGGAAAAATAATTGGTGATTATAAAAATAGCCCTGAACTGAATTTGCGGTCAGTCAGTGCTATTGGTGAGATTCTGCTTGAAACTTATCATTCAAAAACGTTTCGGGTTACAAGCGATATTCAAGTTCTCTGGGACCAATTATTTTTAGCGAAAGCCTGGACCATCCAGGAGATTAAGATTGCCGAAATTCTGTTACCCATAGCAGTGAGTCTTGATCGGCAGGCGATGATTCCAACAATTGTTGCCCGATATGAAGAAAACTGTCAGCGGTACATTTCAGAGACCAGCGATCCGTTTCGTATTTCCGATCAATTAGCCGAAGTTGATCTCACTCTGATTCAAATTTATCTTAACCTCAAAGACTATGCGCGAGCACGAGGACTCCGATCCAAAGTGATGGCGCTCAAGCCAGCATTCTTAACTTGGCAGGGACGGTTCACCCAACAACTGGTTATTCTCATCTGGCACCTGTACTTTGGCAGTGAGGATGAGGCCGCTAAAATTAGTGACGCGCTGACCGGCATTGAATCGCTGTATTCGCCGGTGATTGACCATAACATTTTTGCAATTATTAAAATCCGTCAGAAACTGGCGAAACAGTATCGGAGTGGCCATTCAGCATAACGCGGTTCGTGATCAGTCTATTCTTCGATCTCATTAAAGAAGCTTAACAGTTCTTCCTTTGTCAAATTGTCCTTTTCATCGCCGGCGATATCATAGGTGATCTTGCCGTTATCGAGGACAATCAGTCGGTTGCCATACTTGAGGGCGTCGTCCAGATGGTGGGTGATCATGAGACAAGTTAAATGATTACGGGTAATTTGGTCATTTGTCGCGTTCATCAGTTCCTGGGAGGTCTGGGGATCAAGGGCGGCGGTATGTTCGTCCAGCAATAGGATCTCCGGGCGCTTGATGGTTGCCATTAGAAAGCTCAGGGCCTGACGCTGACCCCCGGATAGTTTACCGGTTGCCGTGTTTAAGCGTTCCTCCAAGCCGTTGTTCATCACGGCAGTAATTTCTTTGAATTTGCCCATGTTTTGCTTCAGATGCCGCGGGCCAAATCCCCGCCGCTGGCCGCGCTTCATTGACAACAACAGATTTTCTGCCACGGTCATTCGGGGTGCAGTTCCCATTTTCGGATCTTGGAAGACCCGGCTGAGAAAATGCGTCCGGCGTTCAACGGACATATTGGTAATGTCCTTACCGTGAAGGAGAATCTGGCCGCTGGTCACGTGAATGTTGCCACCGACAACGTTGAATAGCGTTGATTTGCCAGCCCCGTTTGATCCTAAAATGGTGATGAAGTCGCCGGGATAGATGGCAAAGTTGACGTGATCCATAATGTTGATTTCTTCTGGAGTGCCCTGGTTGACGGTCACCACCACGTCTCTCAGTTCAAATATTGGTTCAGTCATGACTGCTCAACCCCCTTGTAAACGTGTGCCGAAGCCGAAATCGTTTTTCGAAAACTGGAAACATCATGAACAGCGCCAAAACGATTGCGGAAATTAAGTTGAGATCGTTGGCGTTGAAGCCCAACTTTAAAACGATGAGGATGACGAATCGGTAGAGAATACTCCCGATGGTCACGGCAATTAAGCGTTCGTTCATGGTCAGGTCACCGAAGATGACTTCGCCGATGATAATTGAAGCCAGGGCAACCACGATGACACCGATGCCGCTGTTAACGTCGGCAAACCCGTTATTTTGGGCAACCAGCGCCCCACCCAGGGCAATCAGCCCATTGGAGACGCTTAGGCCCATAATTTGCATCCCGTCGGTGCTAATGCCGAGCGAGCGGGCCATCGTCGGGTTATCACCAGTGGCAATGAAGGCCTGGCCGAGATTGGTTTGGAGAAAATAAATAATTAGGACTGTGACTACCGTTACGAAAATTAATCCCAGGGTCACGCTGTCGAAGTAGGGCGGCAACGATTCAAGAAAGGAATTTTTCAGCATGGAAGGTTTTCCATAGAGCGAAAGGTTGGCGCGATTCATGATTCGGAAGTTCACCGAGTAAGCTGCCGTCATCACTAAGATTCCGGCGAGCAACACGGGGATGTGGCCCTTCGTGTAGAGAATGCCGGTCACAAAGCCGGCCAACATCCCCACGGCAAAGGCGATGATGGTGGCCGTCAGCGGCGAGAAACCGTGGTAGATTGCGGCGACGCAAGCAGCTGCCCCCATTGGGAAGGTGCCTTCAACGGTCATGTCCGGGAAGTCTAAGATTCTAAATGTGAGAAATAGCCCAATTCCGACGATTCCCCAAGTGAGTCCCTGGCCGATTGCGGAAACAATAATACTCATTCGATAAGCACTCCCTTCTGTTGAGCCTGTTTAAGCAGGCGATCCGGTACGTTAATTCCAAGTTTATGGGCTTGACGCTCATTGATGATCAGCTTGCCGTGCCGGAAATACTTGATTGGCGTGGTGGCAGGTTTCCGTTTGCCCTTTAAGATTTCGGCGGCCATCTTTCCGGTGGCGACACCAAGCTGGTACTGGTCAACGCCGTAAGTCGCAACGCCACCATCTCGAACCATTGTATCGACGGCCGGGAAAATTGGGACTCTGGCTTTGTTGGCAGCGCCCACCAGCGTTTGCATGGCTCCGGCAATCGTGTTGTCGGTCGGGACATAGATCGCGTCAACGGCTGATACCGCCTGCTCGGCAACCTGATTGAGGTCGTTAGTGTTGGCAATCGAATACGCCTTTAAGCGAACGTGCTGCTGACGACAAACTTTCGCGAATAATTTATACTGGGCCACCGCGGAATCGTCGCTGGAGGTGTAGATGATTCCCAGCGTCTTCATTTTGGGCATGAATTGTTTGATGAGGCCCAGTTGTTCTTTTAGTGGGGCTTGATCAGACACGCCGGTAATGTTACCGCCAGGGCGGCGATTATTTTTGACTAAGCCGGCCCCCTTAGGATCGGTAATGGCGCCTAATAGAATTGGCTTGTTGTTGATGGTGTTGGCCAGTGCTTGAGCAGAAGGCGTGGCGATGCCAATTGACAAGTCGGCATTTTCATTGGCAAATTTCGTGCTCATGGTTTTCAAATTGCTCTGATCATTCTGGGCATTTTGAAAGTCAATCTTTACGTTTTTTCCGGGGTGATAGCCCCCTTCTTCAAGGCCATGAAGAATGCCGCGGTGGATCTTATCCAAAGCGGGATGCGACATGAGTTGTAAGATGCCGACCGTTGGTGTTTTGGCGGTCTTTTGATCGTTACTCTCCTGAAAAAATGCGTAGCCTAGAAAGGCGAATAATAGCACGATGACGGTGAGCAGTTTATATTTATTTTTCATTGAGTAAAGCTCCTTTCAGTGGATTCATTAATTTTGCGAACAAAAAACGAGTACCTCGGCCAGGCCGAAATACTCGTTCATTCGTCGGCCTGGCGGAAATCATCTGCACAGACCGTTTCTTTTCGGAAAAGATTGCCGGCACAGATGCGTTCATGATCGCATGCTTAAGATCAAGTCGCACCTGTATCGTGTGACCTGTTTACCGGCTTTGCCAAGTTTGATAAACGTGAGTTGTCATTGCAATCTTTTCCTTTCGCAGAGAATAACTATAATTTTAGCGGAGCTACTGGGCGGTGTCAAGAAGCGGATTTTATGATTGGTTTGAAAGGCTGTTGGAGCACTTTAAGTGGGGTGGTTATTTCGTTGACAACGCCCGCCAATAGTGTAAAATACACATTAATATTTAATGATCTAACCAATATTTAATGGTTACGTGACGATTCTGATAACGTCTACTTGGGTAGTCGCCCGGATATGCCGTTTCTGTGTCTCGTGCACAGGGACGGCTTTTTGGTTGGTTTAAAATGTGCATGCTAAAAGGAGGCAGTTCAATTGAAAGTTGGCTCATTTTTAAAGAAATTTGCGTTGCTAGTGAGTGTAATGGCAGTTGGTGGGGTGCTGACGGCTTGCGCCTCAAATTCGAATTCAGCGTCAAAACCGAATTCCTATAAATCCGAATTGAAGCAATCAAAGCATTTGACAATCGGTCTGGAGGGCACCTATCCACCGTATTCGTATCGCCAGGATGGCAAACTGACTGGATTTGAGGTGGATTTGGGCAAGGCAATCGCCAAGAAAATGGGGGTTAAGGCAACCTTTGTCCCAACTAAGTGGGATAGCCTGATCACCGGACTGGGGACCAGCAAGTACGACGTTGTGCTGAATAACATTACTGAAACGCCTGAACGGCGCAAGCAATTTATTTTCTCAAAACCTTACGTTTATTCAAAATACGTTCTGGTTACCCGGGCCAAAGATCAATCCATTAAGACGACTGCTGACATTAAGGGCAAACGGTTTGCCCAAACGACCGGGTCCGATAATGAATTAGTTGCGAAAAAATTTGGCGCAACCATTGTTCCCCAAGATCAATTCCAAACAACACTTGATTTAGTTAAGCAAGGCCGGGCTCAGGGGACCATTAACGCTGAGTCGGCACTGCTGACTTACGCGAAGGACAATTCGCTTAAAGGACTGAAATACCGGGTGCTAAAGAATTCCGAACAGCAGCCGGCTAAGATTTCCGCGCTCTTTAACAAGAAGTCGACGAAGCTTCGCGATAAGGTTAATCAGGTATTAAACCAGCTTCGAAAAGACGGTACGCTGGAGAAGCTTTCTCAGAAGTACTTTAATAAAAACATTACGACCAAATAATGACCGGTTTGGTTACCAATCATTTGGAAAGGAAGATGGTTCACCGTGGCTAATCAGCAGGTACCAAAAGTATCGTTAGGATTTTTCCCGACGCCGATTCATCGTTTGAATCGGTTATCGGATCAGTTAGGCATCAATCTTTATTTAAAGCGGGATGATTTCACTGGTCCCAATTTATTTGGCGGCAATAAAATTCGGAAATTGGAATATTTATTAGGCGACGCCATGAATCGGGGCGCCGATACCGTTATTACGTTTGGGGCCACGCAGTCCAACCACGCGATGGAAACGGCGGTTGCGGCCCGAAAACTCGGATTGGCAACCATCCTCTACCTTGAAACGATTACGCCAAACGATCAGCAGGATGACCGGGGCAATATTTTGATTGATAAAATATTAGGGGCGACGATCCACTACGTTTCAATGGTCGATCGAACTGAATCTGAGGCGGACGAAGTGGCGATGCAAGCCGCTCTTAAGGAGAAAGCCCGCTTGGAAGCCGACGGTCATACCGTTTATATTATCCCGGTTGGCGGGGCCACGCCAATTGGGTCGGCCGGGTTTGTCATGGGTTTTAAGGAACTGACTGAACAACTACCAGATGTCACAATTGACGCCGTGGTTCATGGAAGTGGCACCGGCGGAACAGCCGCCGGGTTGATTGCGGGTGCCAAGGCCTTTGGTAGAACGGATCATCCCACCAAAATTTTATCCATGAACGTTAGCCCCAAACCCGTGGCGCATTACCAGAAGGTCGTTGATTTGGCAAACGCCGCGCTTGCCTATTTGGGGATGGATAACCAAGTTACTCTGGCCGACACTCACTTTGATCAGTCATACTATGGGGAAGGTTACGAAATTCCCAGTGAGGCCGGGTCGGCCGCCATTCGCCTTCTTGCCCGAACAGAGGGGATTCTGACAGATCCGGTATACACAGGCAAGGCGTTTGCCGGGCTATTGAATTACGTAAAATCAGGCAAGATAAAGCCGCATAGCAACGTTGTCTTTTGGCATACTGGTGGCATATCCGCATTGTTTGCCGAGCATCAGATGGTCGGTCAAATTTATTAGCCTGTTTGAATCTGTCGTTTATTGAAAATAATTGAATCCATTGTCATTCGCCTGATCTGTCTGGCAAGGATGCAAAAAGCAATCTAATCGTAGGTTGCTTTTTATTTTTAATTGGCAGACGCGTTTTTAAGTGGGCTTGGGGAATAGGCATTATGCAGAATCCGCGGTTTATGGGAACCCTCTTCACTGCCACCAGGCACCCAGAAATTGTGGCGCCCAAAAAGGCGTGAAAACAAATCCAAATTTCGAAATTGTTTTCACGCCTTATTAAAGTTTCTTAGTGGGGGATTAGTTGCTAATCCGGGTATCCGTGCCGCTCCACTTTTCAAAGAATAATCGGTGCTTCTTCGAAAATGTTTCAAGCAATAGATCAACCAGAAAGAGCAAGAGCACAAACGATAACCCCAAGACAATCTGACTAATCAAGGTTAATTGTGAGTGGGGTGCGTAGGCCGTCATATCCAAGAACCGGCCCTGAATGGCCAGGGTGCCGCCAATTAAGCCGTAACTCAGGATGTTACGAATAATGACCTGCATTGATGTGGGCTTTTGACCCGTTTGGTTGACCACTTTAATATTAACAATTCGCATTCCAATGGTTTGCTGGCGATTGATTTCCAGCCAGACAATCAAGATTCCCCAAAGGACAAGGGTTGTGACCCAGTGCAAATTGATAATGAAGTCCGCAACGCTGGCGATAATCGAAATAATGAGCCAATCGATTGCCAGGGCAGTGCCACGGCGAACCGGGGAAACTGATCGGCTGGTTGGCGCCATTGAGGCCATCGGCTGGCGATTGGGAACCAGTTTGGCAAAGCCAGCCGCGACCCAGTAACCCAGAAAGCCGCCAAAGGTGTTGAGCATTAAATCATCGACGTCGAATAGCCGGTAGGGACGAGGATACAAACCGTACAATCCTGAAAGTTGGGTTAATTCAAAGAACAGGGATAGGCCAAAACTGAGGAGAATGGTCTGCCACCAGTTTCGCCGAAAATAGTAATGCAGGTAGAAGCCGAAGGGTAACGTCAGCAAAATATTAAACGCTGGCTGAATGACGGTTGGGGCCTTTAATGCCGCAATCCAGGTGCCCGGATGAAGCAAGGAGAACGGATTGTATTTGATAAAATTAGTGATGAACGTAAACGGCACAAAGTTGTGCGTTGGCGTTGTTAAGTGGGCGACAAAGCTCCGCGTTGGCAGCGGTAAAATTGTCAAAAAGTAGGCACAGATCATGTAAAACACAAACGTGTAGAGCAGAAAAACGTGCCACTTGGGCAAGGATCCGTAACGCCGATAGTTGACAATTAGTATCGGCAGGGTAATTAAGTAGGCAATAAATGGGAAAATAATTGCTGCGGTGTAAATAACGGTAATGTACTGAGACATGAATTAGGCTCCTAAATTAAATTTTTTCAGCTTGAAATTGCTTTACGAGACGGGAATTAAAACCTGGGAGATCCCGATTCCCAGAGAAATCAGGAACATGAGAATGATCATAATCGTGTGAAAACGCTTGTGCATCACAAAGAGCGCAAGATATTCGCGAATAACGGCGTTTGGCAGAAAATAAAATGGGGTGGGGGCGCCCAATCCATAGATAGCGATCTTAAGCTGATGGGCAAGGATGCCTGCTCTTAAGGTGTGGTAATTGTTCGTCACAAAAATTTTCTTGGACCGCGCCGATCCGCCGTCCTGCTCGATGATTTGCTCGGAGAATTGCATGTTTTGCCTAGTGTTGACTGAGCGGCCTTCCACTAACGCATCGGCTTCCGGGACGCCGTGAGCGACGGCATATTGCTTCATCGCCTCGCCTTCGGGCAACTTTTCGTCGCTCCCCTGGCCGCCGGAAAAAATCAGCTTGGCCCGTTTGTGGGTTTCCTTTAACTGCCGATGATAAAAATCAATGGCGGTGTTAATCCGGTTTCCCAACAATTTGCCCACCTTGTAACCGTCGACTAATCCGGCTCCAAGAACGATGATGTAGTCCTTGTCCCTTTTAGGAAAGTACCAGTGATATAAAATCATTGATAGCATCGTGTTCCAAACGGTTAACAGGACGTAAAAGATGATCATCGTCAAGAAGGACGTGAGAAACATTTTGACGGGGGCCGGTGCGGAAATGGGGTTAAAGAAAATAAAAATATCGACCAAAATGATCCCAATCCCAGCAATCAGGGTCAGCGAACTACTCAGACTATGACTTTCGCGGCGAAAAACGATGAACGAGTTGGCAAACAAAAAAATGAAGCTGAGGGACAAACCCAAAAATAGGATTAAACCAATAAGCATCATTACCAGGCCAAAAATAACGCCGAGAACCCAATTGTTAAATATACTGATAAGATCGGCGAACAGAAAAAGGATGCTGATCATTGATAGATTGGCCAGCCAACCCAGCATCGTTGAATTACGATTTTTGAATAGATATGTACAAAAGGCACTCACTAAGCCAATCACAAGAACGCAATTGGCAATTAATATTGTCCACAAAATAACCCCTCCTTTACATTATTATATTTCACGAGATTACGACTCGTAAAGGGTTCAGAGGATGCTGATCGGCGCGTCCATTGAACTGCTTTCGTATGAAAGGTCAATGACTGAATCACTAATTAAGTATACATAAAATTGTGAATTAATAGTGGGAAAAATCACTTTTTTCTCAGGGAAATCGGTTCAAAATGACCGAGTAACAGAATTGGTGGCCGAAAATAACTGAAAGCAAAAAGGTGAGATTGGGTTGTTTATCGGAACGTATGTTTGGTATAATTTAATTAATTACTGCGAGTGAGGCCTAAAGGGCTTGGTCTTTGTCTCAGTATCGATTTCTTGTAAACGAGTTTGTAAATGATCAATGAAAGGACCAAATAAGATGCGATTTTTACACACAGCTGACTGGCACATTGGCCGCCGGTTACATGGCTTCGACCTGACTGATGAGCAGGAGGATGCCTTCAGCCAAATTGAACGGATTGCCTTGGCGCATCAAGTTGATGGGGTCATTATTGCCGGTGATCTCTATGATCGGGGGATGCCGGCTGAGAGTGCCGTTGCCCAGTTGAATCAGATGATTCAAAAATTAAACCTTGATGATCACCTGCCGATTTATGCCGTTTCCGGCAATCATGACAGTGCCATTCGATTGGCCACCGGGACGCCCTGGTTTAAAAGTACCCATTTTTATTTACATACACAGCTGGCGCAGGCCTTTGAACCGATTGAATTAGCCGATACGCAATTATTCTTATTGCCGTACTTTGAACCTTTCGATGCGCAACAATACTTTGAAGATGATACGATTCAGCATCTTGATCAGGCCTTTGTTAAAGTGGTTGCCAAGATGAAGACGCTTTTTGATCCCGCCAAGAAGCACGTTCTCGTGGCCCATTTTTTTGTGGCCGGGAGTGCGGTTACTGATTCGGAAACCCAGCTTAAAGTCGGCGGCTTAGCGGCGGTTCCAGAAAAATTGCTTCACGATTTTGATTACGTGGCGCTGGGGCACCTTCACGGAAAGGACGCCCTGCACGCCGATCATGCGAGGTACAGCGGCTCGCCGGTTAAATTTTCACTTTCTGAAGCCAATCAGAAAAAGGGCGTGTTTATCGTGGACACAGATCCGTTCAACTTAACCTTTGTCCCCCTCACCCCGCTGCGGGATGTGAAGCGACTCACCGAATCGTTCGCGACCCTGATGGATGACTCATTTTACGGTACCATCAAACGGGATGACTTTATCGGCATCACGCTCACGGATCGCCAGCCAATTCCCAATGTCTTGGCCCGTCTGCGGGCAATTTACCCGAATATTATTTCACTTGATCGCCTGCACGGATACGATTCGCAAGTGTTTGCCGGCGGCGAGTCGGGGGCCCAAATCCGCCAGAAGAATCCCATGGATTTGCTTTCTGGCTTCTATCAGCAGATTGCAAAGGATGAACTGACGACTCAACAGCGAAAGTGGGCACAAGCGGCCCTCAAGATTGCCCGTAAGGAGGGTCAGCAATCATGAAACCATTACAATTGACACTCATCAATTTTGGTCCGTATGAACATGAAACCATTGATTTTACGAAATTGGCTGGGGCCTCCGTCTTTCTGATTTCTGGCAAAACCGGTAGCGGCAAAACCACGATTTTTGATGCCATTACCTTTGCATTGTACGGAGAGAGCGCAACTGACGATCGTTCGGCTCAAAGCCTGCGGTCGGACTTTGCCGATCCCCGGGTGCCAACGGAAGTCGATTTAACGTTTGAACATCAGGGGACGGTTTATCAGGTCAACCGGCAACCCAAACAAACCCTTGATAAGAAACGTGGAACCGGCCAAAAGACTTATGAAAGCACGGGTAAATTGGCGATTTTTGATGACCAGGGCAAGAAACAGCAGGAAATCACCAAAATGCGGGATATTAACATTAAATTGCGTGACGTTCTCCAAATTGGCCCAAAACAGTTTGTTCAAATCGTTCTCTTGCCACAAGGGGACTTTCGGCGGTTCTTGGTGGCCTCGAGTACCGATAAAGAAACCGTTTTGCGGAAAATTTTTCGAACCCAACTTTATCAACGGTGGGGGGACGCGCTCAAGGACATGCTGAAGGCCCAGAAGGCTAAGATCAAAACCGCAAATAATGCGATTGAACAGGACTTGAAGCAGGTTCAATGGCTGGACGCCCCTGCCGACATTGCTAACCAACCGGTTTCCGATCAAATTGCTGTTTTAACTGCCCAACAAGCGCAGGCAACTGCAGCGTTGAAAGACATCCAGAAGCAGCAATTGACCGCACAAACGAACTATGAAACGGCCAATACGCAACTTTCCAACGACGCGCGAATGAATGATCAAATTATGGGTTTGGAGCGCCAGAAGCAACAGCAGATCACCCTTCAATCGCAACAAGATCAATATCGCCAATTACAGCAGCAGATCGAACATCTGACGTGGGCTAACACTTTGAAGCCGCAGTATGATCGGCTACAGGAGCTTCAAGCGGACGTTGAGGCTGATCAGAAGCAGTTAACGACCATTTTAGTGGCGATTAATCGATCTTCAAAGCGTCAAGCGGACCAACAGGCAACTCAACAACAATTACAACGGCAGCAGTCCAGTCAGGATCAACGATTGCATGACCAAACCATTTTAGTCCGGCAACGACCTGCTTTCCAAAAAGTAGCAGCCTTAAAGGATCAATTAACCAGCGCCCAAACAACCTTTACCAAGATCAATGATCATCTGACAGCCCAAAAGCAGCAAATTGCGGATCTAAACCAACGGTCTAATCAGTTAGCCGAAAAATTGGCTGAGCGGCCGGCAATTAGTGATTCGCTTGCACAACTCAGGCAAACTGGCGAATGGCTGCTAAATGCCAAAAAGCAGGTTGACCAGTTGACTGATCGCCAGACGGGCATTCAGCAGCTGACCGAACAAATCAGTCGTGATTCCAAGCGGCTTGACGATCTCGCCGTGCAAGTGACTTCGCAACAAACCGCGTATGATCAGCTGCGAAATGCTTGGCTTAGTAATCAAATTGCCAACCTTGTCGATCAACTGGCGCCCGGAACGCCATGCCCGGTTTGTGGAAGCCGAACTCATCCCAGTCCCGCGCAAGTGGCGGATTTACCACAGGTCAGCGATACCCAGATTAAGCAGGCTGAACAGCAATTGCAGACGATTAAAAGCCGTCAGGCTGGGGCCAGCTCGAAACTTAGTGAAGAAAATAAGCACTTAAGCGATCAGAAGCAACGCCTTGAGCAAGATTTTGCGGCCCTTCTGACTGAGTTTAAACAGCGAGAAGTTGCCAATGAGGAGACCCAAAGTTTGCCAGCCCTTTCCCAGCTGATTGCCAATCAGTTGGCAGATAATCAAAATCAACAGCAGCTTCTCGACAAACAGCTTAGTGACCTTAAACGGAAAGCCGAACAGCGGGAGACGATTCAGCAGCAGCTGGAAACCTCTCAGAAACAAGTCGATCAACTTCAAGTAGATTACCAAGACGCCCAGAGTGCCTGCCAAAAATACCAAGTTCAGCTCAATGACGTCCAGGAGAGCTTGCCGGCCGATTTTGCAAATTTACAGGAACTGGATGATCATTTGGCAGAATTAAAACGACTGAGTGCCAACTTTGACCAGGCGGTGTCGGATAATCGCCAGGCGCTTCAGAACGCGGCTGCTGAATTAGCGACGGCCAATGGGAAAAAGGTGACCCTGGATCGGTCATTGGCTGACACGAAAAATAAGATTGCCAAGATTCAGAACGCCCTTACAACTGCGATCAATCAGCAGTTCCACACAACTGACTGGCACATTCTGCAAGAACTTCTGGGCCAGCTTGACACGCTGGATAAAAAGCAAGCCCAACTAGTGGATTATCAAGATCAACTAAAGAACGTTGCCGCAGCAATTACGACTTACCAAAAGATTATTGGTGATCATCAACCTGTGGATTTGGATGCAAAAAAAGCTCGGGTTGCGCAGTTAGCAGCTATTCGAGACGAATTAACCGATCGCTATTCAAAGGCGCACGATGTGGCGTTATTTAATAATGATCGTCTTAAACGGATTAAACAAAATGACCAAGCAATTCACGACCAGCTGGAACAGACGACTGAACTTGAGCAACTGGTTCAGACGGTGAGTGGTGATAGTGACGCCAAGCTTGGTTTGGAACGCTATGTTCTGCGAGCAGAATTAATTGAAATTTTGCAAGTTGCCAATGAGCATTTGAAACAGTTGAGTTCGGGACGGTACTTCTTGCAGCTTCATAAGGAAGCCGGCACCTACCAGAAAGATACCGGCTTGGAAATTGACGTTTATGATGATAACGTTGGCCAAACACGCAGTGTCCACACGCTATCCGGCGGTGAGAGTTTTATTGCCGCGTTAAGCTTGGCCCTGGCGCTGGGCGAAGTGATTCAAAACGAATCTGGTGGTATTAGCATTGATACGTTGTTTGTTGACGAGGGATTTGGATCGTTGGATCAAGAGTCGTTGGCAATGGCAATGGGCGCCTTGGAAAATATTGAGAGCAATAGTCGGATGATCGGCATTATCAGTCATGTGACAATGCTGCAAGAAAGTATTCCCTATCAGATCAAAGTTCAGGCCCAGGGACAGGGGAAGAGCACCACGTCAGTTATTCGTCCCTAACAGCGCTAGCGACTTTTAGAGCAACTGGTTAGCGTCATGGAAAGCGCAGATAACCAGCTCTTTTGACCGATCGTCAACCCATTATAAACATTAATACAGCAATCAATGAACCGCTTTCACAAAAGCGGCTGTCCCGTGGTATACTTGAATTACGCATAAAATAATAGTGTGCAATGGGATGGAGGTATTTTCAGCGAATATGACACAACAAGTCACGAGTAAGTATCAACCATTATTCTTACCAATCACATTTCCAAATGGCATTCAGTTACCAAATCGATTTTCGCTTAATCCAATCACGCTCAACGCGTCAACCAGTGAAGGTTACGTTACAGATGCGGATGTCGCGTATGCAAAACGCCGGGCAAAGTCTGCCCCGCTTCAGATCACGACCGCTGCGTATATTGAAGAATATGCGCAACTTTTTGAGTACGGCCCGAGTGTCCGAAATGACACATATATCAAGGGGTTGTCGCGGTTAGCCAAGGCGATGAAGGCAAGTGGTGCGAAAGCCATTCTTCAATTGACCCATGCTGGTCGATTTGCCCGGATTAGCTTGAAAGACTTCGGGGTTGTTTATGGGCCCAGTGAGATGCACCTTAATTCCCCAGTCAAACATGAAGTACTGGCGATGAGCCAACGCAAGATTCACCACGTGATTCAACAATACGCCGACGCAACGCGCAGGGCAATTAAAGCTGGTTTTGACGGGGTCGAAATTTCTAATGCTCAGCGTCTGCTTCCCCAACAGTTCTTCTCAAAGTTTTCAAATCAGCGCACGGATGAATATGGCGCTCAGTCAGTTGAAAATCGCGCCCGGTTTGGTGTTGAAGTCATGCAGGCCGTTCAACGGGTTGTCGATGAGGAACATGCTGATCAATTCATCATTGGCTTTCGGGGTACCCCGGAAGAAACCAGGGGATCGGAAATTGGCTACACAGTTGATGAATTTAATCAGTATTTCGACAGACTGTTAGACGTTGCCGATGTCCAGTACTTTGCCATCGCTAGTTGGGGTCACGATATTTTTCGGGAGAAAGTCCGTTCTGGCAACCACCGTGGTGAGCTGGTTAATGATGTTGTCACTAACCATATGAAAGGCAAAGTGCCAGTGATCGCCACCGGCGGGATTAATTCCGCCGACAAGGCGCTGGAAGCTTTGCAGCATGCGGACATGGTCGGTGGTTCATCGATGTTTATTACCGAACCGGACTTTGTACCTAAACTGGCGGCTGGTAAGGAAGATCAGATTGACCTGTCGCTCACTGATGAGAAGTGGCACGATCTCGCAATTCCGGCGAATGCGTTTAAAGATATCGTTGAATTTATGGACTTTGGCGGATCGTTATCCAAGCAAACCCGGGATGAAATTCGCGAAGAGCCCCGTCAGGGATCGGTTGATTATTTCAATAAGTATCAATAACTTGTTAAAAGCGAAAGGAAAATCATTTATGAAAAAACGTGGAGATTATCTATTTGTTGACGAAGAAAACGGCACTTACACCATTTCATTAACCCCTGAATTACAGGATGATATTGGAACGGTTGGCTACGTGGAGTTCAAGAACGACGATGATGTTGCCAAGGGCGATCCGATCGCCAAGCTTGAAGCCTCCAAGACGGTGCTCGACGTTCCGGCACCCTTATCAGGAAAGGTCGTTGCAAAGAACACCAAACTTGAAGACGATCCAAAACTGTTAAATTCAGCCAACGACAACGAAAATTGGCTGGTGAAATTAACCGATGTTGACGAGTCGGCGTTTGACGCTTTGAAGAATGCGTAATTTTTTGAATGTAAGAACGACCATGTGAGAAAGGGGGAGGAGATATGACCAGTCAGCAGCAACGACGCCAATATCTAATCGACTATTTACAAACGGAACGGGTCAATGAGCTGCATGTTAAACCCGAGCCGATTCCTGACGATGAGGCCGGTCAGAGACGATTGTTGCATCGATTATTCAATCTCCGAGAACCCGTGCCGGCGAGTCGTCAATTTATCAAGATTCAGGACGAGTATCTGGATCACCTTATCCATGAGAAACCAATTATTCAAAAGG
The DNA here is from genome assembly GCF_001435895.1 of Lentilactobacillus parafarraginis DSM 18390 = JCM 14109. Classification (GTDB taxonomy): domain Bacteria; phylum Bacillota; class Bacilli; order Lactobacillales; family Lactobacillaceae; genus Lentilactobacillus; species Lentilactobacillus parafarraginis. Next base: position 10,561 of record NZ_AZFZ01000006.1, on the reverse strand, counting down.
CGGATTTAACGGCTATTCGTCCCAAAATTTACTTGTGGCGCGGTGATTTAACCCAGCTGGCAGTGGCCGCGATCGTGAACCCGGCGAATTCAAGAATGTTAGGGTGCTTTATTCCCAATCACCATTGTTTGGATAACCAAATTCACACGAAAGCTGGTATTCAGCTCAGATTGGCTGATCAACAAGCTATGGGCGATGAGACCGTGGAGGCAGTTGGAAATGCTAAGATTACCCCGGGATTTAACCTCCCTGCAGCCAACGTTATTCACACGGTTGGCCCCGTTATTATTCACCAAGTAACCCCGCTGCGTCGGGATTTGCTGGCAAAGTCATACCGTTCGTGTATGACACTGGCGACGAAGAAGGGGTTATCTGAGATTGCCTTTTGTTGTATTTCAACTGGGGAGTTTCGTTTTCCTCATGATCTGGCGGCGCAAATTGCCATCAAAACGGTTACTGATTTTCTGAGGGATCAACCGCAGGCGCCTGACGTGATTTTCGCCGTTAATAATGAAACCGATTACGAATTGTATCAACAAAGTTTGGAGCGAAAGAGATCATGAAACAGACAACTGAAATTTGGCGGACGGCCCAACAATCCGGGACCGAAGCTGATCAACTCCGATCATTGATAACTGAAGCTGACGCAACGGTCATTGGAATTGGCGCGGGGATGCCGGCTGCCGATGGATTCATGTATACCGGACCACGGTTTGAAAAGCCATTTGCTGACTTTATCGAAAAGTATCACTTCTATGACATGCTGCAAGGCTTTCTGGCCGATTTTGAGGATTGGTCGGAATACTGGGCGTTTGAAAGCCGGTTTGTTCTATTGAATGGCATTGAACAGCCGGAAGGCAAACTGTACCATCATTTTCAGCAATTCCTCGATGGCCAGAAAGTCAACTACACAATTATCAATACCAATGGCGATAATACGTTGGAAAAGGCCCATTTTGACCGGGATCGGGTATTTAATTATCAGGGGCAGTATTCGCGGCTGCAATGTTCGAAATTTTGTACGCCCGTGACTTACCGCAACGATGATTTAATTCGCCAAATGGTGCGGGATCAGCGGAATATGCGGGTTCCAGAAGATCTCATTCCGAGATGCCCAAATTGTGGGGCCCCGCTTGAGGTTAATAAGCGGACCGATGCCGGCATGGTTGAAGACGCTGAGTGGCACCGCGAATCAACCCTTTACCATCAGTTTATTGATAAGTGGGCTGGTAAGAAGGTCTTGTTTCTCGAAATTGGGGTCGGTAATACGACACCGTGGATTATTCGCCAGCCGTTTTGGCGGATGACTAGCCAGAACCCCAATGCTCGATATGTGATGGTCAATCAAAAGGACTATAAAATTCCTGAAGCGGTTCAAAATCAAAGCTTCAGATTGACTCAGGATATGAATGACATTATTGGTAATTTATAGGGGGATTTCGAATGTACGTTGTCGAATTAAAGCGTGATGGTAAGCGAATTTACGATGGCGCTCTTGCATTAGCCAGTCAGGTTTGGTGTATGAACCATTTATTTTTGGATGAGCCAATTCTGTTTCCGTATAATTGTGATCCGAAGATCGAAATTGGCCAGTTTCAAAACGCCCGTCAGGAGATTAATCAGCAGGTCGTTGATCAGCGGCATATTCAGGTTGTCCGCCGCGACACCGGTGGGGGATCAGTTTATTGTGACCGCCACGGAATCAACTTCTGTTTCTTAGCCGATGAGGCAACTCCGGATTTATACGGAAACTTTTCCAAAATGTATCGACCAGCAATCGACGCTCTAAAATCGTTAGGGGTGAAAAATATTGTGGACAGCGGCCGTAATGACCTGACCGTGGATGGCAAGAAGATCTCCGGCGGAGCGATGGCAATTGTTAATCACCGGATTTACGGTGGCTTTTCACTGATGCTTGATATTGACTATGACAGTATGGTGCAGTCGTTGACGCCGAATGAAAAGAAGTTGATCTCGAAGGGAATTAAGTCGGTTAAAGCTCGGGTTACTGATATTCGCAGTCATCTGGCTCCTGAATATCAGGACCTTACGCCTGAAGAATTCATGCAAATCATGACCCGAAAGATTGTGGGGGTCACTTCCGATAAGGACATCAAGTATTACACGTTAACTGACGATGATTGGCGGCAGATTGACGAACTGGCTGCCCGGAAATATAAGAATTGGGATTGGAATTACGGGGCTGCTCCGGAATATCAGTTTGAACATGACGTTCATTTAGCGAACGTTGGGACCGTCGAGGTTTATGTAACCGTTGACAATGGGAAAATTAAGGCGCTTTCTATCAATGGTGACTTCTTTGGCAAGGGCAATCACCAAGAATTAATTGATACCCTGGTTGGCGTTAAAATTCGCCGCGAAGATCTTGAGGGAACACTGAAAAATGTTGATCTCAATTACTATGTGAATGGTCTTCAAAAGGATCAGTTGATTGATTTGATCCTTGGGGACAAGGTGCTGGTTAAGCAGGCAAAATAAATTGGAATTTAGAGGGTTGGTTTAATCAGATGGAATAATGAATCCGTTTTCTTGAATGGGCTTCCAAAATAAGCTACCTTTAACTTGAGAGAGGTTAGGCACGATTGTTTTAGGGGAAAGGATGTTTATTATGAAAGAAATCAGTTATACCCAAGCATTCACAATTTTGGTTTTAAACCAAAAGCCCAAGTTGAACGCATTCAAGGATCGGCGAATTGCCGCATGCCTGTTAATTTCGGAGCTCGTTGAATTAATGCGCAGTCGGACAGTTCGAACAACGGGTGCTAATCGGATGGTGGTTGCGCCAGTTGAAACGACCGATATCGATTATCTTCAACCAATTTTACGTGATCTCAAGGGTCGCGATCCCGAAACGATGGTTAATTACGTTAAAAGCGCCGTTCTTTCACTTCGAAAGCGCCGGGTGTTAACCTTTGCCAAAGCCGTTTGCGACTCACTGATTAAATCTGGCCGCATCGAAGAAGACGATCGGCGCTACTATGTGACCCAAACGATGGCTTATCGATTGGTTACTGAGGTTTACAATGACCTTTTGGGTGATAAGGAACCGGCCGATCAAACGGTGATGTTGGCAATTCTCTTAATCAATTCGGGTCTTTTGAAGGACTACTATCCAAAGGCTGAAGCCGATAAGATCAAAGATCTGATTGAACAAACGGCGCACCCCGATAAATATCTGTTGGTTTCAGACGTTATCAAACGCATCAACCACGTAGTTGCCGAGATTGTATCGGCAGTTGAGTCTTGAGATGGTTAAAATTCAGTTGATATTAACAAGTTCATCGGGGATGGCGCTTCATAATTACTAACAAACAATCTAAAATCTGGCGCCGCAGTATTGATGTCATCAATACCAGCAACGCCAGATTTTAGATTGTTTTTACTGTTATAGTTAGTTTTGAACAAGAAAGATTAAGCAGTCGCGGCTGTGATCTTCTTGCCAGTCAGGCCCATCGCGTTTAGCGCAACGATCACCGTGGAAAGGCCCATGACGGCGGCCCCAACGGCTGGATCGAGGATCAAGCCGGCAAACGCCAGGATTCCGGCGGCAAGGGGAATCGCAACGATGTTGTAGCCGGCTCCCCACCAAAGGTTTTGAACCATTTTTCGATTAGTCAGCTTTGCTAAATCAAGGAAGTGGTTGATATCACTTGGATCGGACTTAACTAAGATGACATCCGCCGAGTCAATTGCCACGTCGGTTCCTGCGCCAACCGCAATTCCAATGTTGGCCTGAGCCAAGCTTGGCGCGTCGTTGACACCGTCACCAACCATGATTACGTGGTGGCCGGCAGCCTGATATTTTGCGACGATCTTTTGCTTATCATTTGGCAGCAGGCCGGCGTGAAATTCATCTAATCCCAACAAATGAGCGACGTGTTCAGCGGCCTTCTGGTTATCTCCGGTCAACATGACTGGGGTGATACCACGAGACTTAAGGCTGCTAATTAAGGATTTCGCCCCGGCCTTAATGGTGTCACCTTCCGCAACCATTCCTTGAACCTGATCATCAGCGAGCAGAAAACTAACGGAATTTCCCTTTTCGGCCCATTGGTCTGCACTCGCTTGGTCATAGGTGATACCTTGCTGCTGCAGGTACTTACCGTTCACAATTGTATAGTGGGTGCCATCAATATCACCGGAAATCCCAACACCAGGAATGGTTTGTGAGTTGGCTGCCGAAGCAACTTTGACGTGTTCACTTTGGGCTTTGGCAATAATTGCCTGGGCCAGCGGGTGAGTTGAATTGCTTTCCAATGCTGCCAAGTGGGCTAACAATGTTTTTTGATCGGTTTTGGCGGTTGGTACCAGGGCATTCACCGTGAATTTGCCTTCCGTCAACGTTCCGGTTTTGTCTAACAGGACGTGACTAACCCGTTGACTTTCCTCAATTGCCTGGCGATTACGAACAAGCAGCCCGTTTTGGGCGCCAATTGACGTTGAGCGGGAAACCACTAGGGGAATTGCAAGTCCCAAAGCGTGGGGGCAGGCAATGACGAAGACGGTGACCATTCTGGTCATGGCCGTTTCTAAGCCCTGCGGCAGCCATGCAAAGAAGGCGATGATGCCAACGAAGAAGGCCGCATAAAAGAGATATTTCGCAACCTTATCGGCCTTATCCTCGGCTTTTGATTTGGATTGCTGCGCATTTTTGACCATCTTCATGACTTGTGACAGGTAGCCCGAATCACCGGTTCCGGTAATTTTGACGGTTAGCGTGCCGTTATTATTGGTGGCACCACCGATGACCTTATCGCCAACCTGTTTGGAAACAGCGGCGGATTCACCGGTGACCAGCGCTTCGTTAATGGTGGATTGCCCATCAGTGACTGTTCCGTCGGCAGGGATGCTTTCACCTGCCCGAACCTGAAACAACTGGCCGACCTTTAAATCGGCGACTTGAACGTCTTGGACTTCACCATCAGCCCTTACCAGATGAGCGGTCTTAGGAAGCAGGGCGGCCATTTTTTGTAGCGCGTCGCCGGCTCCCATCAAGGCGTTCATTTCGATCCAGTGGCCCAGCAACATAATTAAAATCAGGGTTGCCAATTCGAATGAGAAGTCCATCACGTGATTGGCTGGGCTCAAGAAGTTATTTGCGATGAATGCATACAGACTGTAAAAATACGAAACCGAAATCCCCAGCGTGACCAGCGTCATCATTTCTGGTGATTTATCCTGCAATTCGTATTTGGCACCCTTTAAAAAGGGGGCGCCGCCGTAAAAGTAGAGGGCAGTATCAAATAAAATGATGATGATCCCCGTTATCAGCGGAGCGTTAAAATTCAAAATCGACATGTTAAGGCCCATGATGGGGGCTAGTAGCAATACCGGAATTGCGAGAACCACTGACGCCCAGAATTTTTGCTTTAAATTCCCCATGTGCATCATATGACCGCCATGCATCATCATATCGCCGCTCATATCCATGTCATCCATGGATTGATTATTCATGGCCATATGATGATCCATTGACGCGTGATCGTGATCCATTTTCATGTGGCCATGATCCATCCCCGCCATTGAGTCTGGATGCTCGGATGTCATTTTCATGCCCTTCATGGTCTGGTGCTCGTCTTCGGGCATCTTCATGTCAGAATCGGTCATCGAATCCGGTTCCGGTTGGTGGTTCATCGCCGCCATTTTATCGTTCTTATTTGCCATATTTGACCCCTCCTTTGCCGGTCATTAAGGCCGACCTTGCTTTTCGGTTAAATCATTCAACAATTACAGTCTACAATTGTAAACTTTAAAAAGCAAGGATAGCCATTTATTTTATTTCTTGAGGCCAATGACGCGTATAATCAGGAGTAATCAATGAAGAAGGAACTGATTTCAAATGAAAATTGCCGTTCGTTACTATTCGCGTTCTGGAAGCACCAAGAAACTTGCCGATGCGGTTGCTCAAGCTGTGGGCGTGACCGCGCAGACAACCGATCAGCCACTGGCAGAACCGGTGGATCTATTGTTTGTTGGGGGTGCCCCGTACGTCGGTTCGCAGTTGGACGGGCATCTGCGTGAATTTTTGCATCAACTGACCTACGAACAGGTTAAACAAATTGCCGTCTTCAGTACATCAAACTGGAAAATGTCGATTTATAACCAAACTCACCGGGCTTTGCGGGATGACCGGATCCAAATCGTTGACCGGGGTTACATGGGCCGCGGCGCGCTTGGGGTCATCAACCAGTCTCACCCAACCCCTGAGGAATGTGCCGATGCCGCAGATTATGCGAGAAAAACGGTGGCTAGATTATCAAACGGGTAATGAGGACTTGCCCACCAATGCAGAAAAAAGGTGCATCGATGTCGTTTTAATGCGACTCGGATGCACCTTGCTTTTTTGATCGATTTATTTTGGTGATTTTGCCCGGTCAACGAAATAATTGAAAATCCGTTGAAACTCGGGATGCTTTTCCGCCATCATTTCCGGGTGAAAATCCACGCCGATCACGTTACCGTCCTCAGACTCAATCCCTTCGACGACCTGATCATCACTGGCAGCGATCTGCTTTAAATGATCTCCAAGTTGATGAATGCCTTGATGATGAAAGGAGTTGACTAAAAAACGGTTACCCAAAATCTGGTTCAGCCACGAGCCGGCAGTCGTTGTGATGTGGTGGGTGGGAATTTCCCAAGAAGTCGGGTATTGATTATGTTTTAACGAGGCGCCGGCCTGTTTGTAGACGTCTTGGTAGAGGGTGCCGCCAAGGGCAACGTTTAGGATTTGGATTCCCCGGCAGATACCAAGGATTGGCTTTCCCGCTGCCACGGCGGCTTTGACCAGGGCAATTTCAAATTGATCCCGATAAACGTCCGTTTCGGCCACTTCTCTGAGGGGCTCCTCGCCGTAAAGGGCGGGGGTAACACCCTGGCCGCCCGAAAGCAGAAGACCGTCAACGCTGTCAATGTAGTCGCCGGCGTCGGCTGGGGCGCCAAGCGGAAGAACGAAGGGTAAGCCGGCGGCCCGCTTAATACCGTTCACGTAGTCAATTTGGATGTAGTCAATATAGTTCGTGTCAAATCGTGGGTTTGGATGGATGAGATGGTTACTTGCGATACCAATTTTTACCATTATTTACCTCCGTTACTTCCAGCTGCCATATTCATACTTCTGGTAGCCAATGAGTGGATAATCGATACCTTTGACTTTATTGCTTAACAAATGAACCGATGAATACTGATAGAGTGGCGTGATTCCCTGTAGTTGGTTCAAAAGGCTGGCGGCGCGCTGCTGAAGCTTAATCCGTTGCGCCGGGGTCTGGTTTTTCGTGTCGTTAATTTGATCGATGAGGGCCTGATACTTCGGATTGGTCCACTTGGTGAAGTTGATCACGCCCGCTTTGGAAGCCAAATTCAGGTAGTCGATTGGATCGGGGAAGTCGGTGGACCACCCAAGCGTTCCGGCCTGGAAGTTGTGATTGGAAAAGTTTGAAATTTCTTGCTGAAGGGGCAGCGACCGAACGGACACATTCAGATCTGGCGAAATCTTTTTGGACTGTGCCTGAATGTATTCCGCCACGGCTTTATAGGCGTCGGTGTCAGCAGAAATTAACTGAAAACTAATCTTCTTTCGGCCAAGCTGCTGCTGAGCCCGGGCAAAATACTTTTTGGCCGCGGCTAAATTATACGTCAATTTATGGGTGACACCGGCGTTAAAGTCCTTGCCGCTTGCATCCTTGACCTCACCTTCAGGAACGACTGATTGTGCCGGGGTTGAGCCATCGTTTAAGACGTGTTTGGCCAATTGCTTGCGGTTGATGGCGTAACTAATTGCTCGGCGAAGGTTCAAATTACGGGTGGTCTTGTCGTAGTTGTTCCACGGGATAAATGCGAGCTGGCCGTATTGGCGAATCTTGAGCTCGTTTTTAAACTGCTTTCGGGCATCGTTGACCCAACTCCCGGAAATTTGAGTTTCGTCAACCGATCCTGATTGAAACAGTTTAAAGCTCGTCTGGGGCGAACCAACCACTTGGAAGTGAATCCTTTTAATGGCAACCCGCTTTGCATCGTAGTACTTCGGGTTGGTCACGAGATTCCAAGTATCCTTCGAGGAATTCCAGTTACGAATTTGGTAGGCGCCGTCGGAAACGGCATGCGATGAATCCTGCCCGTATTGATTCCCCCATTTGGCGAGCGCGGACGTTTCGATTGGATAGATTTGCGTGGCAATGACGTAGTTATAGTAGGGGATGGCGTGGCTCAGATTAATTTGCAGTTTGTCGTTGCCAAGGGCCTTAATTCCTAACCTTTTGGGGGTTAATTTCCCGGTGTTCACTTTGGTGTAGTTCACCAAATCACTTAAATGACCGGCCCGCTGAGACTTCGTTTTGGGTTCAACCTGACGCCGCGCTGAATTAACGAAGTCGTAGGCTGTCACCCGTTTGCCATCATTCCACTTTGCGGTTTTTCGGAGGGTGAACGTGTAGGTTTTACCATGGTTGGTCGGCTTGACAATTTTAGTTGCCACAGACGGCACAATTTTCCCCTGATTATTTTGTTTATAAAGGCCCTCTAACACCTGATTGATGGCTAAATAACTGCCGACATCCGTTGCCCGGTTGGGATCAACGGTGATCACGTTGGCCTGCGCCGTGGTTTTAAAGACCTTATCCTGATTGCTGGTTTGCTTTTTGCCGCAGCCGCTTAGGACGAGTAATCCCAGAGCGAGTGTCACGACGGCCAGTGATTGTTTTTTCATGATGATGTCCCTCCAATGTTATTCAGTCAGAATCTTGGTAATGGATTGTATTCAGGACCAAAAATCGCCCCTCAGCCAAATGAATTGACTAAGGGACGATTTCTCGTGTTACCACCCTAAATTCGTGTCCAAGACACCTCTTCAATACCTTTCGATATCAGGGAAAATAACGGTTCCTACCGTTCGCCATGCGTGAACATGACATCCCCATCAACGGGCTCATCTTCACCAGTCAATCACCGTTCTTTTCCATCAACCGAACTCTCTTCACATGATTTTGTGGTTACTCTTCCTTGGGGTTTCTAACTGAAAATTAATTTAGACTCATCATATAGAGACCTGGATCGAATGTCAATGACTATTTTCGGCAAATTGGCGAGCGTTCTTTACAGTTTAATGACGTTCATAAAAGCGGTTGACATTGATGGGATTTAGAATTAGAATTCCTTTCATTAAGTTAATTATAATATTATTTTATTTGATCCTTGCACGTGACGTTCCGATGTCACTTGCAGGGATCCTGACATAGCGCTTGATTAAAGCGCGTCAGTGCCGTGGATTTTACTTATTTTGGAGGGATTTATATGATGATTTCAAGAATTGGACCGCAAGAATATTTGTCAGGTGACAAGGCGTACGACTATTTGCCGCAATACATAAAGAGCAACGATTACACCCGCGTGTTATTCCTTCACGGCACAAAATCTTTAAACGCGGCAAAACCATACTTACCTCAATGGGCACCAGAGGTCGACGTTGACGATGTGTTATTCAACGGCGAGTGTTCACCAGATGAAATTGCCCGGATTCGTGGGATCATCCGCGATCACGACATTCAATTGGTGATTGGCCTTGGCGGTGGGAAGTGTATCGATACGGCCAAAAGTGCGGCGCATTATGAGCACCGGCCATTTGCGGCGATTCCAACCTTGGCAAGTAACTGTGCGCCGTGGTCGTGTTTGAGCGTCCGGTACAAAGAAAATGGCGAACACATCGATCATGAAGTTTATGATAATGCCAATGCGCTTTTGATGATTAATCCTAAAGTGATCATGAATTCACCGATTGACTACTTTGTAGCTGGGATTGGTGACACGTTGGCCAAGTTTTATGAGTCGGAATTGATTTTCAAAGACCTGTTGAGTAAGAAACCGCTAAATGTTGCCCTTACGATTTCGAAGCAAATGTCTGAGAATTGTCGCGAAGTCCTCCTCAACCAATCAGTTGCCGCGCTTAACGACATGAAAGCCGGAAAGATTACTTCCGAATGGATGAACGTTGTCGAAACGATTATTGTGACTGCTGGAACCGTTGGTGGTTGGGGAGATGAGTACAGCCGATCAACGGGGGCGCACTCGGTTCATGACGCGCTGACAACGTTTGATGAAACGAAGCCCTTGCTGCACGGTGAACGGGTTGCGTATGGTAATTTGGTTCAGCTGTCATTGGAACAGCACTATGATGCCTTGCAGACACTGCTTAAATTGTACGGCACGTTGAAATTACCGCGCTCATTGAAGGAACTTGGCTTTAAAAATCCTGACGATCAGCTGGTTCACGCGATTGCTGCGGAGACAGTGACACCAGAAAAAGCCATCCACTTGCTGCCGTTTAAGGTAACGGAACCAGATGTTGCCGAGGCGATTAGTAACTTGGAGAAGATTACCGATAAGTATTTGGCGAGGATGAGTGCCTGAAGGAATAAAACTTAAAAAGTTATGTTGACAATTTTAGAAATACGATTTATCATTTCAAATATTAAATTTATTAACTTAATATTAAACGTTGATGAGAAGAAGTAACTTATTAAACTAACGCGTTGTGCTAGTTATGAAATAT
>NZ_AZFZ01000059.1 GCF_001435895.1 Lentilactobacillus parafarraginis DSM 18390 = JCM 14109 | reverse complement strand
AAAAAGCTTGTTTTAAGACAGACCCTAATCTACACCCAAATTTTAATGGTGTCAACATTATTTTAAATTATTTTTCTGATTTATACGGATTTTCGCGAATCACTCGGGCTGGATTTCCGGCGATAATCAGGTTATCACCGAAGGACTTTGTGACTGTCGAGTTCGCCCCAACAACCACATTGTTTCCTAATGTTACCCCTGGTAAAATCACAGAACCGCCACCAACCCACACGTCGTTTCCAATTGTGACCGGCTTTCCCATCCCGACAAACTTTGCCCGCGATCGGGGATCCAATGAATGATAGGCTGCGTAGATCTGAACGTGGGGAGCCAGCATGACGTGATTGCCAATGGTTACCGGGCAAATGTCCAGAATAACATTATCGTAGTTGCAGATAAAATTATCACCAACGTGAATGTTGTAACCAAAATCGCAGCGGAAGTTGGGCTGAACCCAGGGCTGCTTACCGGCTGATCCAAATAGCTGACGAATGATATGATCCTTTTCGTCGCTGGCGGTATCGTCCAGTTCGTTGAGCATCTTGCATAAGCGGCGGGCCCGGGTTTCATCAGCCGTTAATTCCGGATCCAAAACACTGTAAGGTTCACCTGCTAAAAATTTTTCTTTTTCGGTTGCCATCTTAAGTACCACCTTTACTTAGCGTTTACATTTAATAACATTATATCATATTTATTCGGACCAATTTTATTCTTATGAATTTGTCCTGATAACCTTTAAATTAAAATTAGATTGTCGCCACTCTCATTTTCGGGTATTATGAATGAAACACGTTAATTGAGAGATGAAAAGGAGAAATTTGAATGAAAGCAGTTATTACGGTAATCGGCCATGATCAAATCGGAATCGTTGCGAAGGTTTCACAACTCCTGGCGACTTTAAAGGTTAACATTACTGATATTTCCCAAACTTTGATGAGCGGAGACTTCACCATGATGTTAATGGGGGAATGGGACGATGCAGTCGTTGACTTTGAAAAGGTGAAGCAGGGCTTGAGCGATTTAGGGACTGAAACCGGATTGGATATTCATATTCAGCGTCAGGAATTGTTTGACGCAATTCAAAAGCTTTAGGAGGGCGTTTGTTCATGGAAACCAAGCAAATTTTAGATACCATTCAAATGATCTCTGAAGAAAAGTTGGACATCCGGACCATTACGATGGGGATTTCGCTGTTTGATTGTATTGACAGTGATGGCGAGAAGGCCCGGCAAAAAATTTACGAAAAATTGACGACCTCTGCCAAGGATTTGGTGAAGGTTGCTGACCAAATTGAATCCGAATATGGGATTCCAATTGTGAATAAACGTATTTCAGTAACGCCGATTTCAATGATCGCCGCTGCCTGCCATGATGATAACTACGTGGCTTACGCGCAAACCATGCAGCGGGCCGCCGAAACACTGGGCGTTGACTTGATCGGTGGCTTTTCAGCCCTGGTGCAAAAGGGATACCAATCTGGTGATCGAACGCTGATTGCTTCCATTCCTGAAGCGTTGAGTGAGACCAGCCGGGTTTGTGGGTCGGTAAACGTTGGCTCAACCCGAGCCGGGATTAATATGGACGCCGTTAAGCAAATGGGCCAGGTTGTTAAAGATCTAGCGGCAATCGATCCGGTTAGCTGTATGAGTCTGGTTGTTTTTGCCAATGCCGTTGAGGATAATCCGTTTATGGCCGGCGCTTTTCATGGGGTTGGTGAAGCTGACAAGGTGATCAATGTTGGTATTAGTGGTCCGGGCGTCGTTAAGCGGGCGTTGGAAAAGGTTCGCGGTCAATCGATCGATATTGTTTCTGAGACCATCAAAAAAACCGCATTCAAGGTTACTCGAATGGGGCAGTTTGTGGGTAATGTGGCTGCCAAGCGTCTCAACGTGCCGTTTGGAATTGTTGACCTATCATTGGCGCCAACGCCAAGTCAGGGTGATTCGGTGGCTGAAATTTTAGAAGAAATTGGCCTTGAAAGTGTTGGGGCGCCGGGAACAACGGCTGCACTAGCGTTGCTCAACGATGCCGTGAAGAAGGGTGGCGTGATGGCCTGTGAACACGTTGGCGGGTTGTCAGGCGCCTTTATCCCCGTTTCAGAAGATAGTGGGATGATTCGGGCCGTCGAACACAGTAATCTGAATCTAGAAAAACTTGAAGCGATGACGGCGGTGTGCTCAGTAGGACTGGACATGGTGGCCGTTGCCGGAGACACGCCGGCTGAAACAATCAGCGGTATGATTGCCGACGAGGCAGCCATTGGCGTTATTAACAACAAGACAACCGCAGTTCGGGTAATTCCGGCGACCGGTAAAAAAGTCGGCGAACGCATTGATTTTGGCGGGATATTTGGATACGCGCCAGTCATGCCGGTCAATCCAAATAGTCCAGCAAAAATGATTGCCAGGGGCGGTCGGATTCCGGCACCCATTCATTCGTTTAAAAATTAAGCGGCCAGCATTGGGAGTTACCTGGTCGCAAAGGTTGCTATCAAATTAAAAAATAACCCCGGTTAATGATGGGGTCAGCTTGGAAGGACTAGTGGGATTCCAAGCTTTTTTTCATGTTAACGCAGGGGACCCCATCTTCTATAAAAATTTCGGAGGCAATGTGGTAGCCTAAGTGCTCATAAAAATCCTTGGCAGTCACTTCGCTGTGGATGACTGATTGTTTGTAATGATGCTCGATGGCGTATGTTTCCATTGCTGTGAGCACCTTTGTGCCTAACCCCTGATGGCGATATTGTTTAAGGGTGGCAACCCGGCCAATTTTAAGGGTTTGGGGCGCAACTTTTTCAAAGCGGCAAGTTGCCGCGGGCGTTCTGCCGTCAAAACAAACCGCGTAAATTTCCTGATCCGAATCCGTGTCATCAAATTCATCTTCAAGGGCGATGTGGCGTTCAATGACAAACACTGAAAGGCGAATGTAAGCAGCTGCTGCCCTAATAGGTTTGGAATTTTCAATAACTAGGTGCATGTAATTTCCTCAATTCTGTAATTTATTATTAATCTTTTTGTAACAAATTAAATGATTCGCCAAAAAGATGGTTAATTCGTGATATGATAGATAATTGTAATTAACGACTGTGGAAGCTTGAAGATTTAATTAAGGTTTTCAATCCCAAGTCACATAGATAGATTGTACCCTCTAATGCTTGTAAAATGAAGTTAATAATTGCCAGGGAGGTTGGCAAGAGCCATGTCACGAAAAGAAAAGTATAATCGGCAAAAGAAAACAAAACGAAATCGCAGATTAACGCGAATTGCTGCGGTCGTTGTTTTATTGCTAGCCGGCGGTTTTATTGGATCACACGTTTATTTTCAAAACCATTTTAAGTGGACCAAGATTAACAATGTGAACGTTTCCGGCTTAACGGTTGCTCAGGCAACCAAGAAGTTAAATAATTCGCAGATTGATCAGAATGGGGATTACCTGGTTGTCAAGAATTCCCGAATTAAAGTTAATTCTCAGGATGTTAAGCAATTATTTAAGCATCGAAGTTCCATGACGATGTTATCTGCCAAAAAGCTAAACGCGAAAACCGAGGTCTCCAATCAACAATACCATTATCGAATGACGACCCTGCTGCCAAAGTTCAAGAATCGGGTTGATCAGCTTAATTTGACCAGGAAGCCAACGATTGATTCAACGATTCATTTGGCAAATGGGCACGTAACGGTTACCAAGGGAACTCAGGGGACCGAACTTGACAAGACCAAGATGATCAAGGACTTTAAGAAGCAGGCTCGCGATAACCTGGTAATTGCCGTTAAGATGACGAAGGATGTTGCTGCTTCGCCGAATAGCGCCGCAATTCAAAAGCGCAAGCAGAACGTACAAAAGATGTTGAAGAGTTCGGTTACGCTGACGACCTACAATAAGTCTTATCACTTTAAAGCAGCCAAGTGGTTGACCAGCGGCCACGTTTCTGCCGATGGCACCTATCATTTCAAATCAACAAAGCTCAATCAGTGGGTTGACAAATTTGCTAACAAGGTTGATACCTTGGGTAAAGCACTGACCGTGACGGTTCGCGGCAAAAAAGTTCATATTCCAAGCGGCGGGACCTATGGCTGGAAAGTTAACCGGCAGTTGTTGAGTAAAGCAATTCTCACAAATCTGCAGAAGAAGCAGGCCGCTTCTATTAACTTGAAGAACTATGTATCTGGAACCGGATACGGGCTGAAAGGTGCCGGAAAAACCTACGTCGCTGTTGATCTAACTAATCTGCAAGAATATGTTTATAAGAATGGCCAATTGAAGGTTAAAATTCCGATCATGTCCGGGACGCTGACTGGCGGCAACGCCACTCCGACTGGCTCCTACTTCATCATGTACAAGCAGCGTCACGCAACCTTAAGAGGGAAGAATAGTGACGGATCCAAGTACGCGTCACCAGTCGGTTACTGGGAACCGGTCACTTTGTCCGGGGTTGGCTTGCATGATTCACCATGGCAACCGGCAACCGTCTATGGTAATCCGAGTGCCCGATCACAATATCATTCCCATGGGTGCTTGAATAATCCGCCTTCGCAGATGCCAAAGGTCTGGAAGTATACCCATACTAACGAAGCCGTTGTGATTTATAAGTAATTGAGATTCTAAATTAAATGAGGTTGAGGATTAAGCTCTAAGAGCCGTCCTCAACCTCATTTTTATACTGGGTATTTGAATACCGATTAATCAGCAATCAGAATTTTGATGCCAAGATAAAGATTATAAACAAACATGCCAAAGTCAATGATTCCCACTAACAATGCCAATACAATAAACATGATGCCGGTTACCTGGGAATCCCTAGTTGTGAGCCCTGTAATGCCGAGAAGCATCACGGTTAGGATCGTGAGGACCACCGGGATTAAATGCAGGAGAAACGCTTTTTGAGCGGTTTCATGCATGTCTTGATTGTTGCTGGTTACCAACCAGACGATAAACGGAAAAATGAATGGTGCAAAGATAATCGATAGGTAAGATAACGCGTCGACGATTTTGTTCTGAGACATAGTTTCCTCCATAAATGACTGAAAATGATATTCAAATTGACTCGGGTTTATCTTTACTTAGCGTACGTTTTGTAGACTGGGGCTCGAAATAGATCAACATAGCCACCTGAACCGTGATAATCCCGCAGTACCCTGACTTTTTGATGATTAATCGTTCGGTGGGTAATCCGCCAACCGCCATCACTTTGATAGGCGTGTTGGGCAAGGGCGTTGAATGTGTATTTGCTTGAATTCAGTACTTTGGCAACCGCAAGTTTTTTGTAACCTTTCCAATTGGATCGAAAGAGACTGTGCGTGTCACCTTTGTAAGTCTGGGTAACTGAATACTTGTTGATATGGGTAACACAGATATGGCCATTAACGTATGAGTACCAATTACCCTGCCAGCTGGAAGGCGTTTGGGAATGCACCTTGCCGGTTTTGAAGTAAGCCGCGTTGGCTGCGGTTGGGGTGGTTTGACTAATCAAAAGGCCCGTGACCATTCCAAAAATAGGTAATGCCAGAAGCGTGATGAATCGTTTAATGATTTTGATAAATTGCAGATCCTTTCATTAAAATAAGTTGTTGTCGACCTAAGAAGCGACGTTTAAATGACAATCTTAATAAAAAATATATCGTTTTTGGGGGTTGTTTGTCAAATGTCCCGTGGGTTTGGTCGGAGGCAAATGACGGTTTGTCTGAATTTACAAACGGAGGCCAATCATGACATCTTCATGGTTAGCCTCCGCTTTTCACTTCAAATAAATTTTAACTGCTTGTTGGTACATTGAAAACGAAACGAATGAAGCTTATGAATCTGAATGTTTACTTCGACGAGTTGGATGTTGCCGCTCATCTTCTTCAAGCTTCTTCTGATACATCTTGTCAGTGACGTATGGATAGGTCCACTTGATCATGGCCGACATGATGATCGGTAAGGTGATTGCCAGGATGATGAGGCCGACAATAACGGTCGTTGCTACCTGGATCAACGTTAAGACGTTTGATGGAATTAACGCTGCGAAGGTGCCGCCCAAAATGATCGCGGCGGAAATGACAACCGTGCCGATAATTGTGGCCGAGTGAAGAATTCGGCGGCGAACGTCTGGAATTGCCGATGCGTCATCCCGATAACGCATCATCAGGAAGATACTGTAGTCAACTCCCAAGGCGATTAACATGATGAAACTGAAGAATGGCGTGTTCCAAGTTAACATATCGCGCGCCATCAGGTAACCTGACAGCCACCGGGTAACTTGCAGTGAGCCAAAGTAGGTGACAATCAGCGTGCCGATAATTGTGAGGGCCTGAACCAGTGACCGGGTTACGATCATTAATGCCAGACCAATTCCAATCAGCATAATTGCAACGGTTCGTAAGAAATCACCATTGGCAGTTTTCTGTAAATCAGCGGTTTGCGAACTCTGACCACCGATGGCAACCGTGGCGTTTTTAAGGTCCGTATTTTTCAAGCGGGCTTTGACGTCGCTTGAAATTGTCCGGATTCGGTTAGCCGATTGCGTCGTGCTTGGATCTGAGTTGAGGACAATGGTTAAACTGCTGATTTTACGATTCTTGGACATGAATGCATCCAGAGAAGGGGTGAAAGTTGGGCTCTTAATTGTGTCGGCAGGCATGTAGAAGGTGTTACCAAGGTAGGACTTTCGCATCTGTTTGAGGTAATTGTTAACGGTATTGGTGCCATTATCAATTTGACCGAGGGCAGTGGTTGCCGAAGTCAGCCCCTGTTCAAGCTGCTGGGTTTGGGCTTGAAGCTGTTTCATCTTGGTATTAAGTTCCTGGACGCCGGTGTTCACTTGAGCGCTGCCGCTGGCAACCTGCCGCGCGCCTGAGTTCAGGGATGCGCTCTTTTGCTGCAGTTGAGAACTTCCCTGGTTAAGCCGATTTAAACCGCTGGCAAATGGGGTTGCCTGTGATCGCAGCTGACCTAATCCGGCGCTGACTGAACTGGACCCAGCCGCAAGGGTGCCGGCGCTTCGCTGAATGGCAGTTAGACGAGCCGTTTTCCGCTGAAGCTGGCGAATTCCCGCCGTCACACGTTGGCTGCCGGATTGCAGGCGGCCAACACCGGAAGTGAGAGAACCGGCCCCAGAACTTAGCTGGGCGGAGCCACTTGATAATTGGCCAACCCCGGCGGTGTATGATGAAACGCCCTGGCTTAACTGTTGGGCACCAGACTGCAAGCTCTTGGCACCATCAGCCAATTTCTGGACCTGAGCAGTGCTCTGTGACGTGTTGGCGTTGGCAAGCTTTTGGTTGGCACTCTTGAGGCCTTTTTGAACCTTTTTAAGCCCGTAATTGGCTTGATTTAAGCCGCTGACAAGTTTTCCGAGCTGACTCTTGAGATAGAGTTGGTTAATCTTGCTACCGCTTGGACGGGTAACAGAAGTGACTGACTTGACGCCGGGTTCGGATTTTAGATACCCGGTTAAATCGTCGAGTTCAGCTAAGTCCTTTTGATTATTCAATGGTTTCTTGTTTTCAATGTAAAGGGTTGATGGACCTGACATTCCGGCAGGATAGTGAGCCTGAATAACATTGTAGCCGGCTTTTGATTGAACTGAATCAGGCAATTCATCGGCGTTATTAAAGTTGAGTGGGTGATTGCCGACAAACAGTAATGGAATGGCAGCAATCACTAGGATGCCCACCATCACGAAGGTGTGTGACAGGGTGAATTTGGACAAGAAATTCCATAAAAAACTCCGGTCATGCGCCGATAAGTTTTTGCTTGGCCAAAAAAGTCGCTCGCCAAGGGTTGCCATAAAGAACATGTTGAATGTGAGGAGCACTAATAGCAAGATAGCAACACCGACCGCCACGGCAACGCCTGACCGATAAAATGAGAACTTGGCCAGGGAAAGCGCGGTAAATCCAATCAAAACTGAAGAACCACTGTATAGGATGGTTCTACCGGCGTGGTGACGGGCAGTTTTGGCAGCCGCGACCGCCGCTTGGCCATTTTTAATTTCTTCTTTAAACCGATCGTAAAGCAGAATGTTGTAGTCGGTACCAATTCCGAACAGAACAACCACTAAGAACACCTGGGTAAAGTTGGAAATTGGGAAATTGAATTTGTCAGCTAAATTCATCACGATATTTAGTGATAACAAGTAGGATAACCCAACCGTTAAGAGTGAAATAATCGGGATGAGCAGTGATCGAAAAACAATAATGAGGACAATAAAGATGAAGATTGCCGCAATAATTTCAGTTTTCTGCAGCCCTTTTTCAGTGACGGTTGAAAAGTCTTCATTTAGGATATCGTTGCCGGTAACGTAGGTTCGAAGTCCCGGTGTGTTCATCTTATTCAGTAATTTATTTGTCTGAGTACGAACCTTATACTTGTTTGGCAGCGTGACCATCACCATCTGGGTGGTCTTGTCATCGGAAGTCAGCTGCTTTTGGGCCGCGGCGTTGTCCCCGGGACTGGTAACGCTTGTCGTATGTAGACTTGAATCGTTACGGATTGCGGTTGCGGTATCGTTGACTGCCGCAGTCTGATCAGTCGTTAATTTGCCGTGCTTATTGTTGAAAACCAATATTAAGGTTCGCACGGATTTGCCACCGGCTGCCTTCTTTTGAATCTTATTGGCAACCTGGCTTTCAACGTTTGCCGGTAACGTAACGGCCCCCTTATCACGAACTAATTGCGAAATATTCGGTAGGGTGAACATCGCAATCAGGGCTAACCCGATCCAAATGATCAGTGCCAAGACGTGTCTTTCACGAAATCTTTGCATGAAATTCTCTCCTCTTTCTGGTAATCTATTCTTTGAATCTTTGAATGAACAATTGTTTAAATTTAGACACTTGTATAAGCTACGTAAAGATGATAAACCCAGCCTGACAATCATGCAAGTTACAATTTCTTGCATTTGTTTAAATTTAGACAAAAAGCTAAAAATGCAAACTATGAGGTAATGATAATGAAATATGATTTATCCAAAAAACCAACGCGGGGGGCTGAGCGAACCTTGACGGCGTTTTTTGAAACGATGCTGAGCTTGCTGTCACAAAAGTCGTTTGACAATATTAGCGTCAACGAGATTTGTAAGGTCAGTAACTTTCCCCGGGCAACTTTTTATAATTACTTCGACGATAAGTATGATTTGGTCGATTATTGTTGGCATGTTTTGGCTGCCGAAATTGAAGTCGATCAGATTCAGTCAGCACCCTCAGATAATGAACTTTTGATTTACTTTGATCGGCTTTACGATATCTTTGAAAAGCGTCAGGATCTGTTGAAAGACATTTTGAAAAATAATGACTTCTCCGGAACGCTAATCACAAGCTTTATTAACTATTTGAAAGCCATCATGCAGAAGATCTTTTATGAGTCACTGGCCTACACCAAGCCCGATGTGCCCACAGAATTGATGGCCGATCACTGCAGTGAAACGGTTTTGCTGATATTGGAGTGGATCTTTCTCAAGCAAAAGCCAACCACCAAAGCACAGGCTCACAAGTATCTCAACGCGCTTCTAAATTGACCGGAATGCCGCGTTGCATGTACCTGTTATTATATACGTTTCCGGATTTCAGCTCAACGAGTTTCGGTTTAAAACCAGGCAAATGTGAAGCAACGCGTTAACCCGTTTTAAAACGGTGGGGAGATTTAACGGTCCTTTGCGATCAGAATTTAAACAATGAGGCTGAGACAAAACTAAAAGTTTTGCTTCAGCCTCATTGTTAAGTTCGAATATTACCTAGCAGAATCGTGCGCCAACAAGCAGTTTCCTGCCATATATGTGAATTATCCAGATATCTAAATCCATGATATTTGAATGATTCACATATAGGCCGGAAGTTAACCACTTTTCCCACATGCACGTATTTAAACGTCATTAAAAATGATAATGAGCGATGGCCTTTAAATAGTTGCTTCTTCGTACCGGAGTTGATGATGAGATCCCACCGAAATTCACCCAGGTTCCGTGACCGATACCCAGCTGCTTGAGCGTCTTGTTGATAAAAATCTTCTTAATGGCATTTCCTGAGAAGTATTTTAAATAAAGGGTGGGTGACGTCGACGTTGTGAAGACATAGGCTCTTTGAATGTTAGTTAATTCGCCTTTGACCCCGGTTTTAGTCACGGTATGTGACAGTCCGGGGCCTTCTTTCATGACCTTATCAATGAATCCCTTCAGCATGGCCGGGACGCTGTTCCACCATACCGGCGTAATGATGATTAATTGATCAGCAGTCCGTAATTCGTGCAGATAGGCGGTGACCTTGGGATCATGGGTGCCGCCATCGTGAAACAGCTCTAATTCTTTGGCGTCGTAAATCGGGTTAAACTGCTCGCCATAGAGGTCGATCAAGTGCCACGGGATTTTCTTCGAGCGCAGATTGTAAATAACCTGATCCAAGACGGCGTGGTTGAAGCTTTGATTATATGGGTGACAATAAACGATTAAAATGGTCGTCATTTGTATGAACTCCTATTAATTTGTGGGGATGCCAATGAGTTGATAAGCAACCGATTTTAAAAACTGGCGGTTGTATGTCACTGCCCCGTTTCTGATCAACAACCCGTAGCCCTGAATGAACGACCAAAGTTTGATAAACAGGTCGCCCTCAGAGTTGGTATTTTCAGGCGATTCACTCAATGAGTCAATCACCTGATGAGTGAGATTTAGTAATTCAAAATGGGGCGCTTGATCGGTGCTTGAGTAAATTGAGGCGGTGCTGGGGTTAAAAAATAAAAAATCGGTTAAAAAAGGTTGAGAGGCAATCTTTTGGACCACAAACTCTCCCAAATCGATGAGGCGCGTCATGGCATCTGGCGAGTGGCCGATTGCTTTGGCTGCCTGCTCAGTAAACCGTTGAGAAATGCGGATCGATGCTGCTTCGAACAGCGCCTCTTTACTGGCAAAATGTTTATAAAATGAGCCGGTGGTCAGATGCAGGCGACCCAGTAATTTTCGAAGTGAAATGGATTGGTAGCCATTTTCGGTAATCATTCGGATCGCTAAGTCGACAATGTCGTTTTTTGTGCTATTGGTTCTGCCTGCCATAGGGGCGCCTCCTTACCATCATAAAAATAACACTGTTATCCTATGGACGTAAAGTTAAAAATGATCCATTCAAATAAACAACACCAAAACAGCCGTCCCGGATTCAAAAAGCTTTGAAACTGGGGCGGCTGTTTTGGCGCAAATGCCGGAAGTAATTTTAATGAGCGTTTATTTAACGACGGTTGCCGTCTTTGATGTCAACTTGTCACCGGCAAACATTAAGCTGATTGACCGGCCGTCTTTTCCGGTGGCGTACGTCAAATTTCGGGCGGATAAATCACCAGAACCCGTGACCGATTCCGCATCCGGAGTCCCTAAAACGTTAAGAACTTGGGGGTAGGTATTTCCCTTATGGACCTGATTAATACTGGCTGTTGAAATGTAACGTCGCTGATGAATGCCGGCTTCTATGTAGCCCTTTCCAATTGCGTGGCCGTTTAAGAATTCGACGGTGACGGCTGATGCTTTGAAGTGATCGCTGACATTTTTCCAAGCGTATTGAACGGCTGCCTTTTTATTGGTGCTGTTAACGGTGACCTGACTTTTCGAATCCGGCTTGCCGAATGCTTTCAAGATGGTGGATTGGGCATCCCCGTCTTTAGGACCGGTAACGTTTCCGGTTTGGATTTTTTCATAGTCATCATGGGTGATTGCCGAACCGTTATTAGCGACGCGGAACGATGAAGATGACTTCTGCGATGACGAAGCAGTCTGTGATTGGGTCTTTGATTGGCCACACGCGGCCAGGGTCATACTAAGAAGCAGGATTGTCGGGATGAGAATGATTTTTTTCACGTGAATTTCCCCCATTAGTTTGATAAGTCTTTATAGATAACCTTACCAAAGATTGGCTGGGCCAAAGACATTCTTAAGAAAAGATTTAGTAAGAATTTTGGTTATTCATAAATGTCATAAAATATAACATTAATTTTAAGGATTTACTGATTTAAACGTTGTAGTTCGATTCCGAGACGGAGGAATGTTATGTATTGGTTTACCCTTTGATTGACTGAATTCAAAGGAAAATGTTGACAAAATTTTGAATAGGTATATATTAGTACTTGTTATTAGATGTCACAAAACATTACATGAAATGAGGATTGATTATGAGACTTGAGAGAGATTGCATTGGTGAATTGCCAGTTCCGGATGACGCGTTGTATGGAATCCATTCGTTAAGAGCTGTTCGTAATTTTCCCATTACCGAAGAACGGGTCAACCCGGTGATGATTGAAAGCTATCTGCAAATCAAGAAGGCTGCCGCAATGGCAAATGTTGAGGCAAAAACCCTGGATAAACAAAAGGGGGCTTTCATTGTCGCGGCCGTCAATCAGCTGTTGTTCTCAAAGGATTATCGTTCGATCATTGTCCCAGCAATTCAGGGTGGTGCAGGGACTTCAACCAATATGAATGTGAACGAAGTTGTTGCCCACTTGGCAAGCCGCCTAAGTGGTCGTGATGGCCATCAGCCACTCATGATTCACCCGAATGATGATGTCAATCAGTCGCAGTCGACTAACGATACTTATCCGACTGCTGGTAAAATGGCAATGCTGAAGCTTATTTCGCCCCTTGAAACGGCGCTCACAGAACTCATTGACGCCCTAGATGCCAAGGCAGCCGTCTATCGAGATGCCATTAAGGTTGGCCGGACCCAGCTTCAGGACGCCGTTCCCACTACATTTGGTCGCAGCTTTCGAGCTTATCGAAGTTTATTTAGCCGGGACCTTTCCCGAATTAAGGATGTTAAAAGAACGCTAGCAGAAGTTAATTTAGGCGGGACGGCAATTGGAACCGGCATTAACACGACGTCAACTTACCAGCGGCGAGTGGTCCCTATTTTAAATCAATTGAGCCACTTATCTCTTACAACTGCCGGTGATTTAGTGGATGCAACGCAAAACAGTGATGCCTATGTGGCGTTTTCAGGGGTCCTCAGGGCACTGGCTGTTGATTTATCGAAATTCAGCAATGACCTACGATTACTATCAAGCGGTCCGCAGGCCGGGTTAAATGAGCTTCAACTTCCCAAGGTTCAGGCGGGTTCGTCGATCATGCCCGGCAAAGTGAACCCGGTGATTCCCGAAGTTGTCAATCAGGTTGCCTTTGAGGTGATTGGGCACGACACGACCGTGACCCTGGCTGCTGAGGCGGGGCAACTTGAATTAAACGCGTTTGAGCCGATTATGTTCAAGTCAATTTTAACCAGTGAAACGCATTTGACTAAGGCAATTAAAACCTTAGTGGTAAACTGCATCACTGCAATGACGGCAAACGTTGACGGCTGCCGCGACGAGGTTGAGCGGTCGACCATTTCAGCGACGGTCCTGTCACCGTATTTGGGGTACGAAAAAACAACCAGTTTGATTAAAGAAGCCGCGGCGAAGCATCTTTCGGTTAGACGGCTGGTTAAAAGTCGCCATTTAATGGCAGATGAGTTAATTGATCAGCTATTTTCACCGGCGTCCCTCACGCATCAAGAGCCAGTAGACAAGATATTGGGTGATCTAACGGCGACCGCTCATCACTAATTAAGTGATGTCAATAAGCAACTGGCTTTCTGAGTTGGTAAAAACGAGTGAGACGGAAAACCGACTTGGAGCGCCCATTTTGGGACCTTAAAATTCGGATCAATATAAAACAATCTAAGATTAATTTCAGTTTCTAGCTGGATTTAATCTTAGATTGTTTTACTGTCGGCAACTTGTTGGGACATCCCATCACCTAAGAATCTTGAAACCAACGGCCGGCTGAGTTTCCGGCTTTGGGTGCCTTCGACTGCTCAATGCTGATAATTGTATCCATCTTTGCACCCCCGTTTCAATAAAGTCATATAATGATGGTGTTAAATACTTCGCAATTCAGCGCGATTAGGGGGGAGCGTATGAATAAGTCAGAATCAACGCAAATCGACGATGTCGCCAAAGCAGACCTGAAGCAGTTGCTGGCGCAATATCATACCAGTTCAAACGGACTGACAAGCCAGGCGGCTGCCGATCGGTTGGCTCAAGATGGGCCCAACACGATTCGCAATGTGAAGAAACGATCCGAAATCCTCGTCTTTATTGAAAATTTCACCTCAATGATGGCGATTCTTCTATGGATCTCCGGGGTCATTGCGATGGCTGCTCATATGGTCGAACTTGGAATTGCCATTTGGGCAGTTAACGTGATTAACGGGTGCTTTTCGTATTGGCAGCAGCACGCCGCTCAAAAAGCGACTGACTCGTTGAAAAAGATGTTGCCATCCTATGTAAAAGTTCGCCGGGACGGTCAGTCTCTGCGGGTGAACACTGAAGACGTGGTCACGGGTGATTTAATCGAGCTTCAAGCAGGCGATGCCGTGCCCGCAGACGCGCGGATTATCACGTCCGCTAACCTGGAGATTGATGAGTCATCGCTGACGGGTGAATCGGTACCGGTTGATAAAACCCCGGAGTATCATCATGGTCAGGGGGAATTTTCCCAGGATAACATGCTTTTTGCTGGGACGGTCACCACAAATGGCACCGCGTTGGCGTTAGTTTACGCGACCGGGATGGATACCGAATTTGGTCGGATCGCCACATTGACTCAGGGGCAGAAGAAAGTTGTTTATCCGCTCCAACGTGAATTGAATCATTTAACCCGTCAGTTAACGATTATCGCGATGGTGATTGGAATCGCGTTCTTTGGTTTGGCAATTTTCTTTGTGCATTATCCGGTTGCCAATTCATTTATCTTTGCGTTGGGGATGATCGTGGCCTTTATTCCAGAGGGGTTATTGCCGACGGTAACTCTCTCCTTAGCCCAGGGAACCCAACGAATGGCTAAACGACACGCGTTACTTAAAAATTTAAATAGTGTTGAGACGCTCGGTGAAACCACGGTTATCTGCTCAGATAAAACCGGGACGCTCACGCAAAATCAGATGACGGTCAACCACCTTTGGTTGGCCGGAAACACCTATGATGTCACTGGTACGGGTTACGTTACCAACGGCAAGATAATGGCTGGCAATCAGGCCTTTTCTCTGGAACAGGATTCTGATTTGGCAACCCTCATCCGAATTGCGACTCTCGATAATGATACCAGCGTTGATGAAGGGTCTGGTAATGAGAAAGCAAAAATTCTCGGAACGCCTACCGAAGCAGCACTGGTTATTTTGACCCGCAAAGCTGGGGAGGATCGCCAAGCCCTCACGAAACAATTTGAACGGTTGGGGGAACTGCCCTTCGACTCTAAACGAAAATTAATGTCAACCATCACTAAAACCCCCGCTGGAAATCGGCTGATCTATACGAAGGGGGCTTTGGGGAGCGAGTTGGCCGCTTGTGACCAAATTTTAGATAAGGGCGTTGTCCGGCCGCTAACTGAACAGGATCGGCAGCGCATTTTGACCGCAAACGAGCAGTATGCCCGCGAAGGATTACGCTCACTAGCATTTTCATATCGGGAAGTGACCGCAGACGATCCGCTTGCCGGGACGAAAATTGCTGACTACACTCCCCAAACCGCCGAAACGCACATGGTTTTTGTCGGGCTGACGGTGATGTCAGACCCACCCCGCCCGGAAATCTATGATGCGGTCCAAAAATGTCATCGGGCCAGGATTCGGATCATTATGGTGACTGGGGACAGTCCGGTGACGGCTAAAAGTATCGCCACAAAGATTGGAATTACGTCGGCTAACGCGCGGGTGATCTCCGGTGACGAGCTGGATCAGTTATCTGATGATGAATTACGCCAAGCTTTGAAGGGGGAGGTTATCTTTGCCCGGGTGGCCCCCGAACATAAATTTCGAATTGTGTCGATGTGCCAAAAAAACGGTGAAATTGTCGCGTCAACCGGCGACGGTGTCAATGATGCCCCGGCCTTGAAGCGGGCTGACATTGGGATTGCAATGGGCGTCACCGGAACCGATGTGGCCAAGGATGCCGCCGACATGATTTTAACCGATGATAACTTTGCTTCTATTGTAAGTGCGATTGAAGAGGGGCGGACGGTTTATAGTAACCTGCAAAAATTCTTGCTTTACATTCTTAACAGTAACGTCCCGGAAGCTGCTCCATCCGTTGTCTTTCTTCTCACCAGGGGATTGGTTCCGTTACCATTAACCGTGATGCAAATCTTAACGGTTGATTTGGGAACTGACTTACTGCCGGCACTTGGATTGGGAATTGAAAAGCCCGAACCCGGAATGATGGATCAGCCCCCGCGGCCTCAGAATAGCCACCTATTAAATCGGCAGATCATTTGGAAAGCGTTCGGTTTATACGGGTTAGTCGCGTCGATCATTTCAACGTGCGCGTACTTCTTTGTTAACTATGTTCATGGCTGGCCAAACGTTGCGTTAGCCGCATCTGGAAGTCTGTATGCTCAGGCAACAACCATGACGCTTGGGGCGATCATTTTCTGCCAGATTGCCGCGGCAATGAATTGCCGAACCCAAATTTCATCGGTCTTTTCGGTGGGACTTTTCAGCAACCGACGCATTTGGCTGGGAATTGTGGTTGAAATCGTGCTCCTGGGAATTTTGATGGAAGTGCCATTGCTCCAAGAAATTTTTAATACGGCACCTCTTAATTCGGCCGAGTGGTTATTTCTCGCATGTATCCCGATTCCACTATTTTTATTGGAAGAGGGCAGGAAGCTTTTGGTTCGTCGTTTGCGAGCTAGAAGTCAATCCTGATTTGACACGTTATTCTTGAGTTGGGTATACTATCAAAACGATGATCTTTTGAGCGAAGGAGTGAGGTTATGGTTTTGGTGAGAGAGTGTACCCTGGTTGATGTGGCCGCACTTGAAAAAATTAGCCGGCAAACGTTTGGCGAATCGTTTGCCGACCAAAATAGTCCGGATGATCTTAAAAATTATTTGGCACAATCATTCAATCCGGATCAGTTGACGTTGGAATTATCAGATTCTAATTCTGCGTTTTACTTTATCTACGTGGCTGATCAGCTTGCCGGTTATTTAAAAGTCAATTTCGATAACGCGCAAACTGAAAAAATGGGGGCCCAGACCTTGGAAGTTCAACGGATCTATATCTTATCCGCTTTTAAGCATCAAGGGCTGGGAACCCACTTGATTCACAAAGCCAGTGAGATTGCCGGCCAGCTTCACAAGCACCGAATTTGGCTGGGGGTGTGGGAACACAACCAGCCTGCTCGGAGATTTTATGAGCATCTGGGGTTCCAAGTGATTTCGGATCATATTTTTACGCTTGGTCAAAGTCGGCAGCGAGATTTGATTATGGCAAGAGGCTTAATTTAAAGGGCAGCTGGGAAACTATCACGGTCGTTAAAACCATCGCGGCTTCCCAGCTGTTTTCAAATGGTAATGACAATTCCAACACCAATTAGAAATAAGCCAATAATGCCAAGAAGGACACATCCGATTTTAACTAATTGAACATCCCTTTTGGGGAGGTCGGAAAAAACAACCCGCTTATTAGCAAAGGTAAATAATTCCGTGTGTTCAAACCAGCCAATTAGGACGGCACCTATCAGGATTATAAAACCGATCAAGATAATTCCGGTCTTAAAAAGCCAGTTAATCTGTAGCAGACTCCCCGCAATTACAAAGAGACACGATAAAATAAGCGATAATAAAAAGGTTGATTTGAGTTGCTGGTACTGTACCCTGTCAAGTTGACACATTA
>NZ_AZFZ01000058.1 GCF_001435895.1 Lentilactobacillus parafarraginis DSM 18390 = JCM 14109 | reverse complement strand
AAAGTGTCAACCCTAAGGGGTATTGTACGCTCTGGGAAATAATGATTTTTTGACAGAATTCAGGAGATTAACGACAAATGTTTGAAGAAAATACGAATTATGACTTATTCCGCAAACTCCACCCGCGTTCCTTTTCTGAGGCGCTGGTTGCTAAGTATGCCAAGTCCGAATTAGAGAATCGCGCCGCCAACGGTGACGGCGAAGCAAAGATGTTGCTGGCCATTCGTGCAAGTGAATTACGGGAAGAAAACCGCTCAATTAGACCCGCTGCTCGTCAAAAACCGCGAGTAGCTTCCCCGGTGACCTTTATTTTTCGCATGCGGCTCACTTAGTTTGACTGATGACGCGTCGGAATTGGCAATGGCCCTTCGATGCTTACCGTTTCGTTATTAACACAGTAATGTATTGATTTTCGGCTTTAATGGAGCTGAGATATGGCAGATTTTAACCATGTCTCAGCCCCTTTTTGACATAAAAAATGAACCCAAAATGACACTTGGGTCCATCCGTTAAAATCCTTGTTCACTTACTTTTATGAAAAATTAAGTTCAAAGTGTCAACACAATTTTGCCCTTCACGGCATTTTTTTCCAAGTCATAATGGGCATTGGCAGCTTCATCCAACGGCATTTTAACCAATTCGTCATCCAACAAAAAGCCGTCGACCATTCGCTGATTCAATAAGTGCGCCGCGTCGGTTAGCTGATTAACGGTCGCATGACTCATGACAAATCCCCGGATGGCCTTATCAGCCGTGTAGAATTTGCGAACATTGAAGGTAAACTGGTCATTTTCAGGAGCGGTAATCAACCCGATCATCCCGCCTTGGTTGAGGATATCGATATTATCCTCCAGGGCAACCTTTCCCGAAGTGTCGACCGCAAAGTCAACCCCGGGGATTCCGGATTCTTTTAATTGGCCGGGAATCGATTTGGTGTAATCCAGAACCGCATTACTACCAAATCGGTCCATCTTATCAAAATCAGCCTGATTGCTCGTTGTCACGACTTTTAAGCCCATTGTATGCGCAATTTGGACCAGCTTGGTCCCCACATGACCGGCAGCACCTTCAACCATGATGGCCTGCCCGCTCTTCGCATGAAATACCTGGTTAATTAGAATGGCAGCAGTTGCTGAAGAATGAACCGTTGCAACCAACTGAAGCGGATCGACTTTATACGGAATATGAAAGAGACGTTCTTCCGGAACGGCAGCAAACTCACTGGCAACCCCCTGCCGACCGTCATAGCCCATCGAATTTGTCCCAGCCATATCGCCAACTTTAAAGCGATCGACATTGGTCCCGACTTCCTGAACCTCACCGACGGCATCGCGCCCGATCACAAACGGAAACGATAATTTTGTTGGAAATCCACCGGAACGCACGAAGGTGTCGACGTGGTTGACGGCCACGGCCATCACCTTGATCAACACATCGTCTCTCCCAATTTCCGGTTTCGGCAGATCCCCAATGACAATGTTTTTGGGGCTACCGGTTTCATTAATATAAGCGGCTTTCATGTATAGGTCTCCTTTCACAATCATTCAACAACTCACCTTCATTATATTCCGGAATGAGTTGGGATTTGTCATAAATGCTTAGCCAATTAGGCAACAAAAAAAGGCGGCTGGCCATAAAAGTGCCGAGCCACCCACCAAACATGCAATTGTGCTTGTTCCTAAGCTTATATATGCCAACATCAATCAGTAAACTCAAGGATGAAAAAATATATAAAATTATGAACGCCATTGAATCTTAAACGATTGGGGGCCATCAATTGAATCAACCTTTTCAACGTCACCATTAACTGGGGCGTGATCGATCAAAAATCCTGGATACAAATGATTGGTAAAATTAAACTGATAGGCAAATCCCGCCTTTTCCTTCTTAGCCTTCATCACACCATAGCTTCCGTCTGACAATTTAACAATTTGTTCCTTTTTCTTATCAGGATCAACATAGATTGTTGTCATCTTAGCACCTCCACTTTTATTATAGCAGGGTGCGTCACAAACAGATTACTTTTACATAAGAAATTCCTAACGGCAACAAAAAAGATTACCCGGATACATGTCCAAGCAATCTCAAATTGATCATGGTTCACGACTTATTTTTAACCTGATTAACCGGCCATTGCGGGGCCTGCCCATCCAGCACCCGAACAACTTCACTAGCAGCGTCAGTGGCCATCCGCGAGAAGCTTTCGGTGGTACTCGACCCGATATGCGGCGTCAGTACCACGTTGTCAAACTGAAATAACGGGCTGTCCAATGGCAGCGGTTCGGATTCAAAAACGTCGAGACCGGCCCCAGCAATTGCGTGATTGCGCAACGCGGCGACTAACGCATCGGTATCGATCAGGCCACCCCGTCCAAGATTGACCACCACACTGCTTGGCTTCATTTCAGCCAGTTGGGCGGCACCGATAATGTGATGGGTCGCCGAATTATGAGCCAGGTGCAGGGAAATCACATAGGATCGTTTCAAAAGCGTATCGAGATCCACAAACGTGCCGTATTCGGATTCCTTTGGTGAACGGTTGTAAATCAGGATGGTCATCCCCAACGCGCTGGCCTTCTTGGCAACCCACTGGCCAATCCGACCATAACCGACAATTCCCAGGGTTTTACCGGCTAAATCAAAACCGCGGTGGCGCAGCGCGTAAGTGTAGTCACCCTTGCGCATCTCCATAGAAGTCTTGGTTAAATTTTTTGATAAATCAAATATGTGCGCCAAGGTCGTTTCGGCAACGGTTTCGGCGTTGGCCTTTGGGGTGATGGTGACCCAGACGCCGTGTTGGGCAGCCGCATCCAGATCCACGTTGTCATAGCCCACCCCATGACGGGCAATGATCTTCAAGTTGGGCATTTGTGAAAGCACGGATTCCCCAATGTGATCAACGAACAAAATCATGCCGGCCGCGTCCCGACCGACTTCCAAAATATGATCAGCGTCAGTCCGATCAACCTCGACTAGTTCAAGATTGTGTTCACGCAGGTACTGCTTGCCGTCTTCGGACAACGACTTTGGGACAATAACTTTTTTCAATTTAAAAACCTCACTTCTTTGAGTTAAAATAGTCGGCCGCGTACGCCAACATATCGGCCGTCTGCTGGTTCAATAACGGTGGCAGATTGTCAAAATCAAAGTAGTCCAACCGCACCGTTTCGTCGGTTTCAGCGCTTAATAGCTGACCGCCAACCGGTTTGACGTGATAGAGCGCATTGATTGTCTGCACCACGTCTCCGTTTGGATAACGGGTTTCCCCCTTATCGAAAATCTTCATGAAATTGACAATTTCAACGTCCAGGCCGCTATCCTCTTTGAATTCGCGGACACAAGCCTGGGCATACGTCTCGCCATATTCCAGATAACCGCCGGGAAGACTCCAATTGTGCGTGTCGGTTCGAAGATTCAGGAGAACCTGTCCCTGATTATTTAGTAGAATTCCGCCAGCCGTGTTCAAAATGATTAGCGTGTGGCCCACCAATCCTCTGATCATCGAAATGTAGTCCTTTGCCATTTGTATTGATCATCCTTTCGTTAAAATATCGTTCTTACTGAAAAGTGTGCACGTCTCAAAAGAATATGGCAAGTTTTCCGCTACTTTATTTACGGTCGGGGAACCCTCACCTGATGATTTCCGGTCAATTTCGAGAATTCTGACTACCAACAGTCCTAAAAAGCCGCTGGAGGGCCGTTTTCGATTAAAGGATCTGATATACCAGAATCAAAAATATCGATTTTGATGTTTTTTGATTTAGATAACGGTTACAGTAAATTAGTTTCGAAATCCTTTATTTGTCAACGTTTTCATAAATGTTTTCACTTGTATTTTACTAAAAAGTGTTTAGAATGATAATTGAAGATGAGAGGGGAAAATTGATTACTGACATATTAGTTACCCCTTCAAAAACTGCCCCTACTTGATAAGATAAGAAAGGAAGCACCTATTATGACAAACACAACTGATTGGAAAACCGCCCTTAACTCAGAAAAAGACTTTAAGAACTTCATTACCGATTACTTCCAAAAGCACGAAGAACTGACTGGTAATTATGAAAACAGTTCTTACTATGAATATTACACGGTTCGTTTGGACAGCCGTGATGGCTTGATTATCACGCTGACCACTGGCTTGAACACCACAGGTAATACCGGCATGAGCCCAATTCCATTTAAAGATGTTGAAAAATTGTCGATCGAACAGTTCCGTCAACTGATTCTTCACAAGAAATTCGCTGACATGCACACCTCACTGACTGACGTCTTCAAGACCGTTGCTGGCGTTCCGGATGCTGTAAACGAATAGTTCAAATAACGTCAAAAGCGGCCGGCACAAAACTCACGTTTTGCGCCAGCCGTTTTTTGTCGTCTCTTTTGACAGGCCATGACTTTTCATCGTTATTGAATAATCTTCCGGTTAGGATCCAACCAATTAATCACAATCACGAGAATCAAAATAATCACAACGCTTATAAATACCCCGTGTAATCCATGCAAAATAATTTGGTCAATCATCAGATGATGGGCCACGACTGTCTGGTGGCTGGAACTAATCACGCCGTTGACCTGAGAAAAATGAATTCCATCGTGGAGGTTCAGGCGAATCACCAAGTTCAAAATCGCGCCATACAACCCGGCCATCACAGTTTGCCCCAGGGAACGTCCCAGTGTCAGAATTGACGTGGCCGATCCAACCATGTTGGGTGCGACCAAGTGCTGGCTGAGAACCGTGTTCATACTGATTACAATTCCCATGCCGGTCCCGTTGAGCATGGCGATCACGTAAAACGCCCAAACCGGGAATGATCTACCGGCAAAGATCAGGCAGAAATACCCCACCAGCATGATTCCGATCAAACTAATGGCAATTCTCTTGGGAACGAATTTGGCAATTAAGGGACCGACGAAGAATGACGCAATCAACCACATAATCGAACTCGAGGTCACCACTAACCCAGCAGTCGTCGCCGAGACATGGTACAGCGACTGCAGCCAAATGGGAAAGTAGACCTGGTAGCCGATTAAAACCCCGCTCAAAATGGTTGCCGTCACAATTTGAATGCTAAAGGTCGGCGAACGAAACATTGCTGGTGACAGTAATGGGTCGGCAAACCGATGCTCTTGAACAATCAACCGCCAAACCCCAAAAATGGCAATTACCAGTAAACCTGCGGCGTAAAGCGGCTGGGTATCCAACAGTTGAATGGCCAGCAGTAATCCGACTAACCCAATAGCCAACCAAACAATGCCAAGCCAGTCAATGGTCAACCGGGAATTGAAGGCCCTGCGTTCGTGGTAGCCGAAAAGGACCAGTGCAATGACCAAAATTCCCAAGGGGACGTTCACAAAGAACACCCAGTGCCAGGACAGCCGATCAACCAAAAAGCCGCCAATTAAGGGGCCAACCAGCGCTGATAGTCCCCAGGCCGTATTATTGAACGCCAGCACATTGGCCCGCTGTTTAAAGCTAAAGTTATCGGCAATGATTGTAAAGGTCAGGGGCATCACTGCGCCGGCCCCAATTCCCTGAATTCCTCTGGCGACAACCAAAATCAAAATTGATGGTGACAGGCCGCTTAGAAATGACCCGCCGGTAAATACAATCCCTCCCCAGAGAAATACATTTCGCCGGCCCATTGAGTCGGCTAACTTCCCGTAGATTGGGGTCGTGACGGCGGTTGTTAATAAGTAGGCGCTCATAATCCAACTTTGAAACGCCAGGCCGTGCAGCTCACTAATAATGGCCGGCAGCGCGGTGGTTACGATGGTCACTTCCACCGAGGTCATGAACGTGGCAATAAATACGGCGACCATGATCAGCCACCGCTTGTTGTGGACTGGCTGTTGCGTTAAGTCCGCGGTTTTATTTTCCATAAGACAATCCTTCTCTCTATCAAACCATCCATAGAAAATATTACCATTTTCGGGTAAAATAATGAACAATGCCTGAAAACGGATGGTCAGTTTCACCGCCGTTTCAGCCCTAATCGATTATAAGGAGTCCTCACTTTGAAAATTCATTTTGACACCGCCAAGCCAACCGAGCTGGCGGCCATCATGCGCATTGAGCACACCGGCTTCACCCCGCAGGAAGCGGCAACTAGCGCCGCTATGGCTGATCGGATCAGATTCTATCCCGATACGTTCATCACCGCAAAAACCGAAACAGATCAAATCGCCGGCTACATTGTTGGCCCAGCCTTTGATCACCGTTACCTGACGGACGAACTGTACGAAAAGGCAGCTCCCAACAATCCCAGTGACCCTTACCAAACCGTCCTCAGTTTGGTAGTTGATCCCGCTTTTCAACAGCAAGGAATCGCCAGCCAGCTGCTGAACCAACTGGCGGCCGTTGCCATCCGCCAAGGCCGAAAAGCAATCACCCTTACCTGTTTGGCAAAATTAGTGTCCTTCTATGAACGGAACGGTTACAAAAATGAGGGCGTCGCCGATTCCGACCACGCGAATGAAACCTGGTTCAACATGGTTAAAACGCTCAGTCAAAACTAACGACCGGTTCTTGGCAAGCGAGTGCTGCCATCTTTAACAGCAGTCGCCCCTCTCTTGGTGGTCCAAGTAGGCTAGCCGGTGAAATTTCCTTAAATTTACCTTGTCCCCAGTCAGTGTTGCTTGAACCCTTATGACAATAGTGTTATTATGCCACTAACTTGAAACGGTATTTATGTAAGGAGCAATTCACCTTGATGACTAAAAAAAGCTTGATTGCCGCTGTACTAGCATCCCTGACATTTGCAACGGCGCTACCTGCCACATTTCTAAGCAGTCCGGCTCAGCCCACCTACGCCAGTTCGGCAAAGGCCGCGGCCGGCTCAACAGTGGCCCGGGCCGTTAAGAAAACTGGCGACCTAAACCCGTCCAGCAGCGTTCAGCATTTTTCCAAAGCCACTTACACCAAGTATTCAGCTTACTTTGATAAGCAATATAATGTTGATCGGATGAGCAAATCGTCTGTGTTCACCAAGCACCGTGCAACCGTGTACACCCCGTCATCTCAATTACGGGGGTATTTGGCAGCGTCGATGAAGACTTGGAATAAGTCTTTGGGAGCCACCGTCTTTGCGACCGGGACTAAAGCCCACCACACCATCACCGTGAACTTCGGCACCGGGGGTAAAGATGCCAGCGAGTGGGATGGCCTGTACAAGACCAATAAACTTTACGTCAACAAGCGCCATTTCTATAGTCCCAGCTACATGCTGACCGTTTTGCAAGCAATCAGCGGCCATAAGGTATCGGCACCTAAGACTGCCGCTGATAAGGCCGCGTATGAAAAATACTACATGGGATTCTGGGAAGCAACCATCACCCACGAACTCGGTCACAGTTTGGGACTGGACCACACCCCTTACCAGGACGATATTATGTACGCCCAATCCGGGGATAGTTCCAGCAGCATCAAGTATTCATGGACCACTTCGAAAGCCGGTAACGGTACGGTGGCCGCATTGACCAACGTATTATCAACCCGGGATGTTAACCGCGCCAAACTAACCAAATTACTGGGTTACTGGTGAGAATCAGTGCCCGTTTCATAAAATAATCAAAAATTCAAAACAGCGTCGCCATTAATCAATCCGATTAACGGCGACGCTGTTTTGAGTTGCGTGACGATTTCAATTTATTTTAAATGCGTGTTCAAAAAATCAATAATGATTCTGGCGATCTCTGGCTGCATAAACAATTCATCCATGTGCTGAGCACCCTGCAATTCGTACAAATCCGCTTCAACGCCGTGGCCAATCAGATCATCGTATAATGACCGACTGTCATCAACGGGAACCACTTCGTCTTCGGTGCCGTGGAGCAGCAGGAAAGGCACCGTTGACTCAGTGATAAACGTGTGCGGATCGGCCTGGGCAACCAACTCAGGATTATCTTCCGGTTCGCCGCCCAATAAATTACGGTAGACAAAGTCGAAGTCCGACGAAGCACTATTCTGCTTGGCAGACAGTGGATTGACCACGCCATACCAGGGAATGGCGGCCTGAACGACACTGCTTTGATCCAAGTAATCACCAACGTCAAATTGCTTTTGCCCGTTGGTTACCGCCAACATACTGGCAAGGTGGCCGCCGGCGGACTCGCCCATCACCGCGAGCCGCTCGGGGTCAATTTGGTACTTGTCAGCGTGGGCCTTAATATAGCGAATGGCCGCCTTGGCATCGGTCAACTGAGCCGGCCAAACAGCTTGGTTGCTATTGCGATATTGAACGCTCACAACCACAAAGCCGGCGCGAACAAAGTCAACCAGATTTGGCAAATGAACGTTGTGATCGACAGCCATCCAGCCGCCGCCCCCAAACCAAAAGATCGCTGGCAAGGCGTGCGGCTGCCCTTCAAACTGACGAAGAACCGTCAGTTGCAGATCCATGGTTGTGTGTCCCAGCCAGCCGGGAACCTGCGCGTAAGTCACGTTAGTATCCTGCCAGAGACCTGGCCGAGACGTTGAAAGATGAAGTACTTTTTTCATGGTTAATTCCTTCCCTGAACCGTATTGATACGACTGGTATCGTTTTAATTATACCTGACAAACTGAAAATGGTTTTACAAAAGCGCATTTGATTTTATCCGATTGAACTGGCGATCATACCCCCACATAAAGAGAAGGCCAACTGCCAAAACCGGCAGCCAGAGAATCAAGAATGGCCCCCAGGGACTGCCCTGCCCACTCAGCACACTGGTGGGAATAGTCGGCTGCCAATCAATCAAAAAATGAATGCCAATAATCCAGACCAGTGAGTTAGTTGCCAGGCGAATCGTCACAAATAAGATGCCGAGAATCACGGCATAACAGGCCTGTTGCGCGGTTACCTGAAGCCCCTGCCCGGCTATCATGTTGGTGAAGTGCAGCAGACCAAACACCATTCCGGACGTGACCGCCGCTAACGTCCATCGATATCGAAAATGACGGAAGCGCATGGCGAAGCCGGAGAAAAGCAGGCCCCGACAGGTCATTTCCTCCAACATCCCAGCTGACAAAGCAACCAGGGTGTTGGCGATGAAAAACGGCGACTTCACCATCCCAATCAACCGATATGGGAATCCGCCAGCCAATAGTAGCAGAACTAGCAACGCAATAATGACGCCCAGCATGATTTGCAAGAATCGCGTCATTTTTATCGGGCTTACCAAAATCCGCTGGCCATTTAATAAGCGAAGCCCCACGCCGACCACCACAGCGGCATACGCAAACCGAATCACCGCCCGGCTGTAAATCGAAACAAGGCCGGTCCCCTGAAATCCCTGTCGGGCCAGGTAACTTATGGCAAATAAGCCGATCAATAACCCAATCGCCCAGCCAACCAGTTGTAGCCACGAACCCCGTGTTTTTTCCAAACAATCTCCCTCTTTCGCATTTATCGAATACGTTTAGGGTAGCACAAAGGCCGGGACCCGCCAATCAATCGATTGACGATCCCGGCCACGAGATAAATGATATACCAATTTGATAGTTAAACGGTTCGATCAAGGAAGCTGACCACGTCGTCCCAAACGTCATCCAAATACCCCTTGGCATGTCGACTCCCCGTCAGCATTCTAGTCGTATAAGGAATCTGATGTTCAGCGAGCGTTTTAGCCATTGTTAACACCCCGCTGGTCGGCACAAATTCATTCAGTGAATTGGCCAAATACATCGTCCCGGTTTGATCGGTGACCCGGTGATACGGCGTTGCTTCTTCATACTGATCAGTTCGACCATTAAAGTAATTGGTAACGAACCATTTATAAAACGGGTCGTTGGCTCCGGTTTGGTTGATGTTGGCACTAGCCGTCGAATTGAAGCCGCTGGTGTCCCCTTCCGCAGCGACCACGTCTTCATGCTTGCCAAGCCAATCGTCAATGTCGAGAATCCCCGACAATGACACAATCGGAATTCCATATTTAATGGCGAGTTCAACGACCATGTTGCCGCCAGCCGATGAACCAAAGGCCCCGATATGATCGTGATCAAACGGCAAATCGGATTGTTTCAGCCAATCAAAGAGCCGATCCATATCCTCTAAAGGGGCTGGATAAAAAGCCTCCGGCGTAATTCGGTAGGCTGGGGTGACCACTAAATACCCTTCCTTGACGAAACGTTCCGATGAATC
This sequence comes from Lentilactobacillus parafarraginis DSM 18390 = JCM 14109, assembly GCF_001435895.1. Lineage (GTDB taxonomy): Bacteria > Bacillota > Bacilli > Lactobacillales > Lactobacillaceae > Lentilactobacillus > Lentilactobacillus parafarraginis. The sequence continues at coordinate 8,039 of NZ_AZFZ01000058.1, read as the reverse complement.
GGCATCTTTTGATTTATTACCCCGGAACCAACCGCCACCGTGAATATCAATCAATGCACCGCGGGCTTGCTGCACGTCACTATCATAATAGATATCCGTTTTTTGATGGTTAACGGAATCGTACTCAACATCGGTTTTTGTTACTAAATGAGCCATTTTGAAATCCCCCTCATGACAATTTAAATTCAGTTAATTAGTCATCACCAAAAGTATCTACCGGAATTCTCCAAAAATCAAAGAAAGCGTCCCGTCAGAATTCCACCCAAAAACGGCCTGCCATCCCTTAAAGAATCCCTCTCTCGGAAGTGGCAAGCCGTTGTTTCGTCATTTATTTGATGAATTAAACCCGTTCAATCTTAAATGTCAGGTCAATATCCTCACCAGCAGAAATGTGGTAGTCGGACTCGACATCGGCTCCCCAACTGTCAATGCCGCCAACGCCACGAACGGCGCCAAGAATTGAAACCACTGTCCGTCGCGGTAAAGGTAATTCTTCAATGTGGGTCGCGTTTTCGAATTCTTCAGCCGTATACGGCAACGCGCTGAAGGCAAATGGCTGGTCAACCTGGGCAAATTTCAGGCTAAACGGTACCTTCGAATTGTCCATGTTACTTTTGACGGAGTCGCGGGTGATGGTCACCCACTTGGTTGCCATATGAACGCCGTTGTCCTGCGGGACCAAATACTTGGCAACCGGTAAGCCATCAACGTGGTAGACGCCAGCTTCACCACCAGCCATGCGATCCGGGTAAGTTTCGCCAGAAAGCCCTTCATAATCAAACCTGGTTGCCGGAGTTGGCATGATAAACCGCATCCCAAAGACTGGCAGTTCAGGCAGATTCTGATTGCCCGTGTAATGGGCATTCACCAGAATGCTGCCGCCTGGTTGGACGGTGTAGGTCACGTCAACCGGAGTCGCCGGAACCGTATTGGTTTCAAAATGGAAGACTACCGCAACTTCGTCAGCGTATTCATGATTGGAATACTTGTTATTTTCCGGAGCAATTGGAAAATCAATGAGCTGCCCATTAATTTTAACGTCAATTGATTTAACGGTGCTGAACATGTCGGCCCCCAACCACTGGGCGGATTTTACCGAAAAACCATTTCCCCGGTCGTTATCGGTGGTTGCCCGCCAAAACGTGGGCTTCGGTTCTCGGTAACACCATTCCTTGCCGCCAATTACCAATGACTCAATGCCGCCGCGACCATAGTTAAAGATGTAGTGAAAATCATCGCCACCAACGCCAAGGGTCCCATCGCCATAAATGACTTTTAACTGATTAGTATTTGCCATAATAGTATTTTACCTCCTGCATTGCTGGTTTTTCTGTCCGGTCGGCAAACATCAATCCGTCACCGGAGAATTCGTAATCGGATACCCGATCGTCAAAGTCGCCACCGTATCTGAGCACCTTTTGCCCGGTAACTTCATCCTTAACTTCAACGGCTTGATCGATGAAGTCCCAGATAAAGCCGCCCTGATACATCGGGTACTTGTCAAATAGGTCCATGTACGACTTCATGCCGCCAATCGAATTTCCCATATCATGCATGTATTCACAGAGAATAAACGGTTTTTGCGGATTGTCATCCAAGTACTCGGAAATTTCCTTCGGCGACGCGTACATCCGACTTTCAACGTCAGAAATCTGCGGTTTGTACTTTGGATTATGGAAGACCCCTTCGTAGTGAACTAACCGCGACGGGTCGACTTTCTTATAGTAGGCATTCATCGCCGCAATGTCGTCACCGGCATACGATTCGTTACCCAGAGACCAGAAAATAATGCTGGTGTGGTTTTTAAAGGTTTCGTAGTTATTCCGGGCGCGATCCAGAACCGCCTGCTTCCACTGAGGTAAAGATCCTGGGACATTATCCGAAGGCTCAACGGCCCCGTTTTTCTGCCAAGTACCGTGAGATTCAAGGTTGTTCTCAGCCATCATGTAGATTCCGTTGGTGTCGCACAAATAGTACCAGGAAATGTGATCCGGATAGTGGCAGGTCCGAACGGCATTAATATTGTTCTTCTTGAAAGTGGCAATATCGGCTTTCATATCGGCCATCGTGATTGTCCGGCCAGACTTGGCATCCCACTCATGGCGGTTAACCCCTTTAATGAGAAGCCGCTTGTTATTGAGCATAATGACCTTATCCTGGTTGATTTCGATTCGGCGAAAACCAAACTGGTAAGGAATCACTTCAAGAACCTTGCCAGACTGGTCGGTCACCGTCAGCGTTAAGTTATATAGGTAGGGATCATCGTTGTCCCAAAGATGGATCTGATCAAATGGCGTGTCGGCAATGCGATCGTCGCTTTCGGCAGTTGCCTTGGTTTCATAAACCGGCTGGCCGTTGGCATCGGTCACGTTGAGCTGAAGTGTGGCCCCAGCTGGATTGCCCGCTAATTTGGCGCCAACCTGTAACTTACCGGATTTAAAATCGTCATTAACGGTTGGTTTGATTGAAAGATCCTCAACGTGAACCGCTGGCTGAGCGATCAGCGAAACATCCCGGAAAATTCCGAAGAACCGGAACATATCCTGATCCTCCAAGAAGCTCGCAGTACTGCGGTTAAAGACTTCAACCGCCAAGGTGTTTTCGCCATCGGTCAGGTATGGAGTCAAGTCAAATTCATGCGGGGTAAAACTATCCTCGGCATATCCCAAGAAGTGCCCGTTCAGCCATGCGTACATGGCCGTTTCCACGCCTTCAAAACGAATTCGAATATCGTTACCCTGCAAAGCGGGATCAACGGTAAACTTTTTGACGTACTGGCCAACGTGGTTATCCTTAGCTTCGCTAAACATCCCCAATTCCTTTTCGTTGGGTCCCATCGTATAAGCCGGCCGGCGATAGGCCTTGCCTTCCCAAGGATAGAGGGTGTTAATGTAGTGAATTTGATTGTACCCGGCAAATTCAACTAACCCGGGCACCCTTAACGTATCAAAATTACTAGAGTCAAAATCGGCTTCGTAAAAGTTTAATTCGCGGCTCTGAGGATCCTTCGCGTAGGCAAACCGCCAGTCACCGTTCAGATTCTGAACGTAGCTGCTGTGCTTAGCGTCAGCTTCGTCGGCCGTGCGATAAAATCGATGATCACTATGGGCTGGTAATTCGTTAACCCGGAAAACTTCCGGATCGTCCAACCAGCCAATATCTGCTTGAGTTGCATTTTCATGACTCATAAATCACTCACGCTCCTATTTTTAGAAATCAAATGCTATCCTTAATGTAAGCGCTTTATACGGTTTTGTCAAATTACTTTTAATATGTTTAGTCATTATTTAATTAGTTTTAATTTACGTTGCAGTCATTTTGCATGAAGATGATTGCGGTGGTCGCACTTGGAACCATTTGGCGTCGAATGCACTTATTTCCCCCTCACCAACTATTTCCATGAAACGCGGTAACCCCCCCTCCCGATCCCAAGCTTCAGCGCGAACGCTCAACTCATTCGGACATTTTGGGGAAAATGGTTGCGTTTTCCAAGCCAAAGTAATATATTAATATATAGAACTGATATATTAATACGTTGGACCTGTTTTCAAACTGATTAAGGAGATTATTACGATGTCAATGAATCGTTTAAACAGCTTAAAGAAAATCGTGGCCGCCGGAATCATTGCGGTTGTCCGCGCTGACACCCCTGAAAAAGCCGAAGCAATCAGTAAAGCCGCCATTAAGGGTGGCGTTACCGGAATCGAATTAACCTTCACGGTTCCCCACGCTGACCAAGTCATCGGCAAATTAACTGAAGAATTGCCAAACGGTGTCATCGGTGCCGGAACCGTTTTGGATACGACGTCCGCTCGGCTAGCCATCATGGCCGGTGCCGGCTACATTGTCAGCCCAACATTTGACGCTGACATCGCCAAATTGTGTAACCTGTATCAGGTTCCCTACCTGCCAGGCTGCAGCACCATGCGGGAAATGCAGAACGCTTTGGAAGCCGGCTCAGACATTATCAAGCTCTTCCCAGCCAGCGTTGCCGGACCCGGCATGATTAAAGCTGTAAACGCCCCATTCCCACAACTCAACATCATGCCAACTGGCGGCGTTAACTTGGATAACCTGGATCAATGGTTTGCCGCAGGAGCCGTTTGTGTCGGTGCCGGTGGTAACTTAGTCGGTCCCGGTGAAACGGGTGACTATGACGGCGTTACCGAAAATGCGAAGAAATATATTAAGAAATTTAATGAAATCCGCGGTAACTAGCCGTGGATAAATAAATCCCGAGTGCGATTTAATTCAAATCGTTCTCGGGATTTTTGTTTACCATTAAAAAGTTAACCGATAACCGCGCGCCAGAAATTTATGAATCATGGGCATGCCGCGGTCTCAATTGGGCCAGCCGTTTCCGGGCTGACAGCCAAAACAAAATCGACTGGACAGCATCGTATTGCATAACCGTGACCGGCTTGGCCGATTTGATCGGTAACGGCCTGGGTTTTGTGAGCGGTGCGCCGGCCTGGGCAGCCTGCTCGTTGAACAATCTGACAAAATTATTATACCCATATTTCGGGGACCCATCTTCAAGAATTGCTGCCAAGCCATGTTGAATCTCAGTGAGTGAGAAAATGTTTTTCAGTAAGCCAACCACAATCGCCCCGGCCAGCTGAATCCGCTCGTAGCGCTTGTTAACCGGCGGCAGGAGAATCTTAGCCTTGAAATAATTGTGCAGCATCGTTTTAGTAAGCTGATCGCCAATAATCGGTTCAAGGTACTGGTTGGTTAACGTCAATAACTGATCCAAATGCAGTGAAAAGGTTGGCAATTTTTCCCATAATGGGAGCCTAACCGGTAATTGATCTTTATCCTGTGACACAGTACCCCCTCCATCCACGGTTATTGTGGCTCACCAACCTGAACGCCAACCCCGACCAATCCAGGACCGGTGTGCACGCCAAGTGCTGGTGAGACACTCCCCTGATATATTTTAAAGGAAGGAAACGCTTCGTGCAACGTTGCATAGACCTTTTTCATTAACGGCACGTCGGCTCCGTTGGCAACGCCCACGCGAACGTTTGGATGAGCTTTGAGCAAATCAGAAACCAACCCAACCATCTTGGAAATGGCTTTCTGTTCGGAACGGGCCTTGGTGATGGGATAATACACGCCGTTTTCATCGCAGGCAATGACCGGTTTGATGTTCAATAATGAACCCACCAGTCCGGCCACCCGACCGATTCGACCACCGGCTCGGAGGTACTTTAAGCTCGGAATGTAAAAGAAGGTGTTGCTGTCCTTAACCCCGGCATTTAACAGCTTGACCGTCTCAGCGTATGATTGGCCGGCGTCCAGTAACTCCTCGGCATAAACCGCGAACAGACCGCTGCCAATGCCGATGTTCTTGGTATTAACGGCCGTCATCTCAATGTCTTGAACTTCCCGGGCAACCCGACTCACCGTTTCAAACGTCGTCGATAATTTAGCCGACACCGAAATGCCGATAATATGCGTGTACCCCCGCTTTTTCAGATCGGCAACGCAGGCCTCCACGCTCCCCTGAGTCGGAGCGGAAGTCGTCGGCAGCTTTTCCGACACATTCAACTGACTGTAAAAAGCCTCAGGGGTCAGGTCAACGTTATCCCGATACGCCTTGCCGTTCATCATGATCAGCATGGGTGCCACGGCAATATTATCGTATTTGGCCAAGACCTCGGGTGGAACATCACAACCGGAATCTACTAAAATGGCAATCTTTTCAGACATGGATAGGCTCCTCTTAGCATACATAGTTTTTAATACTAGCTACATAGTATTGTATACTATGTAACCGTACTGTCAATACTACGAAGTCAAAAAGCTCGGCACCCGGATTTAAAAATAAATCCAGGGCCGAGCTTCAAAATACATAGTGATTATTTCGCCTTCAAGCCTGATGATCGCCCATCGCGGGGGCAATCAGTCGATCTTCAATCCGGTTAATGATAATCCGATTCATTTCAATTAATCAAATTTGCCATTGATGACCCTGGCATTATTCATCCCGGTTAATATGCGCGTTTGGCTTCTTGGCCAACATCTGAGAAAAGACGTCGGTCAGGGTTTCACTCTGATCTTCAAACTTCTTGTTCAAGATCAATTGACGAAAGTTTTCAACCGAAATGTGCTCAACATCCTTAAATGGTAGCGGGGCATTCACATCGCTGGTCTGATTCAGACCGGTCTTAAGGGTAATGATGAGTCCTTCCTTGCTATCAAGGGTAACCGTGTAGTATTCGTAGTAGCTTGGCGTTTCATAATTCCCAACAAGCTCTTGATGTTCCCTGAAATAGTTATTGATCCAATCGGCAAATTTCTCTTTGGAACCCAGCGCGTCTTTCCAATCTTGATTTGATTCTGACATTTTGATGACTTCCCTTCTCATCATTGTCCACTACAATTACTTTTTATCTTTATTGACACCCTTACCAGGCGCCTCATCATCAGCCAGGTTGGCTGGATACGGGTTCAGCTTAAACGCCTCATCTTCACGCGGGGCACTCTCGTTAACCGTGCCAAATGACTTGTGCAGAGTGACCGTTCCCCATGCAGGAACTGTGACGTGCTGCCAAGTGAGCGGCTGACCATTGACGGTAACAGCGGCTTCTAACGGTTCTCCTGACGGATTGTACAGATGAGCGGTAATGTCGCCGTTTGGTGCTAGGAAGGCAACTGATCCAACTCCACCGGTGTAGCCATCCTGAGTATAACTGGATGAGCCAATCACCGTTGAGCCGGGTTCAACATCCTGCCCAAAGTTTCGCAGCATGTAATATTCCAAGTTCCGTTGCACTTTTCCAGTCGTATGATCGATGGTGACAACCCCACGCCGGCCAGTTGAGCCAACCATGTTAGGCAGACCGCGTTCATCGAGGGCCATGTTCCACAGGAAGATTGACGACAGGCCGTGGCGGACCAGCCAGTTGCCGATCAGGCCAAACATGATGTGGGAAGCATCTTCTGGGGTTTCTTCAATCATGCAGCGCCGTTCGGTCATGGCCATCTGCCACTTCGGGAAGGACCGACTGCCCTTGAACAGGTTGGTGTAGGGACCGTCGTACGTATGGAATGCAAAGCCATCAAATGCATTGGCTTCTTCGGGGGTGATCTCATCAGCAATCGGCTTGTTCAGCACATTCAGACTACCATCCCAGAAATACATTTTGGTATCGGGGTATGACTTGTCCAAGGCTGGCCGCAGGTACTTGTACCCAAAGTGTGCCAGTTCAGGAATCTTCCAAATCATTGCTGGCCATGCCGCAGCGTTGGATGGCTCGTTTTGAATCGTGATGGCGTAAATTGGAATCCCTAACTTCTTATAGGCGTCCAGATAGTGAACGAAGTACTGAGCGTAGACGGATTCAAAGGTGTCCTTCTGATCGTCATAACCGTTACCGGTAAACTCACCAAATCGGAAATGACCACCCATCTTCAATTCACCGGTATTCTTCATCCAAGCCGGTGCCGACCATGGCGAGGCCATAATCTTAACGGCTGGGTTAATCTGTAAAATTTCCTGAACAACCGGCACAACGTACTTCAAATCCTTGGTGGCGTCAGGAGCACCCGGAGTGCCCTCGCCAATCGAGAATTTTGACAAGCTGGCATCGTGTTCGCCAAATGGCACGTCATCATAGGTATAGTATGGCTGGCTGGCAGGTTCACAAGAGCCCAGGGGAATTCGAATCGTCGAGAAGTTACCCTCTTTAGAATCGAATAATTCGTGGAGCAGTTTACGACGCTGTTCCTTGCTTTGTTTCCAAATCAAGGATGCGGCAGCGTCAGTAATTGCGGCGCCGGCACCGATCCAGTCTTGATGCTTATCAGAAGGGTCAATGACAATTTTAGCGGCGTCGCCAGCGTTATCCTGGGGCGTTGGGGTTTGAAGATGATCCCGCTTTTGGGAAAGATCTCCAGCAGTGGTAGTCCAAAACTCCGTTGGGAATAAACCGTTTTCAGCATTTGTTGACATGAATAAATCCATCCTCTCTAAACTAATTGGCTTTCATTGATATTATTTTGACTAGGGTCCGTCTGAAAACTTTATTTCA
>NZ_AZFZ01000057.1 GCF_001435895.1 Lentilactobacillus parafarraginis DSM 18390 = JCM 14109 | reverse complement strand
GAATATCCCGGGCTTGGATATTTGGATTGTTTGCCTATACGGCCGGAAGCTGCTTTAGGTCGCACGTTTCGACAATGTAATAGTCGGATAAAAATGAAGAGGTTGAGACAATCGATACTTTCGTCTCAACCTCATTTAAAAAGCCCTGATCAGTTGTCAGGGCTTAACTTAGATTGTTCGAGTTAACTACTTAACGGTGCCGTTAATTTGGCGGATTTCGTCAACGATTTTGAGCAGGTCGTCGGCGGCAGTTTTGTAGTCGTCCAACTGGCTTCCAAACTGCTTGTTAAAGCCATCTAACCCACCGGCAACAAATGCGTATTCGTAGTCGTAGACTTTATCATAGGCAGCCGCAAATCGTGCCAGTAAGTCGTGGTGGCCCCCATCCAACTGTAACGCCATCTGAACTACCCGAAAGTCGGTGTAGCCCATTTCAAATTGAATGGCCCATGCCCGGATGAAGTCGTGTTGCGCAGCAATATGGGCGTAGTGATGCTCGGTATTCCAAGTGATGCGATCCAGTGATTTGATGACATCTAACATAAAAAATCCCCCTTAATGACTTGACTCATCAGAACCTTACAACTAACTGTGATTCACTTCTATTGAACGCTTTTTGATAATGAGGTGCAATTAAAATGATTCATTTTTCAAGTGCTATAAACAAACGATTTTTGAATCAGCTGTGAATAATGCCGAGATACGCAACTTACGGCTTGATATTCTTGAAGGACGGGGCATCCAAGTAAAATCCTAGTGAAAATTTACTAGTAAAATTATTGTATTGTGTTTCACAAACACTTGGAATATAATTCAATTCATGCAGAAAAAGGAATTATTTCACAAATATGGAGGCTGACAGTATGTCTAAGAAAGTTGCGTTAGTTACCGGTGCCGGACAAGGGATTGGTGAGGGAATTGCCGTTCAATTAGCAAAGGATGGGTTTGCCGTTGCCCTTTCCGGTCGTCATCTGGATAAGGTTCAACGAGTTGCCGATGAAATTGAAAAGGCGGGCGGCGAAGCGTTTGCCATTGAAGCTGACGTTCAGTACCGCGATCAAGTTTTCGATTCCGTTCAGAAAACCGTTGACCACTTTGATCACTTGGACGTATTTGTTAACAATGCTGGGATCGCCCACGTTGCGCAAATCTGCAACACGAAAGAAGAAGACCTCGACAAACTGCTTGATATCAACGTCAAGGGAACGTTCTTCGGCATTCAGGCAGCCGCTGCTCAATTCAGAAAGCAGGAAACCCCCGGTAAGATTATCAACGCATCGTCAATTGCCGGTCATGAAGGTTTTGAATTGTTGGGGGCATACTCAGCAACAAAGTTCGCAATTCGTGGCTTAACCCAAGCAGCTGCCAAAGAATTGGCACGCTACAAGATTACGGTGAACGCCTATTGCCCAGGCATCGTCTTAACCCCAATGTGGGATCAAATTGATGAGGAAATGGGCGAAGTAAACCAAGTCGCTAAAGGTGAGTCGCTCAAACAATACCTCCAGGGGATTGCGTTGGGACGTGGTGAGGAGCCTGAGGACGTTGCTAACCTGGTATCATTTTTAGCAAGTGAAAAAGCAAATTACATCACTGGTCAGGCGATCATGGTTGACGGTGGAATTAAGTACGTTTAAATTAATTGCTGGTTTAATTGACAGACATGAATTAAAGGCCCACAGTGGGCACTTAATTCATGTCTTTTTAATAATTCTGAGCGAAGATGGTTGATGTGAGAAATTTAGCCTATAATCTAGTTGTGGACTTAATCACAAATTAGGGGGATGTCAGAATGTCAAAGTAAAAACCATTTATCAAATCACCAGTCGTTCAGTTTAAGACCGGAACGTTATCGTTAGACCAAATTGAAGCTATTTTTGACGTATTACCATTCGAGATTGATTTTCTTGATGTGAGCGATCGATTCACATGGTACTCCGATAAGCCGAAGCGTGAATATCCGCGCCACGTTTCTGACCTTCAAAAAACCATTCAACAGCTTCATCCGGGCCCGGCAGGAATGTTCGCCCAAAAGGTCATCGATTCGTTTAAGGCGGGCAAACAGGACCACTTTGAACAGCCACTGAAGCTGAATGGTCAAATGGTTTATATCAATTACTACGCTCTGCGTGACCAGGATGGCAACTATCTTGGAACAATTGGTTATACAGGTACGGTTAACCACATTGCTGATTTAATTAAACATGGTGCCTGGGATCAGGATGTGACAACCGGGGCTTCCATGCATCAATCGATGAAATCACCAACCAAGGCCGTCCCAAATATCGCCGGAATGGGGAGGCCAAAAGCTGATAATAAGGATTCGTCAAGACCAGATATCACGACCAGCGCTTCTCATACTGGGATGAAAGACGATCACTAGTTGTCTGAGGGGCAATCAATGCAATAAGAAACGGCAACCCACATTTTTGTGAGTTGCCGTTTCTTGCTTTAATTTGCGTTAATTATTTAATGAGTTGGGGTTGAAAGATGCCCATCACCGTGTCTTGGGCGGTGAATACGGGAACTTCATGACTCAATGCACTGGCAACAAGTTGTTTTTCGTCAGGAGTCTCATCTTGAGAACTCAGGGCAAACGCAACCTTCTCAGGCCATTGCATATTTGGTTCGTAAACTTTAATGTTGAATCCGCTGCTTGCCAATTTATCAGTTAAGTCTTTATCGGCGGCATCGAATTTGGAAAGTAACACTTCTCCTTCAATGGTGTCGGTATTGATGTGGTAACTATCGAAGAGGGCGTTGTGAAGCGCTTCTTGCAGTGTGTCACCACTACCAATATCTTCACCAGTTGACTTCATTTCTGGACTTAAAGCAGTTGGGGCACCCGGTAACTTAGCAAATGAGAATACGGGTGCTTTCACATAAACCTTCGTTGGTTCTGGGAACATACCAGGCTTGAGGTTTAAGTCTGCCAATGAACTGCCAAGAATTAAGTGGGTAGCTAACTGAGCCAAATGCATCTTGGTAATCTTGCTCATGAATGGGACGGTTCGAGATGCCCGCGGGTTCACTTCGATGACATAAACATCATCGGCACAGATAAATTGAATATTCATCATCCCAACCGCGTGAACCTTCTTACCGATCTTAGTGGCAATCGCACAAATCTTTTCTTTCTGTGCGTCAGTTAAGTGCTGTGGCGGATACATTGCGATTGAATCGCCAGAGTGAATCCCGGCTCCTTCCAAATGCTCCATGATACCTGGAATGAAGACATCCTTACCATCGCTGAGAATATCAACTTCACATTCGGTGCCTGGGATGTACTGGTCAATTAGAATTGGCTGACCGGCACTTGCCTTGAGGGCCGGTACTAGGTACTCATCGAGTTCAGCGTCGTCATGCACAATGGCCATGCCCTTGCCGCCCAGGACAAAACTTGGGCGAACGAGAACTGGGAAACCAAGTTTGTGCGCGATTGCGTGAGCTTCTTCGCCGTTCAGCGCGGTATCACCACGAGGATGGGCAATATCTTGATCAATCAGGAGTTCTTCAAAGTCATGACGGTTTTCGGTTTGCTCGATTCCGTGCATGGAGGTCCCCAGAATTCGAACGCCGTGTTTTGTGAGACTTTCCGTTAAGTTAATAGCTGTTTGACCACCAAACTCAACGATAACTCCCAAGGGCTTTTCAAGGTTAATAACGTTCATCACATGGTCAATATCAAGGGGCTCAAAGTAAAGCTTGTCTGAAATTGAGAAATCGGTCGAAACCGTTTCTGGGTTATTGTTGATAATGATTGCGTTGTAACCGGCTGCCTGAATGGCTTGAACACAGTGAACGGTTGCGTAATCAAATTCAACCCCTTGGCCAATCCGGATTGGGCCGGCACCAATGACAACGATACTGTTTCCGATTGGTTGGCTTTCGTTTTCACTGCCGATGGTGCTGTAGAAGTAAGGTGTTTCACTTTCAAATTCGGCGGCACAGGTATCAACCATCTTGTAAACCAAATGCTGATCGGCTTGCTGGTCAAGGTTAGCTAATTTGTGTTCGGTTGTTTGGTTAACTGCTTCAATCATGGTGTTGTTGAAGCCCATTTGCCGAGCTTTGAGGACTTCGTCGGCATTCAAATGGCTTCCAGTCAGCTGTTTTTGCATCTTGATAATTTTTTCCAGCTTGGAAAGGAAGTAGAGGTCAATTTTAGTTGACTGATGAATCTGTTCAATTGTGGCGCCCTTGCTTAGGGCAGCGAATAATTCGAATAGGCGATAATCAGTTGGAGTTTTAATCTTTTCAAGCAGTTCGCCTACCGACATATTTAATGTATAGCTTGGAATTAAGTCGCGCTGAGCTTGTTTATCAAGCTCAAGTGACTGAACAGCTTTAAGAAGGGACTCTTCAATATTACCACCGATGGCCATTACTTCACCGGTTGCCTTCATTTGGGTTCCCAGTTTGCGGTCTGCGTTTGTGAATTTATCAAAGGCAAAGCGCGGTATCTTGGCAACAACGTAGTCCAAAGCCGGTTCAAACATCGCGTATGTGGTTTGCGTAATTGGGTTGAGAATTTCGTCGAGGTTCAGGCCAATGGCGATTTTAGCAGCAATTTTGGCGATTGGATAACCGGTTGCCTTTGATGCCAAGGCTGATGAACGACTAACCCGGGGGTTAACTTCAATGACAAAGTAGTTTTCACTATTTGGATCTTGGGCCAACTGAACGTTACAGCCACCTTCGATTTTAAGCGCGTTAACGATGGTCAGGGATGCGTCACGCAACCGCTGATATTCTTTGTCGGTTAAGGTTTGCGTTGGGGCAAACACAATTGAATCACCGGTATGAACGCCAACCGGATCAAAGTTTTCCATTCCAGTCACAATAATTGAACTGCCATGGTGATCACGCATAACTTCGAATTCAATTTCTTTAAAGCCAGCAATGCTCTTTTCAACCAAACACTCCGTTGAAGGCGACATCGTCAACCCACGGTTCAAGATGGTCTTCATTTCAGCGTCGTTATGGGCGATTCCGCCACCGGTACCGCCTAACGTATAGGCTGGCCGAATGATCACCGGGTACTCGATTTGATGGGCAAAATCGATCCCGTCTTGTAAGTCGTAAACCGTCTTTGATTCGGGAATTGGTTGGTGAAGTTCTTTCATTAGGTCCTTGAATTGTTCACGATCTTCCGCTTGGTTGATGGTGTGTAAACTTGTGCCTAGAAGTTCAACGCCTAATTTATCCAAAATGCCATCCTTAGCGAGTTCAACGGCAAGGTTTAAGCCGGTTTGACCGCCAAGGGTTGGTAGAATTGCATCGGGATGTTCCTTCTCAATAATCTTCTTCAAGCTTGGAACGGTGAGGGGATCTAAGTAAACTTTATCCGCAATCTCGTCATCGGTCATGATTGTAGCCGGATTCGAGTTTACCAGAATAACCTGATAGCCTTCTTCTCGAAGACTGAGGCAGGCTTGACTGCCGGCATAATCGAACTCAGCTGCCTGGCCAATCACAATTGGACCGGAACCAATAATCAATACTTTTTTAATATCTTCTCGCTTTGGCATTAATGAACCCCTCCGTTGACATGCATTAAATCGATGAACTTATCAAATAATGGTTTTGCATCATGTGGTCCGGGTGCAGCTTCCGGGTGGTATTGCACTGAAAATACTGGTCGTCCGGGATATTGAAGCCCTTCACACGTTTTATCATTGACTTCAATCGCGGTGACTTTAAGTGGTGAGGACTTAACGGAATCAATGTCCACCGCGTACCCATGATTTTGAGCAGTCATATAAATTTCGCCAGTGATTAAATCCTTAATTGGGTGGTTACTGCCACGATGACCAAATGTCATCTTATAAGTGGTGGCGCCATTGGCCAGTGCTAACAATTGATGACCCAGGCAGATACCGAAAATCGGGAAGTGATCCTGAAGCTTCTGAATAACTGGTAGGAAGTCGCCATAATCTTGCGGATCACCAGGTCCATTAGATAGAAGAATCCCAGATGGATGCAGTGCTGAAATATCTTCGAACGTAGATTCAGGTGTAACAACCGTAACATCAATTCCCCGTTGCTGTAACGATTGAACAATGTTTGATTTCACGCCGAAGTCAACGACTACAACGTGTTCGTTCTCTTTGCCGTCCGTAACGGAACGGGTTGCTGATTTAACGATCTCTGCCTCGTGAGCAGCTTCAGTTTCAGTTGCTTTAACGGGTTGGTTGGTTAAACTAGCTTTCATGGTTCCGTATTGACGAATAATCTTGGTTAGCTGCCGAGTATCAATACCGCTGATCGCTGGAATGTGTTGCTGTTTCAGAAATGCATCAAGGGTAATCACACTTTGGTAGTGGAAAACATCGTCAGTCATTTCACGAACAACCACGGCGGATGCTTGAATTTGATCGGATTGGCTCGTCCCTAAGGAAATGCCGTAGTTGCCAATCAGTGGGTACGTAAATGTGATGATTTGGTCTTTGTATGATGGGTCCGTCAGATTTTCCTGGTAACCAGTCATGTTCGTGGTGAAAACCAATTCACCTTTGATTTCGGCCGCCAAGTCCCCACAGGCTTCACCAACGAAAACGTCGCCGTTTTCAAGAGTTAGATATTTCTTCATTTCCGAACCTCCTAGTTTTGTTCCTAACATGCATGTGGCATGAGCAGCTAACGCTTTTGATACATAAAGATAGATGCTTTTTCACAAAATGTCAAGTCGTTTTATACAGAATATCGTCAAATATGGATATTTATGATTATATATTTATAAAAATGCATATATATAAACTATTGTGAAACGGTCAAAATTGCATTATCTATACATAAGAACATAGTCGAATTTACATGAAGGGCATTTATTGGATAAATACACATTTTTAAAATAATTTTGAAATAGCCTTGTGTTTTTGGCCAAAATGTCATATGATTTCAATAACGAATTAAAGGACCTTTAAATTAACCCCGTGAGGTTAAGAAGGAATCGGTGAACCTAAGTTTAACTTGGGAGAATCTGCAACCTCTTTACCCAACGGCGGTAAAGAGGTTTTTTAATGCAAACAAGTTGATTGTATGACGATTTAATTGTTTCCGTGAGAGCAAAACGTCAAAAATAGTGATTTCACTCCACTAAATGGGCGCTTTGCGATGACGGCAAGGCGCTCATTTTTAGGAGGAATTCACCATGATGCAAATCACCAAACCGGTTAATTTTGAAAATGTTGTCAGTATGGAAGACCTGTCCGCACAGGATGTGATGTCATTTATCCATGAAGCAATTGAGTTCAAGCAGGGTAAGCAAATTGAACTCAGCCGTCCGGTATACGCTGCTAACTTATTTTTTGAAGGCAGCACGCGAACTCATACCAGCTTCGAAATGGCTGAACGGAAACTTGGCCTTCAAGTTTTGAACTTCGACCCAGCAAACAGCTCACTTAAAAAGGGCGAATCAATGGGCGACACCGTTAAGACTTTCCAAGCAATCGGCGCTGATGTGCTTGCCATTCGCGATAAGCATAACGAGTACTACAAGGACTTGATTGAGGATCCCAATATTCACCTTGGGATTGCGAATGCCGGTGACGGTTCTGGTCAACATCCTTCCCAATCATTACTGGATATGATGACCATTTACGAAGAGTTTGGCCACTTCGAAGGATTGAAGGTCGCTATCGTTGGCGACTTAGCTCACTCACGAGTTGCGCGCTCCGATATGGAAGTTCTCACTAAATTGGGAGCTCACGTATACTTTGGCGGTCCTAAAGAATGGTACACCGAAGACTTCCAGAAGTACGGCGAATGGCTGCCAATTGATGATTTAGTCGATGATATGAATGTGATGATGTTCCTTCGGGTTCAACACGAACGGATTGCGGCTGATGAAAATGGCAGCTTCTCCGCTGAACGGTACCACAAAGTGTATGGTTTGACCGCCGAACGCGAAAGTCGAATGTTACCAGATTCAATCATCATGCATCCGGCTCCAGTTAACCGAGACGTTGAAATCGCCGATGAATTAGTCGAATGTGATAAATCCCGAATCTTCCGTCAAATGGAAAATGGTGTTTTCGTTCGGATGGCGATCATGACCAGTATGCTGCGGTATCGTGGCCTGGTTAAGGAGAGCTACTAAACGAAGTCTTCCTATTATTAAAGCGGCAACGAACATAGTTCATAATGAAGGGATTTAGACATATCATGAAACGTGTGATTGCGAATGGTCGGGTACTTGAAGCGGATAAGTTAGTGAAACGGGATATTTTGATTGAGGATGGACAAATCCAAGCGATTGAACCGAAGATCAAAGTTGACGACACTATTAATGAAGTAATTGATGCAAAAAACAATTTTGTCAGTCCAGGATTAGTTGATGTGCACGTTCATTACCGTCAGCCTGGTCAAGAGGATAAGGAAACGATTAAGACTGGCAGCCAGGCAGCGGCGCACGGTGGTTTTACAACGGTGGGCGCAATGCCCAACTTGACGCCGGCTCCCGATAGCGTTGACCATTTTGACGCGATTAAAAAGCTGAATCAGCAAGACGGAATTGTGCATATCAAGCAGTACGCGACGATCACAACTAACCGTGAAGATGATGAATTGGTTGATTTTGCGGCTTTGAAGCAAGCAGGCGCCTTTGCATTTAGTAACGACGGTAATGGTATTCAAAAGAGCAGTACGATGTATGAAGCAATGCAGCAGGCTGCTAAGTTAGATATGGCGATTGTTGAACATGTTCAGGACGACGCGCTCTCATATGGCGGGGTTCTGAACGATGGGGCTGCCAACCGGCTTCATTTAAAGGCAATGCCCTGGGTGAGTGAAACGGCGCAAGCTGCCAGGGATATTGTCTTGGCTGAAGCAACTGGCGTGCATTACCATATCTGCCATGCCTCATCAAAGCACACGGTTGAATTGATTCGAGCCGCTAAAAAGGCTGGCATCAACGTGACTGCTGAGGTTACCCCGCACCACTTACTATTATCCGATGACGCAATTACAACTGATAATTCGAATTACAAAATGAATCCGCCACTGAGAGGTGAGGATGATCGTCAAGCACTTATCGAAGGGTTACTTGACGGCACAATTGACATGATTGCAACCGATCATGCCCCTCATACAAAGGCGGATAAGGACAAATCGATTGCTTTGGCAGCGTTTGGAATTACTGGGAGTGAAACGGCCTTCGACATGCTTTATACAAAGTTTGTGAAGACTGGCAGGTTTACCTTGGCACAGTTAATTAACTGGATGGCCAAGAAACCGGCATCAGTATTCAAAATGGCTGCAGCAGGCAGCCTTGAAGTTGGCAAACCGGCTGACATTGCGGTTTTCGATTTGGATCATGCGCACAAGATTCAGGAAAGTGATTACCTCTCTAAAGGAAAGAATTCACCATTTACAGGACAGACGGTCTATGGTGAAACCGTCATGACCTTAGTAGATGGCAAAATCGTCTATCAAAAATAAGCGTTGAGTTAAATGCAAACTGATCGCAAACTAAAAGCGCGCTACATTCCGTAATTGGAGGGTAACGCGCTTTTAGTTTGGATATTTAACAGCACTATCTTAAAAACAGCATGTAATAGCTGACAGCCGAGACCGCCTGGGCGGTGTTGACCTTTCCAGCTTTAATCCAGTCGAGAACTTGCCTGAGGCTAACGAGTTCCGTATTAACGAACTCATCGTGATCAAAATGTTGTTGAACTCGATTCTTAGGGTTGAATTTGATCAGCATTAAATCCGCAAATTGATCCATGAAACCCTCGGACGAGGTGATTCGGGTCATCTTTTGAACAGAATCGGCAACGTATCCGGTTTCTTCTTGGAGTTCGCGTTTGGCGGCTTGTTCACTGGTTTCGCTGGGGTTTACAATTCCCGCCGGAACGGAAACCGAATCGGCATTCACACCTGCCCGATACTCACTCGTCATCACAACTTGATCGTCCTCTGTAATCGCCAAAATGGTGATGGTTGGGTCAGTGCGAATTAAGTCCCGCTCAACTTTTAGACCGTCAGGCGTTTGAATATGAAGCTGGTCAACCGCGAAGACCCGGCCGGTATACATATTTTTTTGATCAATTATTTTTCCTGGTTGATGCCATGTGTCAAACATTGATTGAAAGCCTCCCGTAGTGATTAACCTGATTTTAGCACAGGTAATGTGAAGGTCGGGGCAATTTTTAAGGACACTAATCTATAAAAACTGACGATCAATTAAGATTAGCTGGTGAGCTTGATCCCCACAATGCTAATTAATAGTAGAATAACAAATGCCCAGGTCATCATGGATAGTTTGTCACCGAACAGGATGATTCCGGCGATGACGGTGCCAACCGCGCCAATTCCCGTCCAAACTGGATAGGCGATTCCAATAGGCAGAGATTTAGTTGCGTGTGCCAGAAGCAGGAAACTAATAATCATGCCAACGATGGTTACCACCGTCCAATCCAGCTTTGTGAATCCGTGGCTAAATTTCATCGAAATGGCCCAAACGACTTCAAACAATCCTGCAATAATCAATGTAATCCAATTCATTATAAATTCCTCCTGTAACCAAAAAAGTACCCCTTCACAATCCCTTCAATGACCTAATGGGATTGGAAAAAGTACTTGGTGTTTGCTACCCGGTGGCAGTCATATTTAACTCTCTGTACCATAGCACATTGGAACTGACTTGCCAATCAGTTTAACTTTGGTAAATTATCGACAAGTTGTGGAACCGCAGATATTTGAAGTTTAATGTTTTAAAACCCGTACCCGGTAAACCGCGTCAATATTGCTCAACGTATCGATGAGTTTGTTATCCTCTTCGTTCTTCAAATTATCCAGATCAATCATCGTATAAGCTACATCTTTACGAGCCGCATTGCTCATGCTTTCGATGTTAATCCCGGCGTTAGCGAGGGCTGTGGCAATCTGGCCCACCATGTTGGGGATGTTCTTATGAATGATGGTAATTCGGTACGGCGCAGCAAATGGCACCGTCAAATTTGGCAGGTTAACGGAATTCTGAATATTTCCAGTTTCCAAATACGTACGAATTGTGTTGGCACCCTGAGTGGCGCCGTTCACCTCGGCTTCATCAGTTGAACCGCCAATATGGGGAGTGACAATCACGTCATTGCGGTTTAATAAAATATCTTCACCGAAGTCGGTCATGTAAGTGGCCAGCTTGTTATCATCCAGTGCGGCAACCGCTGCCTTGTTATCGACGATGCCACCCCGTGAATAGTTAAATAAGTGAGCACCAGGCTTCATGACGTCAAGCTGGTCTTTGCCGATTAATCCGGTGGTTTCTTCGTTCTTTGGCACGTGAACCGTTACGTAGTCGGCATCCTTCAAGGCAGCGTCCAGTGTTCGGGCTCGGGTGATGGTTGTTGAGATGTGCCATGCGGCATCTGACGATAGGTAGGGGTCATAGCCAATGACGTTCATGCCGAGGACGCTGGCAGCGTTTGCGACCAGTGAGCCAACGTGACCAACACCAATAACGGCCAGCGTCTTGCCAGTCAGCTCAGTACCCTTGAACTTGGTTTTATCATGTTCGGTCCGCAGTGAAATATCGGCACCACTGTTCTGAGCTGAATAGGCCGCTGCGGCGAATAAATTACGCGAGCAGGCAACCAGCAGCGAAAGGATGAGCTCCTTAACGGCGTTGGCGTTACTGCCGGGGGTGTTGAAGACTGCAACACCCTTTTGAGTGGCTTGGTCTAAGGGGATGTTGTTGAAACCGGCGCCGGCACGGGCGATGACCTTTAAGCTTTTTGGAAAATTCTGATCGTGAAGGTTCACTGACCGAATTAAGTAGGCGTCCGCGTTATCGGTTTGGTTAATTTGGTATTCTTTGGTGAACTGATCGAGTCCGGCTTGGGCAATTGCGTTATAGGTTTTTACTTGGTACATTTCAATTCCTCCTAATGTTGTTTTTCAAAATCGCGTAGAAAATCGACTAGCGCGGCAACGCCCTCAAGTGGCATTGCATTATATAGACTGGCCCGCATACCACCAACGCTTCGGTGACCCTTTAAGTTCTTAAGTCCCACCTCGTCGGCCGCTTGAATCACCTGTTTGTCGAGTTCTGGATCGGGTGTCTTGAATGGCACGTTGGTAAGCGAACGGTCTGATTTTTTAATGTTGTTATTAAAGAGCTCCGAGTTATCCAAGAAATCATAAAGCAGTGACGATTTCTTGCGGTTAATGGCCTCAATTCCAGCAATACCGCCCTGATCTTTTAACCACTTCAGGACAAGGCCGGTTGCGTAAATGGCAAAAACTGGCGGGGTATTAAACATTGAATTCTTTTTGACGAACTTTTCATAGTCCAAAATGGTTGGAACGTGGTCGACGTGTTTAACCAAATCATCACGAACAATCACGATTGTGACGCCGGCTGGTCCCAAGTTCTTTTGAACGCCGCCGAATATCAACCCGAAGTCTTGAACGTTGTATTCTTCAGCCATAAAGTTGGATGATAAATCCCCAACTAATGTGACATCACCGTGTTCTGGAAGGGTGTGGTAGGCAGTTCCCTCGATGGTATTATTGGTGGTGATATGAAGGTAGTCATAGTCCGCAGAAGAAATAGGATGCGGCATTTTTGGCAACTCAGTATAATGTTGTTCCTTGGTGGAAGCCAGAACGTCCACGTCAACGCCGAGATTGGCAGCTTCATCACCGGCACGGCTTGCCCAGTGGCCACTATCCAGTAATGCGATCTTATGATGATTGGTGGCCAAGTTAAGGGGAACGGCCGCAAATTGACCGGTACCGCCGCCTTGGAAAAACAGAATGTGATAGTTGTCAGGAACGTGCATCAGATCTTTGATATCCTGCTTAGCCGTATTGATGATATCATCGAACATTTGAGAACGATGAGAAATCTCAAGAATACTCATTCCAGATCCCTGAAGAGAAGGCAACTCCTCTTGAATGTGCCGAATAACCGGGTCGGGAAGCGTTGCCGGACCTGCTGCAAAATTATATACCGTCATGAACTAGAACTCCCTTTCATAAAAATAACTTGGTGGTGCCGATGGTGCTGAGAACAAAAAGACCCTCACAGTGGTTCGATCGCTGTGAGGGCCCGTCATTCTCGGTATAGTGGCCTCACAGTGATGTTGAACGTTCATCTATGTGAGACCTTTTGCTGGTAAATTCATACCAAAAGATAGCCTACATAGATGTCACTGTAGACCAGGAGGATGAAGTTGTTTGCATTAAATTAATTAAAGTCGCAGTCATCAGGTAACCTCCATATCTTTCTAATTAAAATCTAACAGAACCGTGACAGAAAAGCAACCCAATATTTCGTAATAACTAAATAAAATTCACTAATCGTTAAATATCATTCGGAATTTGCTGATTTTTACCAAAAGTGATCGCTTTGTGTTTTGGCCTAAATATGCGATAATGATTCAAACTCACTCTGGAGGCAAATAAAGATGACTGAATTTTATTTTGTGCGCCACGGCCAAACGGCTGCCAATGCGGCCGGCTTGAAGCAGGGCACAATTAATACTGAGATTACATACCTAACGGAAACCGGGCGCAAACAAGCTCAAACAGTTCACGAACACTTCGACATTGCGTTTGCGGATCGCATCATTGCAAGCCCGCTGCAACGGACTCGAGATACTGCTGACATATTGAATCAAAGTGCGCACTTACCGGTAACCTATGATAAACAGCTTTTGGAAATTTCCTATGGTGACTGGGACGGCACAAAGAATTCTGACTTGGAAGCAAAATATCCCGACTTATTTGATCATGTGCTTGATGATGTTCTCCCAAGCTATGCTGGTCAGGCCCATGGCGAAACGTTTGACCACGTCATTGGGCGCGCTGAAGCATTCATGCAGGCGACCGCAAAGACGTATCCCAACGATAAAATTATTGTGGTTACTCACGGCTTTACGATTAAGGCGGCGGTTCTTGCAGCCCTGGGACACCCACAAAACATGATGGTGATTCAAGAGCCGGATAATCTCAGTGTGACCCACATCACTTTGGAACAAGTAACCGGGGCATTTTACCTTCGTTATTACAATCGGGTGGTTGGGTCACAGTTCTGATTTTCTTGCCAGAATAAATTTTGCCATTTGCGATTGAGATAAAAAAGGTTTCCGATTTTTTCGGAAACCTTTTTAAGTCGCTATTAAGCGACTAATGAATAGACAAGATAGATTAGAAATCCCAAACATAGTCCCAGGGATCCATTAATGAGAATCTTTACCGAGCAGACGAATGTTTCTCGTTTTACCTGTTTGTGAGTAAAGAGACGCATTTGTTTGATGATCATTGGGAGCATCACAACGATTGCGATCAGGGCAATTGGATAAACGCCCACGTAAATGCCAAAGAAGATGAGCAGAATGGCCAAAACGTTTAAAGCGTTCCACAGCCACACAGAAGTTTTGACGCCCAAATAGTGCACGATGGTATGGCGCTTATTCATTTCGTCCTCATGAGCGTCACAGATGTTGTTGGCAAACATGATGTTGGCAATCCAGACAAATTCCGGTGACGCCGCAAGTAAAATTTTCCATAATAATTGGCTGTCCCACTGGAAAATCTGATAGGAGTTTATGTAAACTGAAATCAGGGTAATCATCACGCCCATCGTGAAGCCCGATGCCAGTTCACCAAATGGCGTGTTGGAGATCGGAACTGGTCCAGCAGCGTACAGAAGGCCGATTAAAAAGCAGAAAATGCCCATCCATAGAAGTGGCCAGCCAACCTGAACCGTTAGAAACACACCGATTCCCATCGCCACGAAGAAGAAGGTAGCCATGATCCCTTGAAGTAGCGGGATCGAGAGGTGTTCACGGCCGATAATATTGGTACCGGTCTTGTAGATTTCAAGATCTGAGTGACGATAGTCGTTGTAGTTGTCCCAGATATCGACGAACATGTTGAATAAGAACATGGCAACGAAGAATAAAATTGCGTACGCGGCGTTAACTGAATTTAAGAAGTACCAGCTGAAGAATAGTCCCACAATAAACGGGAACACGCTGGCTGACTTGGCCTTAAATTCAACTAACTCAAGAAAGTTTGCTAAACTCATTATAACCCTCCATAATAAAAGTAAGTTTCAATCGATTTAATGCGGATCGATCAAATCATATAGTTAAATTATATAACACGCAAGCGTAAGTGAGGAATTAATCATGACCCTAACGAATAAAACACCAGAATCAAAAGTGCAGTCGCTTTTTAATCAGATTGCCCCCAACTATGACAAAATGAACTCCTTAATCAGTTTAGGTAATCATCAACAATGGCGAAAAGTTGCTATGCAGCGGCTGGACGTCCAACCGGGAAACTTTGCGATTGACGTGTGCTGTGGTTCAGGCGACTGGACCATTGCGTTAGCCAAGGCGGTCGGTCCTTCGGGGCAGGTAATTGGCCTTGATTTTAGCGATCAAATGTTGAAAATTGCCGCCAAGAAGGTTGATGAAGCCGGGTTAAAGGACCGGGTAACGCTTGTAAAGGGAGACGCGATGCACTTGCCATACGATGATGATAAGTTCGACGTTGCCACCATCGGTTTTGGTTTGCGGAACGTTCCCGATGCCAATCAGGTGTTACGTGAAATGGTTCGGGTGGTCCGTCATAACGGTAAAATTGCCTGTTTGGAAACTTCGAAGCCCACTAATTCGGTTGTGAAGCTTGGTTGGAACGCCTACTTTAGAACGGTGCCGGTGATGGCCAAGGTGGCTGTCAATAAATACAGTGAATACCATTACCTGTTACGCACGACGAAGGAGTTTGTGTCAGCAGATGAGCTGGCGCAGATGTTTGAGGACGCGGGGATGCATAACGTGACGTATAAGAAGTTTACGCTGGGGGCCGCTGCACTCCATCTTGGAAGGCCGTAACCCGGTTTAGGCATAATCCCCTATGTTAAATATAATTGTCTTGTGCTATAATTTTGCCAATTCTGATGCGGGCTAAAACGGATCTGCCGTTGAGTGTCCCATTAAATTTGGAAAAGAAGATGCTCATATGGCAAAAGAAGTTGCAACAACGAAAGCACCAAGCGCAGTGGGGCCTTATTCACAAGCAGTTCAAGCAGGAAATACCCTGTACTGCTCGGGTCAAATTGGGTTAAACCCGGAAACCGGAAAGTTTGCGAGTGCAAACGCGGTTGATCAGGCAACCCAAGCGTTACATAATTTACGAGAAGTTGTGACGGCGGCCGGTTTTGACTTCGGCAACGTTGTTAAAGTAATCGTATTTATGGCCGATGTTAATGACTTTGGGGATATTAACAAGGTTTATGACCAATTCTTTGGTGGTGCAAAGGTGTTACCAGCTCGTTCAGCAGTGGGTGTGAACGGTTTGCCACTTGGAGCGAAGGTTGAGATTGAGGCAATTGCTGTGAAGGATTAAGCGTTATGAAAAAGGGAATCATGACTGCTTTGTGCAGCGATGATTCCCTTTGACTTTGTAAGCCAGCGGTTATTTGCCATTATTATGGTGACCATTTGGGGCCTTCTCGAAGAATACAATATAGATCATTCCGATAAGCCCAATAAGCATAAAGGCCGTTTCAACATACCAATTTAAGCTATGTAGGTTAATGCTGAACGCAGGTTTTACGCTGGTTATAAAAATGACGAGGTACACCCAAAAGGCGATATCGAAATAGAATTTCTTGTTGATCATTTTTGCTCTCCCCAAGTAGTGCCATTCGTCTTGTTTCCAGCATGGCTCTGTCTCTTAATTACCGCACTCAGCATAAGTGCCAAGCTGATAAGAAGACCAATTAAGTCTAAACTCGCATCAAAGTTCAAATGACCACGCTGTACAAGATCATAACTATTTGAAATCGCGAGGACTAAGCCAAACCAAAAACTGAATGTCTTGTAAAAAAAGTGATTCAAAGTCAAGTTACTCATTATCATTACCTCCGTATTATTAAGCAGTGAGACGTTCGATATATGAATCTACGAGAACTGATTGATAATTACAGAATCGCCCCAAATAGGGAATAATACAAGCTATGTCTGATAGACACTGATACGACAGTATTTGAAACCTTTTGTAGACCTAATTTTCTGATAATGAGAATTAACTTTGTTTGCTTAACCTAAGACTAGTTTCGGTTTATCTGGTTGCTGTTTTTTTTCGTTTTCGGATATGTGGGTAAAAGCAAGTGATTAGTGTTACCGAAATCGATAGTAGAATAATTGTGGTGAGCTGACCGCTGATGACGCCCAATTTATATGCTTGGTTATTTGTTTTAAGTAATTCAAAGAGCTCAGTATTCAGTGGAACTATAATTGAATTTATGAACAAAGCGGCGATCAGTACTATTGACACAATTATAACTTTAGATTTACTTTTCGACGTATTTTCCGTTGGATAACTCAAAGCAAAGAGAATTAGGTTCACAATTAGAAAAGGTATGATAATTGAACCGTCCAAATTTAATACTTTGAATATATGTCCATAAGCTATTAATGTCAGGATTAAATCTAGAAAATAGGAAATTTTGGCCACAATTTCAGCTCGTTGACCCTGCTTATCTTGCTCAGCGTAGTGTTTTAGAAGATTGTTATCTCTTAACAGATCATCCGTTGAGATGTCGAAAATATCACTTAATTTTGTAATGCTGCTAATGTCGGGATAACCGCGCCCGTTTTACCAAGCAGAAATCGTTTTTCTGGATACGTGAAGTTTGTCTGCAAGTTCCTTTTGAGTGAGGTTATTTTGTTTACGATAATATCTTAGCTTTTCTGAAACGTCCATGTGTTGTGTCTCCTGTTGGTTGGCTTCATTAATTATGTAACAATAACTAGACCCTTGTCAATCTGCATGTCTAGTTATTGTAGGTTCGAATAGTATTGCATTTATATTATAAGTTAGATAGATTCGAGTTGAGACTGATATCTAATCACTGAAAACATGGAGGTAACAATCATGAATAAATGGACATTGAATCGTTTCTTTTACCAAACATTGAATTTTTGGCTTGGACTAGCTTTTGCCGCTTTAGATGTATATAGCATTGTGCAGCGGGGAAGCGTTAATTTGGATGCAAACTTAGATGTTATTGGAGTTGTTCTTAGTATTGGACTTATTTTAAGTTCTCTAGTGAAAAGAGAGAGGTACTCTACTGATAAAAAGAAGCGGTCGCTTTAACGGGATCTAGGGTCTGTCTTAAAACAAGCTTTTTAGC
>NZ_AZFZ01000056.1 GCF_001435895.1 Lentilactobacillus parafarraginis DSM 18390 = JCM 14109 | reverse complement strand
TTATGGGCGGGACTTATGTCCCAGCCTCTTTGTAAGCTTATTAATCGTTGCTGCCTGCTAGACGAATTGCCAGGATCTTATTTCCGCAATCGATCCCAAATAACCACCTGCTTTTGCGTCAGCGACTTCGGCACATCAATAATTCGCTGGTTGGCACTTCCCCGAAACTGCAGAGTTAAATCCTTCTGAGCCAGCAGAAAGCGGCCGTCAACTAAAATATCCAGGTACCGCAATAGTTCCAATTTATCAGCGGATTCTTTCATCAACTCATCCCAGGTGTAACCGGTCCACGACCAGATATCCTTAGAATTGCCAAATTCCCGCCGAATTCGTTTGGCTAATTGAATACAGACCTGCGTATTCAAAAATGGCTCGCCACCCAGGAGCGTCAATCCCTGAACGTAGGATTGTGACAAATCAGCCATGATCCGGTCTTCCAACTCCTGGGTGTAGGGATGGCCGTAATGGAAGTTTTGGGCGACTTTATTGTAGCAGCCAGGGCAGTTAAACAGGCACCCCGAGACATACAAGCTACACCGCACGCCCTCACCATCGACCATGTTAAACGGCTTATAGCTGGCAATGTACTGTGAAGAACGATCGGCGGCCAGCCACTGTTTGGGGGCCGGATTATTTGGCAATCTGATCCGGTTAGTCTGCGTCATCGATATCACCCAATCTCATATTCTTAACTCGCGAGGCAATTTCTTCGTGCCGACCATGAACCATTGGCCGAATCTGAGGATTCCCCAGATAGCCGCAGGTGCGTTTAACCACGTCGCAGGTCTTGGGATCCCGATTACCGCACTCCGGGCATTCAAATCCCTTGGCAGTCGGTTTGAAGTCGCCGTCAAACCCACACTTATAACAGTGGTCAATTGATGTATTGGTTCCCAAATACCCCACATGGTCATAAGCCCAATCCCAAACGGCTTCCAAAGCCGCCGGATTCTGCTTGAGATTTGGGTATTCGCAATAGTGAATGAAACCGCCGGCCGCATATTTCGGATAGGCCTCTTCAAAGGCCAATTTTTCAAACGGCGTCGGGTTCTTGCGGACGTCGTAGTGGAAACTGTTAGTGTAGTATTCCTTGGACGTAATGTCGGGAATTTTGCCAAACTTTTCAGTATCTAATTCGCAGAACGTGTCGGTTAACGATTCTGCGGGTGTTGAATAGACGCTGAAATGGTAATCACACTGCTCTTCCCATTTGGCACAGTAATCATGCAGGCACTTCACAATCGATAACGTGAAGTCGTGGGCTTCCTGATCATGCTCCCAGTTAGGCCCATAAAATTCCGTACCGACTTCGTACAAGCCGATATACCCCAGTGAAACGGTGGCCCGCCGATGGGTAAAGAGTTCATCAACCGAATCACCGTCTTTAAGCCGCTTACCAAAGGCGCCATACTGGTAAAGAATTGGCGCGTTCTTGGGACTGGCCTGCTTGCAGCGTTCGACCTTATTTAACAGGGCCTTCTTCGAAACGGCGAGGCGGTCCTTCAGAATTTCCCAGAAAACGGCTTTATCACCTTGAGATTCGATCGCAATCCGGGGCAGATTAATGGTTACAACCCCCAGATTCATACGGCCGCTATTGACCTCCTGGCCGTTTTCGTCGCGCCATCCCTGAAGAAAGCTGCGACAGCCCATCGGTGCCTTGAAGCTCCCAGTCAACTCAATGATTTTATCGTACATTAGAATATCGGGATACATCCGTTTCGTCGCGCACTCAATTGCCAGTTGCTTAACATCGTAGTTCGGGTCAGCTGGTTTTAAGTTCAGTCCTCGTTTAAGCGTATAGATCAGCTTGGGGAAAATTGCCGTCCGGTGCTGCTTGCCGAGGCCCTTGATCCGAACGGAAAGAATCGCTTTTTGAATCTCACGTTCAATCCAAGAGGTCCCAAGACCAAACCCAATCGTTGTAAATGGCGTCTGCCCGTTAGACGAAAACAGGGTGTTGATTTCATACTCCAGCGCCTGCATGGCGTCATAGATGTCCTTCTTGGTTTTTGCCCGGGCAAATTCATCCTGCTTATCACGCGTTACCCAACGCTTCGCATCCCGTAAGTGCTTCTGATAATTCAGTTCCGCAAACGGCGCCAGCAGTTCGTCGGCACGGTCCGCTGAGCAGCCACCATACTGGCTTGAAGCAACGTTGGCAATGATTTGGGACATTTGGGCCGTCGCGGTTTGAATCGACTTAGGCGGCTCAACGTCGGCATTGCCGATCTTGAACCCATGATTGAGCATCCCCTTAAAATCAATCAAACAACAGTTGGTCATTTCAGTCATCGGCGAATAGTCCAAGTCGTGGTAGTGAATGTCACCGCGTAAATGCGCCTTGGCTACGGTTTGCGGCATCATTTTCAATCCCAATGATTTGCCAACCATCCCGGCCGTCAAATCCCGCCGGGTACTGAAAACGTTACTGTCCTTGTTCGCATTCTCGTGAACCACCGTGTCGCTGCGGTC
Organism: Lentilactobacillus parafarraginis DSM 18390 = JCM 14109; assembly: GCF_001435895.1. Taxonomy (GTDB): domain Bacteria; phylum Bacillota; class Bacilli; order Lactobacillales; family Lactobacillaceae; genus Lentilactobacillus; species Lentilactobacillus parafarraginis. The sequence continues at coordinate 16,068 of NZ_AZFZ01000056.1, read as the reverse complement.
AAACAATTGATCAAGTTTAGTTGAGGGATTAATGGCTGCCAGCCACTTTTGTTCATCACGTTCCCGGTAAGCATCGTAATCCCGGGCGAGATCGGCATGGCCCATCGAACAAAGGACGTCTTTAAATACCTGGCGAATATCGGCGGTGGTCACTTCGGACTTAAAGGCGGCCAGCTGATCAAAAATGGCCTGCTTCAACTCCGCCCGAGTGGTTGGTGCTTGAACCAGCGCATCAATCACCAGTGAAATTTTATAGGGATAAAATGGCCCCTTTTCGCCATCAGCTTTGATCACCGTCAAATCGGCCAAGTGGGTCATCAGCTGGTTGGTGGTTTCTTGGGTTTTTACAAAGTCCATTCAAATCGCTCCCTTAAATTAATTCGGTCATGTTAAATAGTTAACGAGTTTTATTGTACCTGATTATCGCCTAAAAAGTAAGTTTAAACCACAATATGTAGTATATAGTTTTGGAATAACCCTATATGTTGTACCATTGGATTGTTGACAACCAAAATAAAAACAGAGGCTGGACTCAGAATCCAAGCTGAATCACAACCTCTGTTATCATAAATGATTAAATTTTATTGATTTAAACATTGCGTCGTTTAAAGACAAAGTAGGTAATCACTAAGAAGATAGCCGTGTACACCAAACTGCCAATCAGTAATTCATTTGTCGATAACAACGTCATCGACTTTAAAGATGGACTGATGTACTGGCTGGGATAGTTCATCATGTTCAGCGGATTCCATTTCAGCCACGTCCATTTTTTAATCAAAATGGCGAGGATCGAAGCAACCACGCTAAGGGCAAAGTAGCCAACAATCCCAATCGTAATGGCAACTGCGGAACTCTTAAACAGGTTCGCCAGCAATAACACCAAACTCAAAATCAGCCACAGCGCAACAAATTGCGTCAATGAATAGTAAACCGTCTGAGCAAAAACCGTGTGCTTAGCCCCGTACGTTTCATCCAGCTGAAACGTTCCGCTAAAGAAAATCAGTTTTAAAATAAATGAGTATGCCAGCGCTAAAACAAAGAAGTAGACGGAATAAAGGACCATTGTAATCCACTTGCTAATAATGATCTGGCCCCGATAGTACTTCCGGTAGAGCAATTCTTTAATTGTGCCGTACTGAAACTCCATCGCAATGATCGATGCTGAAGCCGCAATCATGAACAAATAAATCCACGGAACGGCCATAAAGGATTCCTGATACATCGCTTGGGGGTTAAACGTATTTGGCTGATTGTGACTCATGACCGCAATGCCAGTCATCAACACCAACAGGACCACCGAAGCCGCCCAGGTGCTCTTTTTATGAATCAGTTTGAAAATTTCCTGTCTTACTAACGTCACCATAAATTTAAGACTCCTTCACTTTATCGTTCTGCAGCAATGCCAGCAGGGATGTTTCCAAATCATTATGAACGTGAGAAACGTCTTCAATTTCAATGTCGTTATTCGACAATAACTTAATCACGTCTGCCATTCGGGTATCGTCTTTTTCAACAATGCGAACGTCATCAGCCTTCACAATTTGATAGCCATTCTGTGACAGTAATTGTTTGGCCTTTTCATCATCCGCCGTTTTCAAAACCATCAATTTGGTTTCGCCGCTTTCAAGGGCCGCCGTGTCCCCACGGTAAACAATCTGACCCTTATCAATCACGACCAGGTCGTCAATCAATTTTTCCAACTCACTTAAAATATGGCTAGAAATCAAAAAAGTGGTCCCCTGCTTGGCAAGCTCTAAGATGATCGTTCGCAAATCTTTGTTTGCCTGGGGATCCAAACCATTCATCGGCTCATCTAAAATCACCAACTCCGGGTGATTGACCAAGGCAAGCGCGATGCCCAACTTTTGCTTCATTCCCAGAGAATAGGTTTTAGCCCTGCGCTTTACGTACGAGCCCATTTTCATCTTATCAACGATATCCATGATCTGATCGCGCGTCACCCCATCATTGGAAAAGAGTTCCAAATGCTGCAGGCCGCTCAAAAATGGATAGATTCCAGGATATTCAATTAAAGCTCCAACCTTTTCAAGTTCCTGATGGCTGGTTTGAGAAACCGGCCGCCCGTCAATTGAAATTTTGCCGCTGGGATAGCTGAACAACCCCAGAATGGCCTTCATAATGGTGGATTTACCCGCACCGTTCGGGCCAACTAATCCCACGATGTGACCCCGATCCACGGAAAATGAGACGTTTTGCAAAACCTTTTTAGAACCAAAATTCTTACTCAGGCCCTCAACATCTAAAATTGTATCTGCCATTGTGTCCTCCAATCAAGATTACAACTCACGCTAACTTATTTAGGTAGAGAAGGTTAACTGCCGGAACGATTATGAATCGATTATCCACCAATAATCCCGACAGGCTGTGTTGATAATAACATATCTGCAAAACAATCGCCAATTCCGCCCCGATTTCAATTGTGGACTACCTTTAGTTGCACCATTACCCAAATAGACTACAATACATAAGTGATGCGTTAGAACTTATTAAAACTCATTCCATTGAAAAGTGAGGCAAGTGAATCAATGACAAAAGCATTAATTGTGGCAACGAATACGCCCAAATTCAATAACGTCGATCGGGCCACCGGCCTGTGGCTTCATGAAGCAACCCACTTTAACCAGGTGATGACCGATAATGAAATTGACGTTGATTATATGAGCCCAGAGGGTGGCTATATCCCATTAGATCCCCTCTGCCTGAGCGCTGACAACATGGATCAGGTTGATTGGGATCATTATTTAGACGCCACATTTCGCGATACCCACCTGGCTAATTCCTTGAAACCAGAATCGGTGAATTCCGCTGACTATCAGGTGATCTACTTTGCCGGTGGTCACGGCGCGATGTGGGACTTTCCAGAAAATAAGGAGCTGGCAGGGATTGCCGAACAGATTGATCAAAACGGTGGCATCATTGCCGCAAACTGTGTTGGCGTGACGGCGTTACTGGCGATGCGCAAAAGGGACGGCAACCGATTTACCAGTGGCCGCCAGTTGACCAGCTTTACCAATGACGAGGAAGCCCTAAACGGCCTAACCAGTGAAGTCAAATTTCTGCCGGAAGACGAGCTCCGGAAAACTGGCGCCAAATTCGTCAAGGGCGACGCCTTCAAACCTAACGTCGTCGTGGACGACCATCTAATCACCGGCCAAAATCCAAATTCAGCGACCGCAGTTGGCGAAGCGGTCATTAAGGATCTGCTAAAATAGTGCAACCCGTTGCGCACGGAGGTTACTGATGATTATTTGGAACGACCGTTATTTTATTTGCTTACTTGGCCTACTACTTATCGGGGGTCTTTTATGGCTGATTCTCAGACATCTGTCAAATCCAGCGATCGCACGCCCATCACGCTTGGGTTACGATACGCTCACGGTCTTAATGACCTTTGTTGGGCTGGGGATTAACGGGTTGGGAATTTACTTTTTGATCCAGCCCTTCTACAAATTTGGCCAATCACTAACCGTTGGGGTTTTAGCAGTATTCGTTGGGGTTTTCTTTCTATATGAAGTATTTCGATTTGCGCAGAAAAAATGAACAGTCAAAAACCAGGCCCACTTTCAGCATTTGCTGATCGTGAACCTGGTTTTTAGATTGGTGATTGTTTGTCTAGAAAAAGGAAGCAAAAATCCCGAATCAGGATTCCCGCTTCCTTTCAATTAAACATTGCGTTACCAGATACGAATCGCAAATTTACTTATTAGTTCCCTGTTCCTCAATCTCTTCAAGTGAGCGACCCTTTGTTTCCGGCACGCACTTGAGAATGAACCAAACCCCTGCCAAACAGATTACGCCGAAGATTGCAAATACGGCGTCCTGTGGCATGTGAGCGGTCATAATTGGGAAGAGCAGACCGACTGCGAATGAGCCAACCCAGTTAGCTGATGAAGCGGCACCGGAAGCGCGGCCCCGAATTGCTAGTGGGAAGACTTCCCCAACAAGTACCCAGGTTAGCGGTGCCCAAGTGAATGAGTATGCGGCAACGTAGATACTTAAGAAGACAACGATCATCATTGGACTGGCGTTTGGCAGCAGCATATTGATAATGGTTGGCAATAGGAATGACAGCCCCATAACCGAACCACCCAGAACCAAAAGCGTCCGCCGGTTAAATTTCTCGGCAATGGCAATGTAAACCAGTGAACCGATTACCAGGATAGCTCCCTGGATAATTGGCCACATTAATGCTGAACTCGCCGCCTTACCAGTTGCCTTTTCAACGATCAATGGAATGTAGTAGAAGATGGCGTTGGCCCCTTGGAACTGCTGGAATGCCGCAACCCCAATCCCGGCAATTGCCAGGTATCGGTACTTACCGCTGAAAACGGTTGCCCAAGAAGTTGACTTGGAAACTGACTTTTCTTCATTCGCAGTTTGCTTGATTTGGTTTAATTCAGTATCAATTTCATTATCGTTCGTCCGAATATAGCTTAGGACCCGACGAGCATCCTCTTCACGGCCTGACTTTACAAGGAACCGGGGAGATTCTGGTAACTTATAAACCCCGAAGAACAGGATGATTGCGGGAACCGCAGCCAATCCTAACATCAGCCGCCATGCCAAGTTTTCTGGCAGATCCTTTAAGAGGAAGTCGACGATGTATGAAAGCAGCATCCCACTCACAATCATGGTTTGGTTCAACCCGGATAAACTACCCCGGGCCTTAGCTGGCGCCATTTCAGACATGTAAGCAGGTACCAAGGCTGACGCGGCCCCAACTGCTAATCCAAGGAAGACCCGAACGGCAATCAAATACCATTCACCCTGGTTATTTGGTGACAGTCCGGAAAGAACTGATCCAATCGTGAAAATAATTGCTGAAAGCAAAATCATTTTTCGCCGGCCTAACTTATCCGATAATTGCCCGGCGATGGCGCCCCCAAAGATGGCACCCAACATGACAGATGATGTAATCCAGCCAACGATACCGGCTTCATTCTGCAGGCCCCAATCAATCTGAAGGAATGGTAACGCACCCGTCATTACCCCGATATCGTAACCAAACAAGATTCCACCAAATGACCCGAAAAAGTAGATAAACTTGCTTGAGATCTTCTTTTCTGTACTCTCAACCTTTTCCATTCTCATTCTCCTTAACGTATAAATTGCCCTGATTTCTTATGGCACCCATCTCAAAGGTTGAAAGGGGTTACATAACAAATCATATAAATCGACTAATTACCTTATCACCAATTCTCCATGCTGATGCTTATTATAACAACGCTTACAAATTCAATTATTGTTAGAACCTTATACAATTGATAAACTTGCAGCGTTTACATGTTGGTATATTATCCTATTTATCCGGATAAATCAACCCAGAGAAACTATTATCTGACAAATATTTTTAGCGACCAAAAACAAAAGCTGTTACCCCAACGTTTAGGATAACAGCTACTTTTTTAGTAATAATTTTATAAATTTTAGTGAATTTTAGTAACAACTTATTTTAAAATTACCGGTATCTATTTGATCGAAAATTCCGTTCGCATCCGGACTAGCTTTGCAATCTAACCTTCAGCACTATGGATCGTGTCAGCAATATTATCGGTTGAAAAATCATGGGTCATATACTGATCGTCGTTCACTGGCAGATGCTGCTCAAAGGTATCGAATAATTGGTAGGATACCTCACCCTTCTCCAAATGAAAGTCCAACAGGTGACCGCCAAATTTGTGATCATCTGAAAGAAAATGATTATGGAAGCCCGCAACGGCCGCCCCATCAAACAGTTCTGGTGAGTAATACCCAATCAACGTGCCCTTTACCTTATCGCGGGTGAACACATTTTGGTGGCGTGCAGTTTGCGCAAGGGTGTGAAATGGTGGCTCTGACTTGCGGACCGCCCGGGTTTTCACATCTGAGAAGCTCCCGGTAATTTTAATTGAGAAAAACGTGTTACCGGCCTTACTTAATGAAACAATTTGCTCGTCCAAGTCATCTTGGGACACATTTTCAGACTCGGCAAGCGGCGAATACCGGGCGTAGTGAATGTTGGCAAACGGCATGGTAAACGAATCGGGTACGATGTTGACGTTACCATCGCCATCAACCTGATAGGGCTTACCGTCAAGAATGATCAGCTCACCATCAAGGCCTTCACCTGTCCCAATGCCGGTGTCCCCATGTTTTAGGAGATCTCCCATTGTCATTGTGCCCCTTAACAGACCTGGGACCAATAATGCCAGCGTTCCGTGCTGGTATAACGTTGTATGCTTCGCCATAGTAAAACTTCCTTATTTCTAGTTTAAAATATCTTTTAATAACGCAGACTTCAATTTAATGTTATCACTATAATCGACCGGAATGTCAATAATTACGGGCCCATTTGCGTTAAATGCTTGATCAAGTGCCTGACTCAGTTCATCGGGGTTGGTTGCTCGCAAACCAGTTGCCCCAAAACTCTCAGCGTATTTGACAAAGTCGACTTTCCCAAGTTTAACGCCAGCATTCTTGCCGTATTTCGCCTCTTCCTGAAATTTAACCATATCATAGTAGCCATCATCCCAAATTAATTGGACAATGTTGAGATTGAGCCGGACAGCGGTCTCCAATTCCTGACCAGAAAACAGAAAGCCACCATCCCCCGAAACGGAAACCACCTTTTCATCTGGCCGAACCAACTTGGCAGCAATCGCCCAGGGCAGGGAAACCCCCAGCGTCTGCATCCCGTTACTGAATAGTAAATGACGAGGCCGGTAAATTCTGAAGTGACGGGCCATCCAGATGTAGTGACTACCGACGTCGACCGTCACAGTCGTGTTATCGTCAACCTTCTTTTGAAGTTCGTTGACAATGTCAATCGGATGAATGGTTCCCGGTTTAGCAGTCGTCTTCACTTCATTTTGCCGATCAAATACTTGTCGTAACTCGGTTAACTGATGAACCGTTTCGGTAGATAATTTGTAATCAGCCGGCAGGGCATCCGTTAGCGCATCCAAGGTCCCGGCAATATCGGCCTCAATCACAACATCTGGTTGATAATCCACCGTTAATTCTGGGGAAATACTATCAATGTTAATAATTTGGTCATTATGTTCAACGTTCCAATTTCGGGCTTCGTATTCCACCGGATCGTAACCAACGGCGATTACCAAATCACTCTGTTTAAGCAAGGTATCGCCAATTTGGTTTCTAAACAGCCCAACCCGGCCGAAGTAGTCATCAATTAACTCATGAGAAATCACGCCGGCACCCTGATAGGTTTCCACCACGGGGAGGGCAACTTTTTCTAATAATTTATGAAGCGATTCGGTCACTTCCTGAGATGATGCCCGCATTCCTGCTAGAATAACCGGTAACTTGGCATTCTTAATCATGTCAATCACTTTATTAAGGGTGGTCGGGGATGTTTGGGTCCGTTCCGATTTAGCCAACGGGGCCATTTCGGGACGTTCAACGTTGTCACTCAAAACGTCGGATGGCAGTGAAATAAACGTTGCGCCAGCCTTACCAGAAGTTGCGGTATTGTAGGCATTTGTGAAGGCTTCTGACAGATTATTGGCATCCTGAACTTCGACACTGCTTTTAGCGGCAACGCTCATCAATTCCTTACTTGGAATACTTTGATGGGTTAAGCGGGCAAGGTCATCTCGCGGCACCTGCCCACCTAGGCCAATAACCGGATCACCTTCAGCAGTTGCGGTCATCAACCCAGTCACCAGATTAGAAACGCCTGGGCCGGAGGTTGTGGCAACGACGCCTGGTTTGCCAGTTAATCGGCCGATTCCCTGAGCGATAAAGGCGGCGTTCTGCTCATGACGGGTCACAATCAATTGAGGGGCGTTCGGCTGATCACTATATTGAAGATCTTCAAATAGCTGATCGACCTTGGCACCCGGAATACCAAATACATACTTAATATCTTGATTAATCATCGATTTAATTAAGGCTTGAGAACCCCGTTTTTTGTCTGCCATACATCCGACACCTCTTATAATTTTTCTGTGTTGACAATTCAACTTACCATAAAGATTAATGTCATTATGTTGAATTGTCAACTAAAAAATGCTAATCTGACTCTAGGATTTTTTCGAACGAAAGGAAAATAATTTTGAAAGATATTGGCTACTTAGCACAAGACATTTCGATCCTCCACCGTCAGTACTATAAAGACACCGGCGAGCTGTTCAAGAAGCACCAGCTAAACCCAACGGCAGCCTGCATTCTATTAACGATCAACGACAATTCATTTATTAACCAAAACCAGGTCGCCAAGTCCCTCGTGATTGACAAGGGCCTGGCAACCCGGGAAATCAAGAAGATGGAAAGTCTGGGATACCTCACTAAAACCGCGGGAACCGGAAAGTCCATCATTCTAACCCTCACTTCGACCGGCAAAAAAATCGTCCCGGTCATTTCCAATATCCGGAAACAGTGGTGGGAAAATCGGTTTGCAGAAACCGGCATCAAACCAGATAGCCCCTTAATTTCAGCAATTCAAACGGTTGTCGACTCAATTGTCACCGAAAGTTTGGAGTGAGTTCATTGGCCTATTCAACCCTTTTATTTGATATCGATGATACGATTCTAAATTTTGACCTATCGGAAAAACAGGCCCTTAATAAATTATTCGCTAATTTAAACAAACCCCTAACTCCGGAAATCATGGCCTATTACCAGCAGCTCAATCAACATCTGTGGCAACAATATGAACGCGGGGAGATTAGCCGTCAAGAATTATTAGACACGCGATTCACTCTGCTCTTCAAACATTTTGGTGAAGACCTTAATGGCAAGCTGATTGAGAAAACCTACCGTAATTACCTGGCCGAGGGCCACGATCCCATTCCCGGGGCTAAGCAGCTGGTTACAACCTTAAGCAATCAACATAAACTGTACCTCGTGACCAACGGCATCGCCAATACCCAAGAAAGACGAATTCGCGAAGCCGGGCTGGCGCCCTACTTTGAAAACCTGTTTATTTCGGAACGCATTGGGGCCCGAAAACCGGAAAGGGCCTTTTTCGATTACGTTGCGCAGCATATTCCAAATTTTGACCGTCACCAGTCACTGGTGATTGGCGATTCATTAACGTCCGATATTTTGGGTGCCCGCACCTATGGCCTCGACTCAGTCTGGTTTAACCCTCAGCACCAATCTAACCAAACAACGACAAAACCAACTTATGAAATTGACCAACTTGCCGCTCTCAAAAAAATCGTCTAATTAGCAGTCACTTCGCTTGCATTCACCTTCTCAGTACCGATAAACTAGGATTGTAACCGGATTCTGTTATTGAACTTTTAGGAGGTAATGATTGATGGCAAATAAGTACGATTTTCCAGAGACACGGGCCCAATTAAATCAGTTAGTAGCCGATTTAAGTCAGCTGCAAACGAACATTCAGCAGACCCACTGGTACATGCGTGGTGAAAACTTCTTCAGACTGCATCCATTAATGGACGACTATAACGATCAGCTTGCTGAACAACTCGATCACGTTGCTGAACGGTTGATCGCAATCAACGGGTCACCGTTTGCCACCACCCATGAGTTTATCGAAAATACCGGACTTCCAGACGAAAAGGTCAGCTGGGATCAGTTAACCATGCGGGATTTCATGCAACGCCTGTCAGACCAGTTTAAATATCTCCGCGACCAGTATCAAAAGGGCATCGAAGTTACCGATGACGAAAAGAACTTCCCAACCCAGGATATGTTAAACGGTTTTAAGGAAGACATTGATAAAAACATCTGGATGATCAATGCTTACCTTGGCAAAGGTCCCTATGATGAATAATTAATTTGGCAATCAACTTATTATAAAAAAGTAAATTACCTTGAATGATGGTGAAACGTTGTCTTATACTTTATAGAGATTGGGAATGCTGATAATTCCCAATCTCATTTTTCTTTTGTCTTATCAGTAACTGCAAACTGGTTTTCGATTATGACCAACTGGTTTGCAGATTGATCCCCATAGGGGGTTCAGGAGGTACACACAATGACACAAACAGTTAAGATTGGTAAGAGTTCCGTTGAGACCACCCCCCTTGGCCTGGGTACCAATAAGGTCGGCGGCCACAACTTATTTGATGGCTTAAAGGATGAAGATGGGTTCCGGGTTGTGAAAGCTGCCTTGGACGACGGCATTTCACTACTGGATACGGCCTTTATGTATGGATTGGGAAAGTCTGAAGAAATCATTGGTGACGTAATTCAAGACTATGATCGCGATCAATTTGTGATTGCTTCCAAAGCCGCCCAGGATCCTAATAATAACCTTCAGCCCAACAACAACCCGGCATTTTTAAAGCAATCCGTCGACGATGCTTTGCTTCGACTGGAAACTGACTACATTGATATTTTTTACATCCACTTTCCGGATGACAAGACCCCGAAGGCTGAAGCCGTTCAAGCGTTAGTCGATGAGAAGAAGGCCGGTAAAATCAAGGCCATTGGGGTCTCCAACTTCTCGTTGGACCAGATTAAGGAAGCCAATGTCGACGATCAAGTCGATATCGTTGAAGACAACTACAGCCTGGTTCACAGACAAGCTGAGCATGCGGAATTTGGGTACCTCAAGGATCACCAGATCTCATTTGTCCCATATTTTCCACTTGCTTCCGGATTGTTAACCGGTAAATACACACCAGCTGATGCAAGTAAATTCAAGCAATTTTCATCCGATCAATACCAGACGATTATGGATAACCTGGAAATTGTGAAGGGAATCGCGGTAGCTCACTCAGCAACGGTGGCTCAAGCAATTCTAGCGTGGTACATTAAGAATCCGGATATCAGCGTCGTCATTCCGGGTGCCCGGGTAGCCGATCAAGTTCATAGCAACGCCAAAGCAATGGCCATTGATCTGAGCGATGCCGAGTATCAACAAATTGATCAGCTGTTTAGCCAGTTTTAAGAACTAATTAAAGGGGATTGCGTTAATAGGCATCAACGCAACCCCCTTTTGAATCAAATTTAAATACAAAGGATGATTAAATGATGATATTGGAACGACGTGACTTCATGAACGTCAAACAAATTGAACAACAGCTTGAACAATCTAACTTCAAACGTGAAGCGTCAGACTTTAAGAGCCTGGTTAAAATTTACCAGCTCTGCCATTCGGGGGCCAACGAAATTGGTACCAAGCTCGAAAACCTCGATGAAGAATATTCGATGACATATGATCACAACCCGATTCATCACATGGAAGAGCGAATGAAGTCAACCAGCAGCCTGTTTGAAAAATTGGAACGAAAAGGTTACAAGCCAACGATTGAAAACGTCCAAAAACATATTAGAGATATCGCCGGAATCCGAGTGGTAACCAACTACATCGATGATATCTATCGGGTCGAAAAGGCCCTCACCGAACAGTCCGATGTCACCCTTTTGAAACGCAAAGACTACATTGAAAATCCTAAAAAGAGCGGTTACCGAAGTTTGCATTTGGTGGTTTCCGTTCCCGTTTTCCAGTCAGTCGGCGTTTCGGATGTCCCGGTTGAAATTCAAATTCGCACCATTGGAATGGACATGTGGGCGAGCTTGGAACATAAGCTCCGTTACAAAACGAACGCTGATCCTAAAAAGGTTAAGCAGCATTCTGCCAACCTCAAGGCATACGCCAAGGAGCTGAACGATATTGAGACGCGGATGCAAGCCATCTTTTCAGATTTGCAGGATCACTAACCCGCTACTGAATTCGCCGCGTCCGCAACCCATTAATGCCATGAAGCTGGACGCTGGCAAGAACTGATCGCCAAGGATTTGTGTACACTTTGGTTGGTTTTCCTTCCGCAATCCGTTTTACCTGCGCTTCACAGTACCCATTAACGATGATCGATTTGAGGCGATCATCTAACCGCTGGTTACCAATCTTAAATGGCAAGCCAAACGGCTGATAAGTTGCGCTAAGAATCCGATTGGGAAGATCCGGCATCACGGCCATCGGGGTACACATACCAATTAGCTGCGCGTCGCGGCGTCCCAGTGCCTCTTCCATGGCCGAAATATGTCGCAGACCGCCGCTAATTGCAATTGGAGTTTCCACCAGTTGGCTAAGGAGATGAGCCATCCCAGAAAAACCAATCTGAGAATTTTCGTAGTCGTCGCCAACCACTTCAATCATGTCGACGCCAAGTGCCGCCATCGTTTTGACAACTGCCTGAAAGTCCTCTTCCGTAAACCCGTCCAAGTTAATATCGGTCAGACTCAGTTTGAGACTAATTGGAAATCGGTTACCGCATGCGGCCCGAATCCCCTGATAAATATTCATTAAAAAGCGCATCCGGTTCGCTAGGGTCCCACCATACTGATCCTGCCGCTGATTATCCCGCCGCGACAAGAATTGATTCACCAGGTAGCCAAAAGCCCCGTGAATCTGAACACCAGAAAATCCAGCCTTCTGGGCCAGCACCGCCGCATTGATAAATTTTTGAATAATTGCCTCAACTTCCGCGGTTGAAAGGGCTCGGGGAGCGTTAAAGGCCCGCTGGTTCGGCCCAAAAATCGGGATAGAACTTGGGGCGATTGGCTGCTTTGAAAACATCTTGGGGGATTGCTTTCCCGGATGATTCAGCTGTAACCAAAGCTGGGTATTATTGGCGGTCCCCGCCTGCGCCCACTGCTTAAGGCTGGCAAAGTCTACCCGATCATCGACCACCACGTTTCCCGGTTCGGCAATTGCGCTGCGATCAACCATCACGTTACCAGTAATCACAATCCCGGCACCGCCCTGGGCCCACGTGTGATATAACCGATTAAAAAGTGGGGTGGGCTGATGATCATCGGTAGCCATCGTTTCACTCAAAGCCGATTTCACAAACCGATTTTTAACCGTTACACCACAGGGAAGCGTTATTGGTTCAGCAACTTGCAAATAGCTCATCTATGACCATCCTTTCCATCTCGAAAATCGGAAACCACTTTGTTACTTACCGCCGGCGGTGTTTAACAACCGTAAAGAAGTGCAGAATACTGCCCAAAAGTACATAAAAGATCACAACAAAGGACGCATAGGCCATCCAAAAATCATGCTTGGGAACAAAGCCAAAACCAAGTTGAATTCCCATTGTCACTAAGGCCATTACAGCAATCATAAAGAACAACTCAATATATCTTTTCACAGTACTGTCATCTCGCTTTTTAATAGAATTCAGGCGTTTCCCCCAAGTAAGGCACGCCTGTTTTTTACGATCCGGTAACTCGGTCATTCCATAAGTATTTGTAACCACTAATTCATGGAGCTTGATCACCCCAGCGGCCGACATCACTTTGTCAATCGTTCGAAAGCTCTGATCGGTTACGCCGGTCACCCAGTTTTCGAAAGTACCTGTATAGCAATTGGTCAGACTTAAGTAATGCTTATCCTTAAATCGGTCCGGATGCGTGGCCCCCAGATGATCGATTCTTACCAAGCGCTGGCGCATGCAGTCAAAGAAGTCCTTCATCTCACCGGCTAGGCCACCCCAGTACGTTGGCGCAGCAATTACCCAGACATCGCTGGCAAGCATCTTCGCCTCAAGCTGGTCCAATACTGGGTCCTTTTGATCACCATGATCCGGTTTAAACGGATAGTCTTCCAAGTAAACCAGTTCAGCCTGATTAGGTTGGTCGACTCCCGACAAAACAGTTTCCAGCATCTTACCGGTCACACCATCTCTTCGGTGACCCCCAAGAATTCCTAAAATTTTCAACGAACAACTCCCCCTCACAAAATATAAACACCAAATTTCGTAACTCATCAAAAAATCAATTCTTAAACACTGAACATAAACTGAACGTTTAACACGGTAATGATCGTGGTCAAAATATACCCGCAGGTAGTGATCCACCAAGGGCTAACGTGCTCACCCATCAGTTTGCGGTTTGCGGTTAACGCGACCATCGGATAAAGCGTGAACGGCAACGCGATTGACAGGGCAATCTGGGCAAACACAATCATTTGTTCAAAGGTTTGCTCGTTAAAACCAACGATAAATCCGATAATGAGAATTGGAATTAACGTAACGAACCGCGTCAACAGGCGCCGCTCCCATAAGGGTAAGCGAATATTGAGGTACCCCTCCATCACAATTTGACCGGATAATGTACTCGTGATTGATGAAATCAACCCAGTAATCAGTAACGCAAACGCAAACAGCGTGCTCATTAATGGACTGGCCAAGCCACCCACAACCGCGGGGCTTTTAAGTCCTTCATAGACGTCCCGAAACGCGGCCAAATGGTTCCCGGTATGAAAGAACAGCGTCCCGCCGAGGATCAATAACAATGCGTTGATAATAAACGCGGCAACTAAATGGACGTTGGAATCCCACTTTGCGAACCTTAACGCCTCGTTGACCTGTTTGGGATCGTGATAGTCATATCGGCGACTCTGGGCTAATGATGAATGCAGATACACATTATGCGGCATAATTGTCGCGCCAATAATTCCCAGGGATAGAATCAGTTCACTGTGATGCGTCAAAATTTGCGAACTGGGAACCAGGCCATTGAGAATCGCGGCGAATTCTGGATGAGCCCGGAAAACCTCAATTCCAAAGATCACGCCCACAATCATAATCGCGGTTAACACGATAAACTCAATTCGGCGAATGCCAAATCGTAAAAATAGCAGAACCATTAGAACGTCCAAAATCGTCAGCAGGATCCCATAAATTAATGGCAATCCAAATAATAACATGAGCGCAATCGAAGTACCGACAACTCCGGTCATATCGGTGGCCATCATCGCGACTTCGTTAATTAGCCACAGACCGTAACGGACCGGTTTGGACACCTTTGCGGCAATCGCTTGGGCTAAATCCTGACGGGCAACGACACCCAGCTTAATCGCCAACGTCTGCATAAACATTGCCACCAGAATTGATAACAGTAACACCGCCAGCAGTTTGTAACGGTACTGACTGCCACCAGATAACGAAGTCAGCCAGTTTCCCGGATCCATGTACCCCACCGCGACCAGGGCACCGGGACCGCTATAGGCTAAAAATTTCTGAACAAATGAAGTCTCATACACACTCGGCACGGCGACACTTTGATTAATTTCATCTAGACTTTTCTTGTCATCAATTTTCACTTGTCCGGCCCCCGACATCATTTAATTCTTCGGCACTAATAGTGGCCAAGAAATCGCAAAAATCATCACTGGCATTCATCGGCGGAACCGCGTCAAATACTTGACCGCCACTCGCACGAAACGTTTGGTAGTTTTGAACATCGTTTTCCTCAATTGTTTCGAGACAATCCTCCACAAACGACGGCGTTACAATCAACACGTTCCGTTTCCCCATGGCCGCCAGCTGCATCAACGTATTTTTCAAATAGGGCTTCAGCCACGGCGCCGGGCCAAATTTAGATTGGAACGCCATTGAAACCTTATCGTGGGGTAACTTGAGGAGTTTAGTAACGGCTGCCGTGGTTTCGCGACACTCCTTGAGATACGGATCGCCGTGTTTCACCATTGCGGATGGGATTCCATGATAGCTGAAGACCACTGCGTCATAGTCGCCCTTTTGGTAACTCGCATCTACCTGCTTGGCCAGTATTTTTACATACTGGGGCTGCTGGTAAAAGTGACGAATGAATGCCACCTTCACCCCGGAATCGCGAACCTGTTGAATAATCCCACCATGGGTGCTCTGGGTGTACTGCGGAAATAATGGCAGTACAACGATTTGGTCATCGCCAGCATTCTGCATATCATGTAATGTTTCTCCGATGTCTGGTTGCCCGTATGTCATCGCGTAACGCACATCCCAATTCGGCAGGCGTTTTTGGACCTTCTCCTGCATTTTCTGCGTGTAAATAACTAGCGGCGAACCATCCTTTCGCCACATATGCTGATAAAACGTTGCCGAACGCCAGGACCGCATTGGCAAAATGATGCCACGTAATAAAGGCTGCCAGAACCACTTTGGCAGCGTCACGACGTGTTGATCGCTCAAAAATTCCTGTAGGTACGCCCGCACATCCTTCGTGAGCGGTGATACCGGCGATCCTAAATTAACCAACAAGAGTCCCCGCTTTTGCGTTGTCATAATTTCATCCCCCATTCAGACAACCGTAATGTCTAAAGTTCCTAAGTTTTATCCT
>NZ_AZFZ01000055.1 GCF_001435895.1 Lentilactobacillus parafarraginis DSM 18390 = JCM 14109 | reverse complement strand
CAAGTGTTGCACTTCAATTTTAAATCGGGGTTTTACGCGAATTATGAAAGGCGGGCAACTAATTTGAAGGAAGAATTTCACTATTCGAATGGTTTGAACGCGTTATCAATCATGTTGTATTCTTCGTCAGTTAAGCTGATGTTAAGCGCCTTGGCGTTGCTTGTCACTTGTTCGGGAGTCTTGGCCCCGGGGATGACTGCCGTCACGTCAGGATTCTTAATGTACCAAGCAAGAACGGTTTGCGCGATGGTGGCGTCGTGGTTGGCTGCAATTGGCGAAAGACCGGCGACGGCTTCATTAATTGCCTTGAATCGGTTACCAGAAAAGTTGGGATCCTGACTTCTCATATCATCTTTTGGAAAACTTTGCGGTTGGTTTTCGTATTTACCTGTAAGGAGTCCGGAAGCCAGCGGGAAGAATGGCACAAATGAAATGTGTTCGCTTCTTAAATACGGGAAGAGGTCTCGTTCCGGCTGTCGGTGCACGAGGCTGTACTGGTTTTCGATAACGTCAACTTGATGATTTTTATTGGCTTGCTTTAGCTGCTGAAGGGAGAAGTTCGAGACGCCGATTGCCCGAATTAATCCTTGCTCTTTTAGAGACTGAAGGGTTGCGACGGCCTGATCTTTAGCGGTCGTTTCATCTGGAAAATGAATGTAGAAGATGTCCAGGTAATCGGTTTGCAGCCGCTTAAGGCTCGCTTCAACAAAGCGCTTCAAATCATCCGGCTGATTACTAATGGTTGTTTGCCCGTCATGAACAATTTGGGCGCCCTTGGTAGCAACGATGACTTTGGAGCGGTCATAGTCCTTGAGAACTTTGCCAATCAGTTCTTCGGAACGCCCCAGGCCGTAAGCAAACGCCGTGTCCAGCAAAGTGATCCCGCTGTCCAGTGCGGCACGCACGGCAGCCATGCCAGCTTCTTCGTCTAAGTTTGGGAACAAGTTGTGGCCGCCAACGGCATTGGTCCCTAAACCAAGCGGGGTGGTGGTGACATCTGATTTACCAATGGTAACTGTTTTCGCCATATCGTAATTCCTCCTTTGATTTCTTAGCTTAATTATGATACACATTAAGGTAAGTGCAAAACATTTCGACTAGATTAGGAAGGTCACATTCATGAAAAAATTATTAATTTTAGATAACCATAGTTCAGTTGTTGGGGCTTTACTGCCGCTGCTGGATGAAAATGACGATATTTCATATCACGTGTTCAGCGGTGACCTTCAAAGCAGTGGGGATTATTTGCAGCAATTGAAGGATGTGGATTGGGTTTTGGCAGCCGTTGGGGTCAAGGATGCTGATCTGGATTTTGAGTCACTATTTGACGCGATTGACGAAGTGGCTCCCCATATTTCCCACTTTATCATGCTGTCTTACGCTGGCGTTGATGATGAATTAACGGCCCCAATCCACTATCGGGACGTGGCCGACCCCACGGAGTTTATAAAACAGCAAAGATATGCAATTAAGATTGTCGATGAGTCGGAAATCCCGTATTCTATAGTTAGAATGGTTACCTTAACCGATGGGCCCCGCACCGAATATGACCTTTATAATGAAGGGGTGAAGATGCCGGCTGGTCAGGTAGCCGCAAGTAACGTCGCCGATCTGGTATTCGACATGCTGGTTAACCAGAAATTGATTAATCGGTCAGTTGGAATTGTGAATGCGTAAGTCACACAGACCTTAAAAAATATCGATAGCGAGGAGTGATTATGAATGGCAATTAAATTAAATGCAGAACAGATTAAACAGTTAAAGCAACAGTTATTTGTCGCCAACCGGAGTTCCCACTTTGTTATTATCACGGCCATCTCTAAAAATGAAAATACCGCCGTGAAAATGGTGACGGACTGGAATAACTACTTAAATATGAAGTCGAGCAATTCCGATAAGTTTGACTTTCACGTTATTCGTGACATTCTTCCAATTACCGATAACTTGGTTTATTGGGTGGTTGCCCAGCAAAATCTCCACACCGCCCAGGCTCAGGGTGACCAGAGCGAAGCAATTGTGAACGATCTGGAATATTACACCAACAAAGTCATGGTGGAAAATAAGGTGAAGAGCGCGGCGACCAATGGGTAAGTGGCTTCAGCCAGTGACTTTTGATTGACGAAGCGCCAATAAAGAGAGGGGTTGTCATGCGAACGTGGAATATCCATATTCGGTGACAATCCCTCTCTTGAGCCGTTTAGGTGAAAATGAAATGAAAGTGAATTAAGATACGTCATTTCATTGCTGAAAGTAAATGATGACTATGTACCGCCTGGTTGAATCCAGGCGTTATTAGGAGAGAGGACCGCTCGGCTTGTGAACTTGAAAGATATATTGGGGGTAGATCGTAAATTCTTGCTTCCGATATTAAATCGTAGTGACCGAGCGGTTCTCGTAAACAAGATCAATGCAAGCATAAAGCTTTCATTTAGGTCAAATAAATGGATGCATCGTTACATCCACCTATAATAATAGACTATTTTTTCCAATGTTCAACGAATTGAACCTATCACCGATAACAGACTACTTAATGTTTTTTGAACCCTGTTCGGATAATAAAGATGTTACTGTGAGATTAAGGATAAAGGGGTGAACCACCGTGACACTACAATTTGTTCTTGGCACTAATGGATACGATCACCAAGAGAAATTAGTTGAGATTTTGAAAACGCAGCGTGCAACCAACCCGGCCGACCGGTTCTTTTACTTGGTTCCAAACCATATTAAGTTTGAATCGGAAGTCGAAGTTTTAAAGCAGCTTGGCAATCCCGATGAGGACGTGACCGCTCAAAGCCGCATTCAAGTGCTGTCATTTACCCGGTTGGCCTGGTATTTTCTGCGGAATACCTCGCAGTACCAGAAACAACGGATTAGCGCCGCCGGAATTAACATGCTGCTGTATCAAATCATTGTGGATCATCAGGACGACCTGATTTTATTTGGCCAGGAAGCCCATTTACCGGGATTCATTGATCAAATTGCCCACCAGATCTCCGTGATGCAGGCCGGCAATGTTTTACCAGCCGATCTGATGAAAATTAATGAAAATGAAGACGCAGCACTTTCAAATGACTTTCGTGATAAACTCCATGATTTTGCGATTATTTACACGGCATATAAGCAACAAATCGATGATCAGTACTTCGATAGCCATGAAGTCTTGAATCTGTTGAGCGATTATCTAGGGCAGCAGGATCTTTCTTCGGACCATTTTTACATTGCCGATTTCTCCAAGCTGACCGCCCAGGAGTGTCGGTTAGTTGAGACGTTGATCCAGCGGGGGGCCAGCGTGACGGTCTCGTTGATTTTGGACCAGCCTTACCGAACGGAGCTACCGGAACAACCTTCATTATTTTATCAATCGGCCAAGTTGTTTTTACGACTGTATCAGTTTGCCGCTCAGAATAAAATTGCCTACCTGCCGCCGGTGTACGCGAACCGGCCCCGGGTAAAGGACGATTTGCTGAGGCTGGAAACTTATTGGATTCAGTCCAGCGGTTTAGGAAAGATCACGGCGGATCGCCAAGTTGATCCCGGTACCATTCAGATTTATCAAGCTGATAATCAGTATTCAGAATTGGATCAAGTGGCCACAATTATTCGTCGATTGGTTGCCAGCGGTCGGTACCGCTACTCCGATTTTTTGGTGCTGACCAGGCATTTGGATGCGTACGCCGCAATTTTGGATCCGGTTTTCACTACCCAGCAAGTGCCGTATTTCAAGGATATTGAAAAGTCGATGGTTGATCATCCGCTGGTTGATCTGTTGAGCGCACTGTTTGACATCAAAGATCCGTCCCGGGCCCGTAACTATCGCTATGATGATGTGATGCGCTTCTTGAAGACGGAGCTTTTTGTGCCCCGGGATGCTGATGGCCAACCGATGGCAATTGCGGACTACCGGCAGGCCGTTTCCGTGACTGAAAATTTGGTTTTGCGAAATGGCTTTGAAGGCAAGCGCTGGACGCAAGATGAGGACTGGCAATACGTTTGGATTGCCGATCAGGATGATAGCCCGGCATTGACCGACCGTGATCGGGCGCTGACCCACCAGGTAAACGTGATTCGTCATCTGATTAAGGATGCGCTGCCGCCATTTTATAACCGCTTTTATAAGGCCAAGACCAATGCTCAGGCAGCGGCGATTCTCTATCGGTTTTTGGTTGACAACGGCGTCGTGAGTCGCTTGGAAGAACTGCGAAATGCCGCTGTTAATCAGCAGGATTTAACCCGGTCCGACGAAATTGAACAGGTTTGGCGGACGTTTTGTTCGCTTCTGGATGAAACGGTTCGGATCCTAGGTGATAAGCCATTTATTCCGCAAGACTTTTGGGACTTACTGCATGCCGGTTTTGAAGGGGCAAATTATTCACAAATTCCTTCCACGCTGGATCAGGTGCAGGTGTCTGAAAGCGGAATTGTCCAGATGAATAATCGAAAAGTCACGATCATGATTGGGTCAAACGACGAAACAATGCCCGAACGGATTGTGAACGAAAGCTTATTTGGCGACGATGACGTTGCCCAGCTTCAGGATAGCTTGGCTGACGACCAGTACTTAAACGATCCGGCAGATGCCCAGATGGCCGCTGAGCCGTATTTGAATTATTTAGCGTTTACCACGGCCACGCAGAAACTCATTTTTACCTATACTCAGAAACTCACTGACGATGCCGGGGTGAACTTATCTCCGTACGTGCAGCGAATTGCCGATCATTTTCGTCTGCAGGTCATTCACAGACCGGCAGTCCCGGCAAATGATGAGCCAATCGGCACCTATATTGGATCCAAGCGAGCAACGCTGCACCACATGATTCAGGTTGTTCAGCAGACCTATAAGCAACGCGCGGAACTTTCGCCAACCTGGAACTATATTTTCAACCAGTTGCGGGCAGATTCGACCATCTCGCCATTAACCAACCGGCTGCTTGGCAGTATTGACTACAAGAACGTCCCGGTGCCGCTGAGCCAGCAAATTGCGGAGAAACTATACGGGTCGGCCCTCAATATTTCGATTTCACAACTGGAATCCTTTTACCGCAATCCGTACGAATACTTCCTGCAATATGGCTTAAAACTGCAGGAACGGGATCAGTTTGAATTGTCACCGGCTTCAACTGGGCAGTTTTTCCATGAGGCCCTCCAACGCATTATTGCGGAAGTCCATGATCAGCACATCGATTTAAAAGGCCTCAACGACGCGGATGTGACCCAAATGGTTGCCGAAAACGTCGCTAAAATGTTGGAAGATCCTGATAATTTCCAGTACGTGATATTAACCAGTTCCAACCGGATGCACTACATTACCATGCAGCTGCAGGCAACCATTCAACAGATGATCCGAACGATGCGTGACCAGCAAAAGTTAACCCCGATGCGGCCTCGCAGTACCGAACGGGTCTTTGGACAGCCGGCCCAGAACGCACTCAAGGGGTTAAGCTTTGACCTGCCAAATCATAAGAAGGTCAACGTTCGGGGTCGAATTGACCGGATTGATTCGATGACGGCCAACAATAAGCGGTACTTCGGAATTGTGGATTATAAATCCAGTGACAAGAATTTTGACTTTAATGAAGCCTATAGTGGGCTTTCCATGCAGCTGTTGACGTATCTGGATGTTTTGCGGCATAATCTGCCCGATCTTAATCCGGATTCCGACGATGCGTTGCTGGCTGGCGCCCTGTATCTGCATATTTTCAACGCAAAGTTTAAGCCGGAAGACTTTAAGAAGGGCTTGGAAAAATCACTCTTGAGTCAGCATAAATACAAAGGTATTTTGGTGGAGGATGCCGATCTGATCGCTAACCTCGATGAAGATTTGGCCAACGCAACCGGCACCTCGGCCGTCTATCCGTTCACGACCCTGAAAAAGGGTGGGTTGAGCGCGAAGTCATCGACGATTCAGCCGGCAGACCTGAACGCTTTTCTTGATCATACCGAGGGATTGATTGTTGATGCTTCTAAACGGATTTTTAACGGTGACACCACCCTGGCACCGGTCAAAATTGACAACTATACGCCGATGCAATACACGCCGTATAAAGCGATCATGAATTTTGACCCGCTATTGCCGGAAAATAATTATCGGAATTTATTGAAACTCAAGAAGAACGACATCATTGATAAGTTGAGGGGGAAGCAATCATAATGCAGTACACACCTGATCAACAAAAAGCAATTAAAGACCGCCCGGAAGGCAACGTTTTGGTGTCGGCTTCGGCGGGATCCGGGAAAACCAAGGTGTTGGTAGAACGAATTATCGACATGGTTAAGAATCAACGCATCAACATTGACGAACTCTTGGTGGTTACCTTTACCAACGCGGCGGCCAAGGAAATGCGCGAGCGACTGCGGGATTCGCTGCAAGCTGAGTTTACCAACGCCAGCGATCCGGCGGTTAAGAAGCATTTGCTGACACAAATTCGCAAGGTTGCCGTCGCCGATATCACCACGATGGACGCCTACTGCCAAAAATTAGTTGCGCGTTACTACTATATATTGGGGATTGATCCTAATTTTCGAGTATTATCGGATAACACCGAAATTCAGCTGCTAAAAGAACAGGTCTGGGATAACGTTCGTGAGGAACTGTATGGTCAGGACGCTGACGGGACGTTTGCCGCCCTGACCGAAAATTTTTCCAGTGACCGAAATGATGACGGTTTAACCAACGTTGTTTTTCAAATGGATGAGTTTGCTAACGTTAACCCTGATCCCGATGCTTGGTTGGCATCGGCTGCCAACTTTTACGAAATTGGGGATGCGGGACTGCTGGGCAGTGATCTGTACAAATCGTTAATTGCCCCCCAAATTGCGGCGGCATTCAAGCGATTAATCTTGACGCACGAAGCCATTATTAAAGTGTCACAGGACGCCGAACTCGAAAAGCATGAACTGTTATTTTTTGACCAGCTAACCAAGATTCAGGACATTCAGCGAAAGGTTGATTCGGCCAAAAACTGGGATGACCTTCGCCAGCTCCTGATTAATATTGAATTTTTCAGCCTTAACAAGGCGCGGATTCCAAAGGACGCGCCAGATTATCAAAAGCAGGCTGGTAACCAGATTAAAAATCTTAAGAAAGATATGACCACGCAGTGGAAAAAGCTGATCGACGGCTACTTCCAATTTAATGAGCAGGATAACCGCCACCTCATGGATGCTGCTAAAGCCCGGATTGAAAAACTGGTGACGGTGGTGCGGACATTTCGGGCCGCCTATAAACAAGCCAAGGCCCGCCGTCACTTGATGCAGTTTATTGATATTGAGCATGCTGCTTACGATATTTTGAGTGACGCCAGCGAGCAGGGACAACAGGTTCGCCAAAAACTGATGAACCAGTACGCTGAAATCATGACGGATGAGTATCAGGACAATAATCGGCTTCAGGACGCAATCTTGAATCGGATCGCCCGTCAGGATGCCGGTAATCGCTTCATGGTGGGGGATGTGAAGCAGTCGATTTACCGCTTCCGCCTGGCGGACCCGACCATGTTTGTCGCCAAACAGCACGCGTTTGAATCCCCGACGAATCCTGATGAACTGATTAGTTTGTCGGAAAACTTTCGGTCGACGCAAAATGTGGATCGGTTTACCAACCTGATCTTTGAACAAATTATGGATCAACAGGTTGGCGATGTTGACTACACGGGCAAGTCCAAGCTAAAGTTCGGCGCGGCCTACTATCCAGAGGAAACTGATCAAACAATTTCCCTGATTGTTTACCGCACCAAGTCCGCCGTTGCCTCCAACCAGGACGCTGACCCGATAACTGATGAGATCGAGGACAGTGACGTGGGTCAGGCAACCATCATTGCCCAGAAAATTCGTCAGCTCTACGATGCCGGCCAGAAAATTTTTGATAAGGATTTAGGCAAGATGCGGCCGGTGAGCTATGGTGATTTTGCGGTGATTTCGCCAACCCATAATAACGAGCTAACCCTTTCCGACGTCTTTACACAGTACGGAATTCCGGCAGAAATTACCGGCGCCAAAAGTTATTTTAAAACCACCGAAATTCAAATTATGATGTCGCTTCTCGCAATCATTGATAATCCGTTCCAAGATATTCCGCTGGTTGCCGTGCTGCGCTCACCAATTGTTGGATTGGATGAAAACCAGCTGGCCTACCTGCGGATTAACCGGCGGACCGGTAATTACTATCAGGCGGTGCTTGATTTCTATCACCAATTTGAAACTAGCGAACCAAATGATTACGCCACCGCTATTTATCCCAAGATTGACCGCTTCTTAAAGCAGCTGACGCATTTTAAGGACGTTGCCCAGCAGGATGGGTTGGTGGCCCTGATTTGGGACATCTATACTGAAACCGGCTATCTGGACTACGTTGGCGGGATGCCTGCCGGACTGCAGCGGCAAACAAATTTGCATGCACTGTACGAACGGGCTGCGGACTACGAACGGAATGGCTTTAAGGGGCTCTTTCAGTTTGTTCAATTCATTCGGCGGATGCAGGATCATGATCAGGATTTGGCAAGTGTCGCCCCAACGGCTTCTGATAACACCGTTCACGTGATGACAATTCATGGCAGTAAGGGGCTTCAATTCCCAATTGTATTTCTTAGTGACGTTGGCAAGAACTTCAATCAACGCGATATCGTTGGCAACTACGTCTTAAACGATCATTGGGGCATCGGGATTTCCTACCTGAATCCTGAGACCAGAGAGGTGCGCGCACCCCTTCAGAAGCAGGCTATCGTTGACATTACCAAGAATGCCAGCTTGTCAGAAGAGATGCGAAAACTCTACGTTGCGATGACGCGAGCCGAACAGCAGCTGTATCTGGTCGCCAAGGTTAAGGGGGACAAGGACGGCGATGACCAGCAGTTGATTGACAAATGGCAGGGTCAAACGGACGCAAATCAGCTGGTACTGCCCGCAGCAATCCGCAACGCGGCCAGAAGTTATCTTGACTGGATTGGCCCGGCAATTGCCCGTCATCCGGTCATTACCAGTCAATTTGGGGATGCCGATGATTTCCGAGTTCTCCAAGATGATCAAGCCGCCTTTCAAATCGAATTTTATGACGATGAGAAAATCAGCGACTTGGCTGGGGAACAGGACCAAACTACCGGATCCGCCAACGAATTTATTCAGAAAATTGACCAGCAGCGGCCCCAGCTCAAACCGACGACGGTTGCCGCAATTTCTCAAATTATGAACTTCAATTACCCTCACGTTGCCGCTACCAAGACAACGGCTTATCAATCGGTATCGGAAATTAAGCGGCTCTTTGATGATCCGGATAATGCCCAGCTGTCGCCATACTCAACCCTCGATGTGAATCAGGTTGCCCAAACCGGACGATACCTAAAGGCTAATTTTGATGCGCCCGATTTCATTGCCGAAGGTGGTACCGGTCAGCCGGCGCCAACCGAAGTTGGAACCGCGACCCACCTGGTTCTTCAACAGGTCAATTTAACGAGTAGCCCGACCAGCCGGTCCCTTCAAGAATTAATCGGTAACATGGTCAAGCAGGGAATTTTGTCGGAAAAGGTGGCTAAAGCCATTAACGTTGACGAAATTGTGGCCTTTTATCGCGACCCACTAGGCAAAGAGCTGCTGGCCCATCCAACGACAACCTACCGCGAAGTCCCGTTTTCACTGTTAATGAAGGCTAAGGACGTCTTTTCCGCCTTTCAGGAAAATGATGACCAGCGGATTCTCATTCACGGGATTATTGATGGTTATGTATTGGTTGATGATCATGTGACGCTCTTTGACTATAAGACGGATCGGATTACGCCCAAAACCGGCGTCGCTGACATTGTGCACCGGTACCGGGGGCAGTTAAAGCTGTATGCCCTGGCGCTTTCAAAGATTCTCAAACGGCCAATTGATCATCAATATCTGTACCTTTTGTCTGCTAATCGGGCAATTGATATTGACAAATCTTAAGCACCGGTAAATTTCAGAGGTCGTTTTCAACCATCAAATGGGAAAATGCTATAATTGAAGCAGACTTTGATTGAAAGTGAGACACGATGCGAAAATATATCCAACTAGTTGTCGTTTTCCTTCTGGCAGTTATTCTTTCCGGCTGCGGCAACGATCATGCAGATAGTCATCATAACGGCGATAAGCCAAAGACCGCGAAAGTTATTAACTGGAAAAAATCATCTCAAAATAAACCATATCCGAAAATTACAACCAAAAACGCCCGGTATATTTTAGTATCTCTTAAAAAGCAACGGGTATATATTATGAGTCCGAACAATCGGGTTCTCTACACGATGTACGCTTCAACCGGCATTCATAATTCAACGCCAAAGGGCACTTACCATATTCAGCAGGAACACGGGAATTTCTTCTATAATGGTAAATCGCGTGAAGGGGCCCGCTACTGGACATCCTGGAAGGATCACGGCATTTATTTATTTCATACGGTGCCAACAAATGCCAAGGGCCAATACATTAAATCTGAAGCGGCGCATTTAGGCAAGCGGGCCAACTCTCATGGCTGTATTCGATTGTCAATTCCTGACGCCAAATGGATTAACCGAACCGTTCCGGTGGGGACGAAGGTCAAAATCGTCTAGTTTGGCTGATGATGGGTTGCATTTTCTAACCAAGAATGCGTATGATAATTAGAAAATACTTAGAGGTGTTCTGTTTGGTTAAATTTAATACGCTATTGGTTAGAGGTGGCAAACCCGACGATAACCACACCGGTGCGGTGAACGTGCCAATCTATAATTCGTCGACTTTTCGTTATCCCAAATTAGGGGCGCCCGTTCGCTGGGATTATGAGCGCTCGGGCAATCCGACCCGCGATAACGTGGAAAATGTTTGTGCTGAACTGGAAGATGGCGACCGGGGGTTTGCGTTTTCCAGTGGCATGGCTGCCATTCATGCGGCCCTTTCCCTGTTTAAACCAGGGGATCACATTATCATTGGGGACAACATTTACGGTGGGACTTTCCGCCTGGTAAATGATTTCTTAAAACCACGGGGAATTAAGTTTACGGCTGTGGATACCCAGGACATTAACGCGGTGGAAAATGCTTTTACACCGGCGACCAAAGCAGTGTATTTTGAGCCGATTACCAATCCGCTATTAAAAGTGTCAAGTGTTCAGGAGATTTCCAAGGTTGCCCATGAACATGACGCGCTGGTAATCGTTGACAACACATTCTTAACACCATATCTTCAACGGCCGTTAGATCTGGGGGCTGATTTAGTTTTACATTCTGCCACCAAGTATTTAGGCGGGCACTCCGATATTATGGCCGGCATTATCGTTACCAAGGGCCAGCGGTTGTGTGATCAGATTTATAACCTGCAAAATAGTATCGGTGCAGTTTTGGCCCCCCAAGAAGCGAATTTGCTGAGACGCGGCATTCAGACGCTGAATATTCGAATGGATCGCCATTTGGCTAACGCTAAGAAGATTATCAAGTATCTGGAAGCTAACGATAAGGTTGCCAAGGTTTATTACCCAACCGTCGACAAGAACAGTCGGGATTATCGAATCATGAAGCGCGAAGCAAACGGTGCCGGCGGAGTACTGTCCTTTGAATTGAAGGACGGCCTTGATGCCGCTAAATTTGTGAATAGCTTGAAGCTGATTATTCTCGCGGTTAGTTTGGGGGCGGCTGAGAGTTTGATTGAAGTGCCGGCGTTTATGTCCCATTTTGAAATTCCAAAACCGAGACGGTTGGAGATGGGTATTAAGGACGAACTGATCCGGTTGTCAGTCGGTCTTGAAGACGTCGATGATTTGATTGCGGATTTGGATCAGGCGTTTGCGAAGATTTAACAAATGAATGAGTTAATTATGATTTCAAGAGCAGTTGGTTTACCTCAAAGGTAATATCAGCTGCTTTTTTTGGTGGCAAAAAACTGGATGAAAATTAAGTCATTTTTGATGAATAGAGTAGTGGTTATCTCATGCACGTTTTGGTCTAAAAATGTGGAACGCTGTTGACTCGATTGTTAATTAAAAGGCTGATTTTATAGCGGTTAATCTAAAACGATAGCCCGTTCGTTTTATCGCGGCTTTTATTCTGTACTACCTAGGAATAATTGTGGTATAGTGATTTTGTAAATTTTTTTGGAATTTAAAACATACGGTTAACTTTTGAATATATGTACCTATTAACACGGTTAATAATCAGGGATCTAAAGGTGATTTGATAAGCAAGATTAACGCATTCAAAGTACAGTTATTGTGAGTTTTTGGATTATTAAAGGGACGATTGTTTGGGGTAAAAAGACGTCCATACGGTGGTTTGTTGCATTAGTTTAATGTATACGGGGGTATTGCAAGTATGAAAGGTAAGAATCTTTCAAGAAACAATAAGTGGGGTAAGGCAGAAAAATCAAATCTGCATTACAAATTATATAAGTCTGGCAAACAATGGGTAACCGCCAGCTTATTCATGTTGTCATTAGGCGCTGTGTTAATCACAGCGCCTAATCGCGTTTGGGCAGATACAGTGAGTGCGGCGACAGCTGAAACAACTGAATCTGCTACTAATTCCGCGTCTGGTGAGGTCGCCACTTCGGTTGCCAATGCATCGACAGCTGAAGCCAGCGCAACCGCTCAGAAACAGGTCGTTGAGCCGCAAACAACAAGCTCGAGTTCAACTGTGAGTTCTTCTGCTGCTTCTTCGGCAAGCGATTCAACTGCCGCCTCTGCTGCTTCAACTAAACAAGCAACTTCGACGGCAGTATCTGCTGCAGCTGATATGGTGAGTTCATCCAGTTCCAAAGCAGCATCGTCGGCCAATCAGAGTAGCGCCAGCGCATCAGATAATGGCACAGTTGTATCAGCCGGCAGTGGTGTTCCCGAAAGTAATGCCACTCAGGAGGCGGGGTCAGCTGCCAGCGCGGCGAGTTCTTCAGCACGGGATGCTCAGACAGACACTACGCAAAAACCAAGTGCCGCATCATCGACAACTAACTCTCAAATGATTGCAAGTGAGCAGTCGACAAAGAATTCGGCAAGCGTTTCATCGGTAACAAGTCGTTCGACTGAATCGGCTAGTGACAGCAACCCAGTTTCCAAAAGCGATCAGTCGGCAACAAGTCCCACAGCGGCCAAGACTTCTAATAAGTCAGCAACTGTCACCGCTGCGGTTACCTATGATCAGAAGACAAATACCATCACGTTACCAAAAGATGCAACGGCGGAACAAATAACTGAAGCCCAGCAAAAAGCGAAAACGATTTATACAATGACCGCTAAAATGCCAAGCATTGTGAGAGATGGCGCCACAACAACGACGCCAACGTCTCAATCTGGCACAAATGCCGCAACTTTTGATGAAAAGACAAATACGTATACGATTATTGATCCAACGGATGCCCAGATGACAGCGTTAAAGGCGACCGCTCAGCAAATGGCGAATAAGACTGGTAAGGCAGTGACCATTAATGCGGTTGCGGCATCGAGTACAACCGCTGCGGCGACTACTAAGATTGATACGAGCAGTCCCTCTTACAAGGCAGGGATGAATGATGCGTACGCTGATGTCACTAAGGCGGACGGAAGCGTGCCGGACATTGCGGCAATTATTGATGACTATAACAATAATAGTTCAATGCAGGATGCGGACGGTACCCCGGCTTGGAAAAATGGTGTTATCTATAGTCAATCGAATAGTTCGGAAACTATCTATCAGGTCTTAGTTGTAGTTGGTGGGACAACTAACTTTCAGGGTAACTACTACTCTCGAGTATTGAATGATGGTAAAGTGCAAGTTCCGCTTTCAAAGACATCCACGTTAAATGGTGACGATTATAATGCCGGTTATGCAGCATACCTTAAGCAGTATGCTGCGCAAGTCAGTGGCTACATGAATCAAGTTAAAAATAATGTCCAAGATCCAGATCTTGCAGATAAGTTAGTTAATACAATTGCTTATAAGAATGGTGATCTAAACTCTAAAGGTGATTGGATTTCTCAAGCTGGTGCTGCATTAAACACGATTTATTCTTGGGTTATGAAAGCTCTGGGTCAAAAAGATCCAGTTGGGTCTAATCCAGATATTTTTAATTACAATACGAATGACTGGGATTCGTCCCTGGGAATTCAGTCCCCCAAAGCTGTCGATACGGCGTCAGCAAGTATCAGTACGGTTAACAATTTTATTGGGATGGCGATTTCATATATTCAAAACGGGATTATGAAGCAGGCACTTTCGGACGCACGATCAATTGGCGGCCTTCAAAGTGGCTCAATTAGTTTGCCAGCGACGCTTTCTGAGGCCCTATCATTAAATACACCTCTGAAAAAGATTGCAACCGCTTTTGGATTTGGTGACGTTATTAATTCAACAATTGTTAATCAAGTGTACACTTCGATTGCTCAGGGCATTCGAAACGATATTTCGTTTAATTTCCAGCAGGGGATGGATGAAGCTATCAGTTTGGCGTTGAATGGTGGCACACTGGACTCGGCAACCCTGGCCCGGTTTAAGACAGTCGGTTATGATCCATCTGGTAATACGTCGTTAGCGACAACAAATACCACGTCACCAACCGTTTCGTATATTAATAAGAGTGATCAACTTGGTGGCAACACGACAAATTTCGTTGAGGCAGTTGGATTTGACTATGGTAAACGAATTGCCCAAAGCATTGTTGATATGGCGGTTAAGGACTCCACGACTGGAGCTCAGAAGACGACGGCCAGTGACATTATCACTCAGATGCATCAGAACAAAATCATTACGGATACTGAGTATAACCAGTTAACTCAAAGCAATTATGCTGATGATAGCACCCTTCAAGGCTATACGGCGGATGCCTCTGGCGCTCAGAAAACCATTTTGGGATTATATGAGGCAGAAATTAATGCCATCCAAAAAGCGAAGAGTGATTACGTTTCTGATCCAACCGGCGATTTCACCAAGTCAGCGCCTTCCTATACCAATGAGGGCAGTGGTAATGTTCAGATCTATGATTCAAAGACCCAACAATGGTCAACTAAAGCACCTGATACTGTAACGATAAGTGACTATTCGAACATTATGGATTATTTGCAGTCAACGAATGTTGGGAGTCAAGGACAAGCGGATGCTGATAGTCAATCTCACAAGCAAGCGGATGGTGGGGTTGCCATTATTGACTCGACAGATAAAACATTTTCGGCGGGTGATCGGTCAAAATTGGCATCACAACAATTGAAAGATAATGCTGATGCAGTTATTACAAGCCTTGGGGTTGGCTCAACGGGTAAGACCCTTCAGGCAGCCTATGTAAATGCTTATAACAAAGAAGTCAGATTAGCAAATAACGCATACGCTGCCGGCCAGCTCGCTGCGCAGAATCAAACAAAGAGTGATGCTTACAAAACAACAAATGTATTGCCGGCTGTGACGGATTCAACGGTGAAGGTGACGATTGATGGGGTTACTTATTCAGCAACTTCTGACGGAACCGGATCTCTGTATAAAGAGGGAACGTCTTCGGGCGAACCTTCAGGAACCGCGTTTAGTGATGGTTATAATGCAGCCGCCGCTCTTATTAACAATAATGCCATTTCATCAGACCAAGCGGTTGCTGCCGATCAAGCTGCGAGTGCCGCTGTCTTTGCTAAGAGTGCTTCTGATTACTACGCGGATGCCAGCTCTGCTGCAAGTGCTGCCTCTTTAGCTGCTAAAGATTTGAGCGCTGCGGCTGAAGGGGATTCGGGTGCAAGTAGTGACGTTAAAATAGCGGTTGATGCTGCGAGTGACGCAGCAGCGGCCCTGCAAAGCGCTTCTGCAGCTAATAGCAACGCCCAGTCTCAAGCCGCACTTGCTTCTAAAGCAGCTACTGATGCTAAGGCGGCTAAAACAGCCAGCGATGCCAAAGCTGCTGCCAATGCAGCTACTTCTGGTAACGGGATTGCCAGTGGTGCCGCCAGTGATGCGAGTGCTGCTGCAAATGTTGCGAAAGATGCAGCCAAGCGTGCCAGTGACGCGCAGACAACCTATCAACATGACGCGGCCGAATCCGCGGCGGGCAATACAGGCAGTGATGCGGTCACGACTTCAAGTGCTGCTAATGAAACCAGTGACGCAGCTGGGAGTGCCGCCAGTGCGGCTAAAGACGCTTCCGATGCGGCCAGTGATGCCGCCAGTTTAGCAAGTGGTGACAGTAACGCCGCCAGTGCGGTGAAGAATGCCAATGACGCGGCCCAACGGGCCAGCGATGCTAACAGCAGTGCGCAGGCAGCATCCAGAGCAGCCAGCGACGCCAACTCGAAGGCGGCTCAAGCAGCTAAGGATGCCAGCGCTGCGGTTGCCAAGGGTGATAAAGCTGCTGCTAAAGCGGCCAGCGATGCCGCCAGCAACGCTGCCAGTGTGGCTAAGACCGCCAGTGATACAGCTGCTAAGGCTGGTAAGCAAGCCAGTGATGCGGCTAGTGATGCCAAGGCCGCGGCAAATGAAGTGGCCCAAACGGTAGCCAACGATGCGGCCAGCAGTGCAGCAGCCCACGCAACCACCGCGGCCAGTGATGCAGCCGTGGCCCATGATGCCGCGAGTGCTGCTAGCCAAGCTGCCAGTAATGCTGCTAGTGATGCCAATGAGCAAGCCGGCAAAGCTGCCAGTGCGGCGAGCGACGCACAGACGCAGGCGGATAGCGCCGCCAAGGCGGCTAGCGACGCCAAACAAGCAACTGATCCAACCAGTGACGCCAAAGCAGCTACGGAAGCGAACGCAGCGGCAAATGCCGCAGTAGTGACGACTGCCAGTGCTGCAGGTACTGCCCTTGTTGATCAGCAAACAGCCAGTGCCGCTCGGCAGAGAGTGATTAATTCTCAAGCTGCCGCGGCTCAGGCCGCTGCCGATGCGGCCGCAGCATCAAGAAGTGCCGCTGCTAGTGCATCTGCTGCCAGTGCTGCCCTTGCGGCTGCCAGCGCGGCTGCTGCAGCTAAAGCTGCTTCGGACGCAGCCAGTGCCCAGTCTCAAGCTGCTGCCAATAGCGCAGCTGCAAAGCATGATCAGCCTGCGACTCAAGCTAGCGAAGAAGACTATTACACCGCGGTAAAGGCTAAAGCAATTACAACTTCTAAAGGCCTCTACCGATACAGTCGCAAGACGTTCAAACACGCTAAAAAAATCGGATATGTTAAGCCGGGAACGGTTCTTCACGTAATTGGTATCGCCAAGAGTGGCAGTGCATATCGATTTGAACTTGGTGATGGGTCATTTATAACTTCACTGAAGTCCTTTAGCCAATTCGGCCATATTCGCACATCCGCTTATCACTATGATTCACGAGGAAAGTGGATCGTCACTGGTCAGAAAGGCGTTTATGAATATTCAGGTCAGACATTCAGAAAAGCCAAACGGGTTGGTTACTTGAAGAGGGGAACGGTGCTTCAGGTAAAACGAATTGTTAAGAGCGGAATCACGACGCGATTTGAACTAACTAACGGGCATTATGTCACCGCTAAAAAGACAATGGTGATGAATGTGCGTGGTAAAACATTTGAGTATGCGACCCCTCAGAACGTTAAGGTGGTTGCTGCTCATGGTATTTTCAAGTACAAAACCAGTAATCTCGCAAAGCGCCACCGCGTAAGAAGTATCAAGCGGGGAACACACTTGAAAGTTACCGCATTGATTACACAGGGTAATAAAATTCGTTTTAAGATAACGAATGGCAATTATGTTACCGCTGATGTCAGAATGGTTCGGTTTGTTCAAACCAAGTAGGTGATGCTCCAGGCCTTTTAACTGATGACTTGAATTCAGTTAACTTAAAAAATTCAACATACCAAAAAGTAGGCGGGATCAATAAATCATTAATCACGCCTACTTTTGGATACATATCCGTTGATTTGGAGGAAAAGCAAATGTATTACTTCATAAATAATAATATTACCGTTAAACAATCAGGAATTGGGCACGCCCAGCTAAAGCGGCTGGAATTATTTAAGAAATATAAACAGCCAGCAAAACTAATGACGACTGATTATAACCGCTTCTTATCGGACGCATTAGCTGCCCACAATCTTAAAGCCACTGACATCGTCAATTTGTTTGACTTCTTTGGTGGAACTGAAACGGTTTCTCCTCGGAAGTTCGGCATAGATGACTTTCATTTTCCGAGTCGATTCGACGTTAAAAAAATCGATGATCACTATGACGTGACAGAAAATGGCCGGTTAAATTGTCGAATTGTGATGCGAAAGGACAAGCCCGATTGGGTGGAATCAGTCACGTACTTTGACGCCGCTAAGCGAATTATTCAGGGGGATTTCTGGGACTCTCGCGGCTTTCGAGCCTTACAGCAGTTATATGATCGAGATGGCCATATTCGGGTCCGGCGTCTTTTGACCGCGAATGGGGAACCCTTTTATGAATCGTATCATTATGGTAAGAAGTTTGATGCGAATGATACAACACTATGTCGGTTAATTAATTATCACGGCACGGATTGGGAATTTAATGGAGTCAAGGAGCTTACCCAGTTTTTCTTGGATGAGTTGGTTAAGCGTGATCGAGCCCGGGACGAAGATGATGTTTTGGTTAGTGACGCAAGCTTAGCTGATGCTTGGGCACTAGTGCATATGCGTCAGCCGGCCTTCAAGGTCATGCATTTGCATAACAATCATTCGAATAATTCGGATGATGTGATGCATGGTGGGTTAAACTTCAACTATGAATACTCCCTGAATAATTTTAACCAGTGGCAAGGGATTATCGCCCCGACTGCCTCACAAGCTGAAGATGTTGCCAAACGATTTGGTGATCGGCCAAAAACATATGTTGTGCCGGTTGGAATTGTGCCAGACACGCTAATGGCACTGCCAAAGCAGCCCTTTGATAAGCGACAACCCGGTAAGATTGTCCAGATTGCCCGATTATCCCATGAAAAACGGATTGATCACGCCATTAAAGTCATGGCTAAGGTGGTCAAAGAAGTTCCGAATGCGACCCTGGATATTTATGGCTATGCCAATGATGATAGTGGTAAAATCGCCAAGAAATTGGTTCGTGATTTGCAGCTTCAAAAGGTTGTGTCGTTTAAGGGGTATACGACCGATATGGATGGCGTTTATAACGGGGCCCAATTGTCAATTTTAACCAGCTCAGCTGAAGGATTGCCGCTGTCGCTGATTGAAGCGCAGTCACACGGCGTGCCACTAGTTTCCTATGACATCAACTACGGGCCGCGGGACATTATTAATGATGGTAAAGATGGCTATCTAATTAAGTCCGGTGATATTGACGGGATGGCCGCGGCGGTTGTGAAACTCATGACCGACGATTCGTTGCGAGCGCACTTTAGTGATGCCGCTTATCAGGCGCGTGCAAAATACTCAGAGGAAAGTGTCTGGCAATACTGGCAGCAACTAAATAAAGATGCGCGTCAATTTTTTGACAAATTGAAGGAGGCCGCCGATTAATGTATTATTTTGTGAATGAATATTTATATGATAAAAACTCGGGTATTGAGCACGCTGAATTCAAACGACTTCAACTATTTAAACATTTGCACGTCCCAGCTAAGTTAGTGACTCGGGAATACAATCCGATGCTGCACCGAATTATCACTAAGTTTGGGCTTGAAAGCGACGATGTCGTCAACATGTTTGATTTCTTTCAGGGAGCCGTTGAATTGGATACGGATCAGGCAAAGATTCAACGGGCAGCTATCAATTTTCGTTATGAAATTGAGCCAGATCCAACCATTAGTAAGGTTTACCGGGGGGACCTTTTGAATAATCGGGTCCTTTTCATTGCTGGGACATACGGCCAGTTGAATGTGGTTGAATCGTTTGACCGCTATCAGAATCTGATCCGGGCTGAACAATGGGATTGGCGCGGTTTTAAAAGTTGCATCAAATATTACGATGCGGATCGAAAAGTGATTCGCGAAGAATACTTGAATCCTGAGGGAACGGTTGTTATCGAGGCTGCTTATGGAAGTGACGGTATCGCCCAGAGTGACATGACGTATATTCGGCTTGTGAATTATCAAGGCGAGGACTATTACTTTTACAATATTGAGGAACTGTTTGATTTCTTCCTGTCTGAACTTGATAAGCAGCAAACACCAGGTGAAAATGCCTATATTGCGGATCGTCCCTTAACCACGTATAAGCCGGTTATGAATATTCCCGGCACTTCGCGGAAGTTTATTTATTTGCCAATGGTTCAAACGGAAGCCGAGGCTAATGACAAGAATCGCAGTTATATTTTGGCAACCGGGAAGCTCAATCCAATTTATGAGTATGCGTTTGCCAAGAAAAATATTGCCCCGATTTAAAATTGAAGTGCAACACTT
>NZ_AZFZ01000054.1 GCF_001435895.1 Lentilactobacillus parafarraginis DSM 18390 = JCM 14109 | reverse complement strand
ACTTTTTCATGGAACTTTGGACATTACCTCACTTTTGGGGTCAGTTTAGTCTCGAAAGATGTGGGGGTCAATCAAAGTGGCTCGGAGCCGCGCCAGTCAAACAACGACGCCCTATTCCACCTTAACCTGTCCCATCATCCCGTTTTCTTCATGCTCCAAATTATGGCAATGGTAGACGAAGATGCCGCGATCATGAAAACTCATCAGCACCCGCACCTTCTGATCCGGCTTCAGATTAACGACGTCCATCAGACCAGACTGGGCGGCTGACGGCCGTTTGCCATTAATTGATAAAATTCGAAACTGCGCGCCATGAATGTGAAACGGATGGTCCATGCCGCCCATCATCGAATCATTGTTGGTCAGGGTCCAAATTTGATTTGAGTGCGGTTTAGCGGTCAGGTCAATTCGGTTGGGATTATAAACCCGATCGTTAATCCGGACCATCCGCCCCATGCCGCTAAATCGGATGGTTTGGTGCTTAAGGCCAAATTGATTTAATCGGCCAGTCGGCGTTAAGTGATTGAGGGTCTTCGGCAAGGTGGTTCTGCCAGTTCGTTTCTGATTCAATCGTAATTGAAGAACCCGCTGGCCGTTGGTTCGCAGCGCCACGGTCTTAGCGCTCACGCCAGCCGTATTGACAACGACGTCCGCCCGCTGACCAGGGGCCAAATCAATTCGACTCATTTTAACCGGGTGGTTGAGAAAACCGCCGTCGGTTGCGATTTGCCGCACGGTTGCGCCATGATTCAGCGTAAAATGGTACGTTCGGGCATTGGAGCCGTTCAGTAGTCGCAGCCGGACCTGATTGGTTTTGACATTAATGTAGGGATTGAGCGTGCCGTTGACCAGCAACGTGTTACCCTCAGTACCATCGGCGTTGTAATCGGACTGGTAACTAAATTGCCCGCTGCGACTAAACGTTCGGTCCTGAACCACAACCGGAAAATCATCCACCCCATACTTCTTGGGTAACTTTAACTTCTGACTATTTTGATCATCCACCAGCATGAAGCCGGCCAGGCCGTGATACACCTGACTGGCCGTCGTCCCCATGGCATGGGGGTGATACCACAGCGTGGCGGCCTGCTGATCGACCTTAAAGGTTGTCTGCTTGGTTTTACCGGCAGCGATTGGTTCAAGTGGCCCGCCATCAGCCTTTCCGGGAATCAGGGCCCCGTGCCAGTGAAGCGACGTCCGCTGATTCAACTGATTAACCACCTTGGTGTGAACAGTTTGTCCCCGCTTCACGCGAATTGTCGGCCCCAAGTACGAGCCGTTATAGCCCATCGTCTGCGTTTTAACTCCGGGTTTAAACGTCGTGGTGGCCTTTTTAGCGTTTAACGTGTAATAGACAGCGTCCCCCTTGGTCTTGGTGGGCTTCAAAATCGGCGGCACTGCCAACTTCTTCGGGGCCGTATTGGCCGTTTTCAGCGGGACGGTCTCGTCTGAATTGCGTCGAGCCCGACCGGATGAGTTCCCACCCATCATCGAGCGACCCGAAGCCCCCATATGACTTCCGGACATCATCCCGCTGCGATTTGAGTTGGTCGATTGCTGGCGGTGCTGATTTTGAACGAACCACCCAACATTGCCAATCACGATAATCGCGATAATGACCCCAATAACGATCCACGCTGTTTTCTTTTTCACGACCCCACATCTCCAATCCTATCGATAAGTTTACATATGTAAACGTTATCGCTAGTTTATAACAAATGACCGCCCTGTTCAAGAGTGGAAGTCCCTCGGCCACGTAAAAGTTAACCTTCAAAATAAAAAGCTGGCTCCATATCGGAAAAACCAGTTTTGTCACAAAAATCATTAAATTAAGTTACCTGTCCAAGATACCTCCGGCCCCTACCACGGCAGCGTGCCGCCGTCCTCAGTAAACGTCATATTGCGGGTGTCATCCCAGTCAGCAGCAAGCTTAATAATCTGTTTGGCCCCCTGCTCAACGGTCTGCATGCCCTGCGGTGTCGGTTGAGAAAGGTCTCGACCCCCAAATTCAGTCGCCGTCCAACCGGGATTTACGGAGTTCACTAAAATCCCAGCACTTTGTAATTCTTTGGCAAAACTAATCGTCGCAAAGTTAAGGGCCGCCTTGGAAGCTTGGTACCCCAATGAGTTCACGGCATAGAACCGCGATTTGGGATCGGCTGCCAGCCCAAGGGACCCCATGTTACTTGAAACGTTGATAATTTGGGCCTGATTTGACCGTCTTAATAGCGGCAAAAATGCCTGAATCATTTGGACGGCCCCGAAGAAGTTAACGTCGAATTCTCGTCGCATCAGGTCCGTTGACAACTTAGATGCCGGCTCGTGATTGTCCAAGGCAATTCCGGCGTTATTAATCAGGGTATCCAGCCGTCCAAATTGATCGGTAACCTGGTGGGCCGCCTTTTCAATGGTCGCCGAATCAGTCACGTCCAGAAGAACCACGTCGACCTTGCCGCCCTGCTTGGCAATCTTATTTTTGGCGGCCGTTGCCTTCGCCAAGTTTCTGGCGCCAATTAAAACGTGTTGTCCCCGCTGAACGAGGGCTGACGCGGTTTGAAATCCAATTCCCTTGTCAGCACCCGTAATTAACGTCAGTCGTTCATGTTCATCGTCTGCCATATCCGTTTCCTCCTTAAAAATGTTCCGTCCTTATCGCTATCTTAGCATTAATATCGCAGCCAATGTCGTTGCAAATCCCTCTGGCTTTTGAGCGTCACCAAGGTAGCCGCCGGTAATATTATAAATCGGGATCTGCCAATCGTCAGCACGAAATCCCTTAACCTTCTGGTGGAAGCCCCATGAGAATCGATGCT
The DNA here is from genome assembly GCF_001435895.1 of Lentilactobacillus parafarraginis DSM 18390 = JCM 14109. GTDB lineage: Bacteria > Bacillota > Bacilli > Lactobacillales > Lactobacillaceae > Lentilactobacillus > Lentilactobacillus parafarraginis. Next base: position 17,696 of record NZ_AZFZ01000054.1, on the reverse strand, counting down.
AGCCAGTGAGATTGCTCTTTACAGCAGGCCATACTGACGCATCGCCGCCAGAGTCGCCAAAACGGTTCCCTCATTGGTTGCCATCGGCTGCCAGCCAAGAATTTTCCTGGCCTTCTGGTTGCTGACGTTGCGATTGATTTCAAGCAGCAGCTTCGCCTCCCGAGCCTGCTGACTGACCAGCGCGCCAGTCTTAATCAGCCAATCCGGCATCCGCTTTCCGGGCACTTTATTTGCCAGCTCGGGCTCGGCCTTCCTGATGATCGCGGCCATTTCCGGCATGGTTATCTGGCCATCATTGGTTGCGATAAATCGCTGCCCGTCGGCCGCCGGCGTTTCCATCGCCAAAATGTGTAATTTGGCGACATCGCGCACGTCGACGATGTTCAGAGAAATGTTGGGCACCCGCTTTAAAGACCCGTTCATCAGGTTCTCCAAAATCCCAAAGCTTCCGGAAACGTGGGCGCTCATGGCCGGGCCAAGAATCGCCACTGGGTTAATCGTCGAAAACGCCAACCGGTTGCCAGGCTGATTGATGATCTTCCAAGCGGCCTTTTCAGCTAGGAGTTTGGATTTTTCATAAAGTGATAATCCCGGCTGCTCCGGATCAGTCCAGTATGTTTCATCAGTGATACGCTGCTTGTCGAAGTTGCTGAACCCGACCCCGCCAAAGTTGGCGGTCATCACCATTTTTTGAACACCGGCGTTCTGAGCGGCCTTAATAATTCGGGTCACCCCGTTAATTGCCGGTTGAATCGCTTTTTTCTCATCAGTAACTTTGCCGAAGAAAACTGGTGATGCCACGCTGAGAACAAATTGAACCCCCGTCATCGCCTCTGGCCAGCCATCATCTACCGATAAGTCTGCTTTCACAAATTCCAACTGCGATAAATTGCCGACGTGGTTGGCTGCCAACGTTTCCCTGACAGCGGCTTGTTTGTCTAGCGATCTTAAGGTTGCCCGCACCTGGTAATGCCGTGCTAATAATTGGGCAATGATATGCATTCCGAGAAAGCCGTTTCCACCGGTCACTAATACTTTTTCATTCATTTTGAAGTCCTCCATTTTTCTGCGTTAAATCACTATCAATAGACTAAACGCTAGAGTATACTCGAGGGCAAGGAAAATAAAGGACTGATTACATGACTTATTCAATCAAGGAAGTTGCGGAAAAAACCAACCTTTCCATCTACACACTTCGCTATTACGACAAGCAGGGACTGCTGCCCTTTGTCAGCCGGAACGCCGCGGGTTATCGAACGTTCACCGATTCCGACCTCAGCTTAATTCACACGATTTGCTGTCTGAAAAATACCGATATGAAAATTAAAGATATTCGCCAATACATTGCGTACTGCATGGCTGGCCCGGATACCATTGAGGCCCGAAAGCAGCTATTGCGCCGTCACAAGCAAGAAGTGCTGGATAAGCAGCGCAAACTCACGGAGAACTTACAGGAAATCGATTATAAGTTGGCGGTTTATAGCAATCCGCACGCCCGCGACATCATTGACCAGGAACGGCAAGCCGTCACCGCCGAAAAGACGGCTAACCAATTGGCAAGTTGGGCGAATCAGTAGCCGGGGTTGAATCAAATAACCAAGCTTCCTAAATTTTGTGAGCAAAAAGCGGGTGGTGTCACGATGCAAATTCATGCATCATGATACCACCCGCTATTTATTAACCATCAGTCATTAAGCAATTTCAGCGCTCGCTGTAATCTTCGTTCGATTCAACAAGACCGAACTTGTGACAACTGATAAGGAACTCAGGGCCATTGCTAAACCAGCGAGTTCGGGGCTCAGCGTCAAGCCAATGAAGTAGAATACGCCCGCGGCAACCGGAATGCCCAAGACATTGTAGACAAATGCCCAGAACAGATTCAATTTAATCCGGTTAAAGGTCTTCTTACTCAACTCCAAAGCCTTGGAAACGTCCCGTAAATCATTCTTAACCAGGACAATTCCACCGGACTCAATCGCAATATCGGTTCCTGATCCCATGGCAATCCCCACGTCGGCAGTACTCAATGCCGGGGCGTCATTAATGCCGTCACCAACAAAGGCAACCTTTCCAGACTGCTGGAACTGCTTGATCTGATCGGCTTTGTCAGCTGGCAGCACGTCGGCAACCACCTGGTCAATGCCAACCTGATCGGCAATTGCTTGGGCCACCGCCTGATTATCACCCGTCAGCATCACTGTCTTAAGGCCCTTAGCTTTCAAAGCAGAAATGGCGGCCTTTGAAGTTGGCTTTGGGGCATCCTGAATGGCAATTAACCCAATGATCTGATCACCCTGGCCAACAAAGACAACTGTCTTGGCTTCCGCCTGCAAAGCAGCCATTTTGGCTTTCATTTCAGAGCTGACGGTCACGTCATCCAGCAGCTTATCGTTACCAACGAAGGATTGTTTGCCGGCAATCGTGGCGGAAACGCCCTTGCCTTCAATGGCCTCGAAGTCCTTGGCGTCACCAAACGTTACTTTGGCGGCCTTAGCCTTCTTGAGGATGGCTGTGGCCAGCGGATGTTCGGATGATTGTTCCAAACTAGCCGCAACTGCCAAAACCTGATCGGAATCACCCACAATATCGGTGACCTGAGGCTTACCAACGGTGATTGTCCCAGTCTTGTCAAAGATGACCGTCGAAACGTCATTGACGGCTTCCAAAACCTCACCATTTTTAATGAGGATTCCCATTCTGGCACTGCGGCCGGTTCCAACCATCAAGGCAGTTGGGGTCGCCAAGCCAAGCGCACATGGGCAGGCAATCACGACAACCGAAACCGCGAATATCAGTGAACTGGCAACGCTGGCGCCAATGAAGACGTACCAAACCAAAAAGGTTAAAATCGCAATCATTAACACGAGGGGCACAAAGATTTCGGATACTTTGTCCGTCAGTCCCTGAATTGGGGCGTGACTGTTCTGAGCTTTCTTGACCAGTTCAACGATCTGCGACAACATGGTGTCGCCGCCGACCTTGCTGGCTTTAAACGTAAACGTTCCAGTGCCGTTCACCGTGGCGCCGACAACCGAATCGCCGGCTTTTTTAGTCACTGGCATACTTTCACCGGTAATCATGGATTCGTCAATGGTTGAGGATCCTTCGACAATTTGGCCGTCGACGGCAATCTTTTCACCGGGACGCACTTTGATGACGTCGCCAACGACGATCTCAGAAACCGGTACCTTCACAACCTTGCCATCACGAACAACTTCGGCATCCTTTGCCTGTAAGTTGACTAATTTTTCAACAGCGTTAGACGCATTGTTCCGCATCCGCTCTTCAAAAACCTGACCCAGCAGAACGAAGGTGGTCACAAACGCCGCGCTTTCAAAGAAAACCGGTTGGTGGGTCGCCATCGCATAAATACTGTAAACGTACGCGGTCATCGTCCCAATCGCCACCAGCGTATCCATATTGGAATGGTGCTTCTTAAATGAGGCCCAGGCACTCTTCAAAAACGGCCCGGCAGCCACTACCATTACCACCGTCGTCAATGCGAACATTGTCCATTCACCGCCCGGCATCATCCAACCAAATGGTTTCAGAATCATTTCAGCCAACATTGGCAGCGAAAAGACTAGTGAAATCCAAAAGCGTTTTGTGATCGTCATCATTTCACCTCGACTTTACCGTGAAACATGTCCATACCGCAGCTAAATTCAAACTCGCCTGCTTGATCAGTTGGAATTTGAACGGTTTTCACCACGTCCACCGGCAGCTTTTCAGAAAAGTGAAGCGCGTCGGAATGAACGACGTCTAAACATCCCTGATCGTTAATCCGTTTAAAGTTAATCTCAGCCGGGATGCCCTGTTTCAACTGAATGACGTCTGGCTTGTAGCCACCGGCAACCGTTACATCAACTGTTTGTTTATTCTCACTCATATTAAATTCCTCCATTTTCAATAATCTACTTAATCACCAATTTGCCATGAAACATGTCCATGCCACAAGCCCATTGAAATTCACCAGGATGACTGGTATCAATTTCAATCGCCTGCTTTTCATTCTGGGGAAGGGCCTTGTTAATCCCAAAGTCCGAGAAAACGACCCGATCCAGACAGGATGACGAATCCTTGCGCGTAAAGTTCAGCGTTGCGGGAACGCCCTTCTTTAAAACAACGACTTCTGGCGAATAACCACCATTCACTTCAACATCCACTACCTGGCGATCATCCGTGACCTCCGCACTTTCTGCGGCAACCTGATGCTTACCAAAGAACCACCAGCCAATGAAGGCAATGATTGCAAGACCAATAATTAATACAATAATTTTCAAGATCCGCCCTCCCTTTTATACGTAATCTACATCCGTAAACTTTCAATAGTTATATCCTATTCCTGAAGTTTACGTTTGTCAACAAATTCTTTAAAGTTAATAGAAATGGTTTCCGTGCATAGCTTCCACTTTTTTATTTTTTACTTACGCAACACACGTCATTCTCGGATATAAGGGCATGAATACAAAATAAACTCAGTTTTCATATTCTATAAAATATATAGTTGGATCGTTTGTGATATACGAAAATATCGTATATAATAAGTTTACAAATCAAGCTAAGTAGGTGCTTCCAATTAATCCAGAATTAAAATTTGTCTTTCCGAAACCTTTCAACCGGCTATGGCATCATTTGGGACTAACTGATAGCGATAAATCCAACCTGGCTGCCTATATTTCCGAATACTATCAGAACGCTCCCATTAACTCCCGAACGAATGGTTTCCCAGGAAATCTCATTCAGGGCACTGGTGGAGCCATTAAATTACGTTTCGAGCAGGAAAGTAGTCATCGGGGTAAAAGTGGTAGCTATCGAATTATCTATTTTACATTAGTTCAAGAGACGGTTTACTTCCTGACTATCTACGCAAAAAAAGATCAAGCAAATTTAACTGACGAGCAGAAACAGAAAATCCAGCAAACCATTCACCATTTGCGTCACAATTATCGTTCACCGAAGGAGTGACCTTTATGAGCAATTTATCAGACGAAACTTTAGATCAAAGTCTAGACGCCTTGAACCAGTTAGCTGATGGTGATGACACCGAAGTGACTATCATGCGCGTCCCCCTTAAGCTTCCCAACATTACCGCTGAACAGATTAAACATTTTCGAATTCGGCATCATCTGACTCAACAACGATTGGCAATCGAATTGGGCGTCTCAGTTCGAACTGTTCAGAGTTGGGAAATCGGTCGCAGTAACCCTAACGGCTCTGCTAAGCGGCTCTTACAAGTCTTGTTTGACAATCCTCAACTTTTGAATCAATTATTTGTCCATGAATGATTGAAGATTCTTACCTGATAAGAAATACGCCCGTTGAAAAATACACTGAGCCGAATTTCCCCCAAGAACGTGGAAATTCGGCTCAGTTTTTGCGTAAAAGAAGCAACTCCGTGTTTACGGAGTTGCTTCTTCATGATTCGTCTTATTCGTGTTCTGCGTGACTCTTTGACTTGGCATTGTTTTGGCCATAGTAAGCATTTTTACCATGCTTACGATAGTAATGCTTGTCTAGGAGATATTGTGGCACATGGGTTTCGTCACGAGTTAACTGCAAAGTATGGTAGCTGATTTCAGCAGATACTTCGAGTACCTTGGCGTTGTATACAGCCTTGTCAGCTGTTGGGCCCCAAGCAAATGGGCCGTGTTGACTAACCAATACAGCGGGAACGGCATCTGGATCGATTCCGCGACGGTTGAATTCGTCAACGATAACTTTACCAGTGTTTAACTCGTAAGCTTCTTCAATTTGCTTCTGGGTTAAGGCTGGGGCACATGGAACGTCACCATAGAAAGTGTCGGCGTGGGTCGTGCTGGTAGCTGGAATGTCCATCTTGGCTGCCGCAAACGAAACCGCCCAAGGTGAATGGGTATGAACAATCCCACCAATGGTCTTGAAATGATTATAGAGGTAGGTATGGGTTGGCGTATCACTTGATGGGTTCATATCCCCTTCAACGACCTTGCCATCCAAATCAACAACGACCATGTCTGAAGGCTTCATGTCTTCATAAGGAACTCCTGAAGGCTTGATAACGAACAAGCCCTTGTCGCGGTCGATGGCCGAAACGTTCCCCCAAGTAAAGGTAACCAGGTCCAACTTAGGAAGCTTCATGTTGGCTTCGTATACTTCTTGTTTAAGATCTTCTAACATTATCTGAATTCACCTTTCAATTACTTCATTTTCATTGATTTAACGGCTTCGCTTTCAACTGGCAAAGCAGCTTTGTAGTTATCGATAAACTTGTCATATCCCTGAACGCTGGCAGGTTCTGGGTAAAGGGTTGACTTAGTAGCGTCCTTAAATACCCGGTTGGCCAAGTAATCTTCCAGCGTCTCGCCGTTTTGTCGGTTCACACAGAAGAGGGCCAAAACTGCCATCCCCCATGGGCCGCCTTCACCGGCGTTGTCCATTAAGGAAATTGGCGTGTTCAGTGCATCGGCTAAGACCTGTTGAGCCACAACCGGTGTCTTGAAAATCCCACCTTGAGCAACCAGCACGTTAGTCTTAATGTGCTCTTCGCGAAGCAGGATATCCATCCCAATTTTAAGTGGGGCAAATGCTGAGTAAATCTGGGTCTTGATGAAGTTGGCCAGGTTTAACTTGCTGTCGGGTTTACGAACAAACAATGGCCGGCCTTCAGGCATCTTGGTGATATTTTCGCCTGAAAGGTAGGCAAAGTTAACCAAGCCACCGGCATCCTGATCACCCTTAACGGATTCAGCGAACAACGTCCCGTAAAGGTCATCGGGCTTCAATTGCAAGCCGAGCGCCTTGGCAAATTCACCAAACAAGCCAACCCAGGCGTTGATGTCTGAGGAACTGTTGTTGGTGTGAACCATGGCAACGGGCGCGCCATCTGGGGTTGTCACCATATCAATATCACGATGAACGGCCTTCATTGGACGATCCAAGACAACCATTGAGAAGGCTGACGTTCCGGCTGAAATGTTACCGGTTTGCTTCTTAACACTGTTGGTTGAAACCATCCCGGTTCCGGCATCCCCTTCAGGAGGGGCAATTAATGAACCAGCTTCAAGCTGACCGCTTTGATCCAATAATTTGGCACCATCATCCGTCAATTCACCGGCTTTTTTACCGGCTGGAAGAACTTGTGGCAAAATGTCAGCCAGGTTCCAAGGATACTGCTTAACTTCTGGCAAAGCATTGAACTTATCCATCATTGTCTTGTCATAGTAAGTGATCTTCTCATCAATTGGGAAGACGCCGGATGCATCCCCAACACCCAATACCCGGGCACCTGATAATTTCCAAGTAACATAACCGGCTAAGGTCGTCATAAAGTCAACGTCCTTAACGTGGTCTTCTTTGTTGAGAATTGCTTGATATAAATGGGCAATGCTCCAACGTTCTGGAATGTTGAAGTTGAAGAGTTTCGTCAGTGCTTCGGCTGATTGACCGGTAATGTTGTTGCGCCAAGTTCTAAATGGCACCAGCAATTCGCCAGCCTTGTTGAAGGCCATGTAACCGTGCATCATGGCGCTCACACCAATTGAGCCAACCTTCTTCAGGTCAACCCCATATTTATCGTGGACTTCAAGGGCCAACGTTGCGTAGCTGGTCTGAATACCATCCCAAATTTTATCAATTGAATATGTCCAAATACCGTTGTCCAATTCGTTTTCCCAAAGATAATCGCCTGAGGCAATTGTTTGGAAATCATCTGTAACCAGGACTTCTTTGATCCGAGTTGATCCCAGTTCGATGCCTAACGAAATGTTTCCGCTTACAATTTCGTCTCGTACTCGACTTTCGTCCATCGTTTTATCCTCCAGAGTGACTCTATATTAATTTTCAATTTACTTCTTAATTGTAGAATATTCATACGGATAAATCAACGCTAATTATCATTTATAGAATGAATTTAGGGAAGTTCCCGAACTTATTCGCAAACAAATCAAGGCCGGGCGCCGTCTCGCCAAATTGATTGGCCGCCCATCTTTTCCCAAAACATGGCCCCTTCGCTTGACTTTTATTCAAATCTCTCGTTTAATAAAAATGTTCAATAAACAATTAAATCATTTTGTGGTCTGGGGTGCTGAAGACAGCTGAGACATACCCATGGAACCTGATGCAGTTAGGACTGCCGTAGGGAGACCATTTTAGTCAACCAATTTCTGTGTAAATGACTGAAAGCCCACTTTGAATGTCAAGGTGGGCTTTTTAATTTCACAGGTTCGACGACCCCTTAAACAAGATGGTGAGAAAGGAGACGGTGACTGAGCAATTATCGTCCATCGCTGATTAAATTTAAGGAGTTGATTATTTTGTCATTTTCACAGGAATTGATTCAAGCTGCGCAGCCCTACTTAACGGCTAACGAGCACCATCCCTTTATTCAAGCGGTCTTCAATGACCAATTAGATACCAAGGCACTTCACTACTATATTCAGCAAGACTTACGTTATGCCGATGCCGAAACGGTTGTCCAAGCCAACCTGGTGGCCAAAAGTACCACGATTGAGGATCAGCGCTTGTTCGCCAACCAATTGAGTACCCAACTGGGAACCGTCAACGAACTCTTCAAATCATTGACTGAAAACACCGCGGATAGTTGGGGCAATCAGCGCTACCAGCCAATTGAGCCGGTCACGTTCATTTACCGGTCCCATATTCTGGCCCCAATCGCCCAGGGATCGCTTTTGGATCTGCTGGCACCCTTTGAGGCGGGTAACTGGCTGTACATTGAGCTGGGAAAATACCTGGCGGCCACCGGAAAAGTGCAGCCCGACAACGCCTTCTACTCTTGGGTAACTGCCGTTCAGGATCCCCATTTAGCAGGCGAAAGCGGCATTTCCAACCGTTTTCTGCAGGTCATCGATCGTGAAGCTGCCAACACCAACGCTGAACATCTGGAAGTCATTAAACAGCAGTTCCTTCGCAGCGTGCTTCTCGAATGGTACTTCTGGGATGCGGCCTACAAGCAGTTAACCTGGGCCGACTGGGAACGCCACGCACTGGGAACCGATGGGGGTGATCTGTTATGACCCGTTCTTCACATTGGCACATTCAACAGATCATCCTCATCACCTTAATTGGCATTGTCTGCGGCGTCATTTATCAGTACGGCGTCAATTCGCTGTATAACGTTGTCCGGGTGGCCGTTGCCCCAACCGGATTGAGCCCCTACGTTGACAATTTCTTTGCTGGTCTCTGGTTCATCGCCGCCCCACTGAGCATGTACTTTGTCCCCGCAATCGGTTCAGGAACCATCGGCGAAACGCTAGCGGCCATTGTTGAAATGTTTCTGGGTTCTCAATGGGGCGCGTTTACCCTGGCCTACGGGATTGCTCAGGGAGCCGGAAATGAATTCGGATTTTTCCCGAAAACCAAGAAATACCAAGCATTTTCGTGGAACAGCGTACTTCTGGGGGCAATCGGCGCGGCCGTTGTCAGCTTCATCTGGGATTACTTCGCGTCTGGTTACAACCACTTCGGCTTATTAATACTTCTGGGATTATTCATCACCCGGATCATTTCGGCCCTGCTCTTTGACGGCGTGATGGTGAAACTCATCACCCTTCAATTTGACGGGCTATGGCGTCAGGAAACGCCCGCTAAAGGCTAACCACTGGAACTTTCATTTAGGAGGAATATTTTGAAAACTTTAACGACTTTTACGGATCAAATGCACGAGCTTGCCCAGCCACTCTGGCTCCAAAGCGTCAATCATCCGTTCATCAAACAACTGACAGCCGGTGAGCTGCCAATGTCCACATTTCGTTACTACCTTCTCCAAGATCGTTACTATCTCAGTGAATTCGGCAAACTCCACGACTTAATTGCCGATCAGCTGGACGATCCGACCGCAATCGATTTCCTCAGAAAGGGGGCTGAGGGCCTGAAAAATGGCGAAATTGCCGTTCGCAAGGGGTTCTTTACCCAGCTCAACATCACCAAGGAAGAAATTGCCCTCACCCCAATTGCCCCAACTGCCTATAACTACGTCAACCATATGTATGCGGCCCTTTACCGGGGCACCCCGCAGCGCGCAATTTCGGCGCTATTGCCATGTTACTGGCTGTACAACGAAATTGGCAAAGCTGTTATTTCCCAGGGTTCACCAGTTTCTCTTTACCAGCAGTGGATCGAAACGTACGACAGCGACGGTTACACCGACAGTGTCAACCAAATGATCCAGCTGACCAACCTCGCTGCCAGTCAGGTCGATGACGCTGAACGCCAACAAATGACCGACGTGTTTATTAAGAGCAGCGCCTACGAACTGGGCTACTGGCAGATGTCGTTGAAGCATGAGAATTGGGATGCGCTGACGAAGTAAGCTTTTGAATAATCGTTAATGAAATGAAGAACCGCCTACCTGACGGATGAACGTCGGGTAGGCGGTTTGTTTTTGTCGCATCAATTTTAGGATTAGGTAGGTTGTTGCACATTACACCAGCATTTCCAATTCATCCTCATCCACCAGCTCAACCTCCGACGCCTTCATCTTAATGAGGCCATCCGCCGTCATTTGCTTGAACGTTCGGCTGAGCGTTTCCGGCGTTGTGCCGATGTATGTCGCAATATCCTTCTTTTTCAGTGGCAGCTTAAACTTCTTAGCATTTAGTGACGCGCTGGTTTCCAATAAATACTTTGCCAACTGGCCAGCCACATCCGACGTTGATGACACGGTCTTTTCTTCCTGCAAGTCATTAATCTGATGGCTCATCGCCGTTAACAAGTTCACCGCCAGATTTGGACTGTGCGTTAACAGCGTCTGGAAACTATCCTGATCGATTTGGCAGACATTTGAATCCACCAGGGCGGTCGCCGTGACGTTTCGCTGATCATTATTGAACAACGCTGCTTCGCCATCAAAATCGCCCGGCTGCATCACTTTCAGCAGCTGCTCCTTACCGTTTTCAGCAATCTGCGACAGCTTAATTTGGCCATGTTCTAAAATCATGAAGTGGCCGACACGATCACCGGCGAGATAGATAATCGTTCCCTTTCGATATTGGTGTTGGACAACTAACTTTGCAACCTCGGTTTTTTCGTCAATCGGCAGCGATTTAAAAAACGGCACCAAATTAACGCAGGTCAATGCATGTTCGATTTCCACGGTCTCCCCTCCTAGCGTTTAAGCTTCCGACTCCATTAATTGTGTCAGCCAATTCTTGGTTGGCGTGTCGGGTGCGGTACTGACATCAAACGGCAGTGGCTTAAACGCCGTCTGAACCTTATCCCAATCGATTCCCGAATCGCCCATAAAATTGTCAGCTAAGCTGGTAACTTGGGTTAAATTAATCTGACTCATCAGCTGCGGATTGCCCCCCAGCGTCAGCAACAACGTATTGGCAGCCAACTGGCGGGCAACAATTTGTTCAAATTCATCCGCGGTCAGCTGATCGGTTATTAAGATCCGATTCTTCAACGGCACAGCGGGAACTTCCCGCTTCAAAAAGTGCTGAAATTTCGACCAGTTACGGACGAGCGCCCGGTAAAATTGATACGGCACCCGCCCATTAATCTTCTTAAGTGTATCAGTTGCCAAGTTCTTAATCGACCAATTAGCATCCTTGGGCGCGTTATCAACCCATTCGATGAGAAACCGTTGGATGGTTTCCTTGTCAGTTCCCACCATTTTCGCCTTTAGCACGAGGCCGTAGCGGACAAGCAGAAAATCGTTAAACTGAGTTTCTGAAATCACCCGGTCGGCTTGTTTCCGGTGGGCCCTTTGGATCTCCTTAATTTGTCGCAGCTTGCTTGACTTGGCAAACCGTCCTTGCTTTACCATTTAATCACCTATATTTAAAACTTCCATTAATTATGACAACATCTATATTATAATGGTGATTAGCAGAATAATCACTCACATCATTGACAAAGAAAGAAAGTCCAACCTTGAAAAACCAAACGCAACGCACAACGCCCACCCAAAAGTGGCTTATCGCCATTTTTACGCTCATTCTTGTCATCTTAATTGGCAGCTACATCTACCTTGATCACTATTATAGTCGTGAAACCACCACGCAACGATTTGTTACCGCCATCCAGAAAAATCACCCGAAACAAGTTGCCGCCCTCATCCGCACTGATGATCCCGACTTCAAGATTAACGCCCACAATGTTCAACCGCTCATTAACTATTATCGCGGCAACCCAAATCAGATCAAAAAGCTCAAGCGCCGCATGTCAACCACTGGCGTTGTCAATAATGACATGGACTTTGTTGATACCGGTCACCATTTCTTTCTATTTGAAAAATTCCTGCTGGAAGTTAAACCGATCTTTCCGACGATCGAATCCAACCGTTCTCATACGCAAATCACGATTAACGGCAAGCTCGCCGCGCAAAATCTTCGCAAGCACACCGTGCGGACGTTTGGCCCCCTGATTCCTGGCCGTTACCATATTCAAGCAACCACGACCGTTAGGAACAAGCCAATCGTCCTGTCCCGTCAATTCGAATGGATTGAACCGACGGCTGCCGATCTAAAAGTCACGACCAACTTCAAGTGATCCTTCAGGTAATCACCACTTTCTCCCTTTAAACAATCATTTAAAGGGAGAAAGTGCCCCTGTTTACCCAATTTCCAAGTGATCTATACCACTATTTTGGGAACTCAATTTCGATTCTTTAACATAACTGTAATAAATCAGCCAATTCCAAACCCACCACGGAATGCGATTGTCACACTTTTGTCTTATTTTAAGTAAGCATTGACGATCTGACGAGATTTGATATGATATGGCGCGTGATTAATTATTTGATAATTAATCAGCTTTTGTTACCCGTCATGTTGTCGTTAACGTGACCGATATCCAGACGTTCACGTCTCAGATTCGGCACAATCTATTCCAAAGGTGGTAAACATTATCCAATTCAAGAAAACGCTCTTCACTCTTTCCCTGCTCGCCGGCTTCGCCAGTTTTAGCGGTATCGTTGCCAACGCCGACAGTTACACCGTCAAGTCCGGTGACACCGTTGCTAAAATTGCATCCAAGCATCATGATTCAATCAAGGGGATTGCCAAACGAAACCATTTGGCAAACCAGAACCTGATCATTGTTGGCCAAAAGCTCGATGTGCAAGCATCCAGCAAGAAAGCCAATTCCAAGCAAACCGCTGTTAAATCTGAAAAGAAAGCAGCTTTCACCGCGCACGCAGATGTCAAAAAGACCAGTTCTTCAGACAATCAATCGACTGCCAACGCAACCAGCAGTGCAACCACAACGCCAGCCCAATTCCAATCTCAAGGCGTGATTTACCAAAACGGTAAAAAGTGGACGTACTATACCGGCGCAGCATTCGCAGACGGGACCACCAATCATGGTGGGTATGATGCTGACGGCTATCTGATCGTTGCGGCACCATCAAACGTTGCATTTGGCACTCATGTCCAGACGCCACTTGGCGAAGGGGTTGTCCATGACCGCGGAACAGCGATCGTTGGTAACCACTATGACCTCGTGATGCCATAAATTTCCACATACTATAAGCCAGCCCCCTAATCGGAGCTGGCTTTTTTGAGTGGTCTTTTCGCGTTACCCAAGATGCCAGGACTGCTTCAAATATTGATAACTGGCCCGTATCTCCCGACTATCGAATTGGTTCTTCAAATTAATTTCAAAAATATTGCTGGCGGCCTGATTGCACAGCGACTTTAACGGTGCCCAGTCAATCGCCCCGGTCCCCAGTTGGAGACTGTCATGAAATTGACCCATCGAATCGACAAAGTGATAGTGAACAACCTGGCTTTTCAACTGGGCCATACTGCGCTGCAGCCCAGTATTATCGCCGTGCAGCACAATAAAGGCGTGGCTGGTATCAAAGCACAAACGATAACGATGGTCAATAATGCGATCTTCAATCGCCTCATCGCCGTAATTAAAAAGTGGCGAAATCGAGTTTTCAAACATCACGTGGTCACCGCCCAAATCGCGAAAATGATCCAGGCGCTTGAATACCGCGTCCCGAGCGGCCGCAATCGACGGATAATCGGCCAGGATTGCCGTAACCGGGGAATTGTACGCCCCGTGGATCAACAGCTGGGTGTCCGTGCTAATGGCCAAATCAATCAGGTCCTGCGAGCTCTGCATCATGAAAGCGTACTGTTCGGGATGATTTTCCGGGTTCACCGACACTTCGTTGTGGGTGGCCCCAAATTTCATCGGATGATGAATCACAATTTTTTCAATTCCGGTCGCTTGAACATACTGAATCATCTTTCGCAAATGGGCCAATCCGGCGGGTGTCACGTCATCGGCAGTCGTGAAGAACTCGAAGACTTGGGGATGATACTGTAATCGCTCGTCAATTTGACGTTGGTCGGTGCTGGCCTTTAATCCTAAGTAGGGAAACATATCACAACCCCCTCCTATCTATCCACCTCCAAGTATATCGCAGGTTGACTTGAGACCGCCTGATATTCAAAAGTGGTTGAAACAAAAGCTCAAATTGTCTCAACCACTATATTTTTAATCTAATATTGTTGAACCAGGGAACCCTGAGCAGGCGATTCTTCTCACGCCACAATTCCGTGCTCCACCATGTCCATATAGACCTTGACCTCATCAATAATCGGTCCCATATCCTCAATCTTGTTGAGATCGGGGTGCTGATTAAAATAGATCTGGATTTTAGCGGACATCGCCTGAATGGCCATGGCCAAAAACCGTTTCACGGCTTCAACGTCCAGTTCCGGACGTAATTCAAGCCGTTCCACAACCGAATTGACGACCATATTAACGACCTGATTGGCCCATTCAATTGAACACCGCAAACACCTCGTCACGCAACTTTGGCGGCACCATCGGATCGTGGGCGTACACCCGGGTAAGTAGCGCAAATTCGTTGGGATAACGGTGGGACAGCTCTGTCTTATATTTTGTTGCCCGAATGATCATGCTGATGAGATCATCCGATTCCGTCCAGACGCTCAGGTCAACAACTGCCACCAGCGAGTCCATCGCGTGGCGGACCGTGGCGGCGTACAACTTTTTCTTATTATCAAAGTATCTGAATACGGACCCCTTCGACACACCGGCTGCCGCCGCAATTTCGTCGGTACTGGCCCGAAAGCCATGGGTACCAAACGCTTTAACAGCCGCATCCAGAATCGCCCGTTCCTTTTTCGGATCACGTGGAAGTCGCTTTGCCATTGTCATCCCTCTTTATTTTCAAATTTACCATTAGTTTTCGTAATCTCGAAAGTTGTAGCCGATGAATCCAATCACGATCAGAATTACCGCAATGCCGACCATCCATAGAACCGGTGCCGCGTCAATATGGGCAACCGGCACTTTTTGGAACCAGTAAAACGGCGAAATCTTTAATGCCCACTTCGGTAAATCAATTAATCGCCCGAAGTAAGAAATCACGAACGCCGCCCCCAACAGAACCCAGGCCAGCGACCGCCATTTCGGCACAATGCCAATTAGCGCAATGAGGATCCCAATAAACAATCCCATCGGCGGTAGCATCGCGATAAACGTTCGCCAGAAGTATTTAAACGCCAACGGATGCTTCAGGACCGCATTTCCAGCACCCATTGCGGCCATCAGGGCAACAAAGCCAATGACGATTGCCAAAATCAACCCATAAATTACGTAGGTCGCCAGTAGATAATTGCGGCTATGCGGTTTGGTGTTAATCAGCTGTAGATACCCGCGGCGTTCCTCAGTGTACAAATGATTGATGACCATCGCCCCGGCTACAATTGCCAGAACACCGAAAATAACGCCCAAGATCCCCACAAACGATAATAGTTGGGTCTCCGAGATTTTTCGCATGCCGGCCTGACCCAAAACCTGCTGGACAACCGGTGATTCATTCACGATTTTGCTGATACTGTTAAATACCGACCCGTAACTGCTGCCAAGGACCGCCATACCAATAATCCAAAAACCACTGATCGCCTTTTGATTCCAGAACAGCAGGCTGGCCGGTCCCCGAAGAAATCGACTCTGCCGACTGCCACCGCGAACTTGGATGATGCCGGCGTCAATATCCCGATTTTCATTGAGAACAACGGCCAGAGCGAAGGCGACGACCTCCAAGAAGAGTAATAGGCCAACCGGCAGCCAGTTATTTTGGGTATAAATCTCTGCCTTTTCAATCCAGCCAAACGGTAACAGCCAAGTGTAGTCCGGATTTGACACGTCGGTCATCATCCGGATCAGATAGGTAATCCCGAAGAACGCGTAGTTGTAAATCGCCACGTTATGGCTGTCAGCAACCAGTTGGGAAAAGATCAACGCAATCAGCCCAAAACTGAGCCCAACCGCCCCCAGAGTGACGGCGAACAGCCAGTTGCCGTTCATATCACTGCCGGGCATGTTTGCCGCCATCATTCCAGCGCCGGTAATCACCGCGAATAAACCGTCAGCGACCACCAACTCCAGTGCTGCCGCGGTAATCGGTGCCAAGCGCCCAACTGGATGACCGCCAAGAACCATTTCAGTTAAGCCTGACTCCTCTTGACCCCGGGAAGCCCCAACGGCCAGCGAGTAGTTGAAGATGACCATGAAAATGCCCCAAAAGACCATCATCTCAGAAGCAAAAATAATCGCGGTGTTCAAACTGTGGGTGGTTAGCGGGCCGAATAGGGAGACCATTGCCTGTCCCTTGAGGGTTGTCGCAATCGTTGAGATTTGCTTGGGCGTGCCATAGATGCCCTCGAACTTAGCAGCCACCGCAACAAACAGTCCGGCTAGAACCACCAGCCAGATGCCAATTTTTAGCCAATCCCGCTTTAAATCTGCTTTCAGTAATGCAACTGTCTGTGTGAATTGAGCCATGTTACTCACCTACTTTTTGCGCTTCGTCAGCCGCGTAATACCGCAGGAACAGGTCTTCCAGTGTTGGTGGCGTCGTCTTGAGCGTCACGATCTGTTTGCTGGCAAGGAGGGTCATAATCGCGCCAACCTTATCGGAATCGACGCTGAAAGTGGCGCTGGTCTGATCGTCGTTGCTAAACTGCAGCTGATAGACGCCGGTAGCCCCATCTAAATCACTTAATGGTTGTTGTGTTTGAACGGCCACCGTGTTTCGTGTCAGATGCTGCATGGATGCCAAGGACCCGGTCTCGATCACCTTGCCCTCACGAATAATGGCGATGGTGTCGCCCATCTTCTCAACCTCTGACAGGATATGACTTGATAAGAGGACGCTCTTGCCCCGGCGTTTCAATTCAGCGACGTGCTGTTGAAAAATCACTTCGTTCAACGGATCCAACCCGGAAGTTGGCTCGTCAAATACATAGAGATCAACATCGGTTGAAAGGGCCGCAATCAAGGCGACTTTCTGGCGATTTCCCTTTGAATAGGTTCGGTTCTTCTTGCTGGTATCAAGCTTAAATTCTTGAATCAACGCTTCGGTAGTTGCCGTCCGCTTCTTTCCGGACATGTGCAGCAGTAAATCAATCGTCTGACCACCCGTCAAGTTTGGCCATAGATAGACATCCCCCGGAACATAGGCGAGGTTTTGATGAATCGCGACCGACTGCTTCCAGGCATCCTTGCCAAACACGGTTGCCGATCCGCCTGACGCTTTAATCAGCCCCAAAATCACCCGAATTGTCGTCGATTTACCGGCGCCATTCGGTCCAATAAAACCAAGCACTTCCCCCCGATGCAGCTGCAGATTCACATCCTTTAAGGCTTGAAACTTTCCAAATGATTTTTGAAGCCCCGGTACTGTACCCTGTCAAGTTGACACATTA
>NZ_AZFZ01000053.1 GCF_001435895.1 Lentilactobacillus parafarraginis DSM 18390 = JCM 14109 | reverse complement strand
CCGCTTTTAGAGATCTCAAACAGTTTCTTAGAAACTAACAAACCAAAACTTTAAAAAGGTTTTTAAATTTGATCATCAAAGAAACGTGATTAATTAGCAGTTAATTCTACCAACTGGTATTGACGCTTCTTTTTGCTTGGCCACTTACTTCGTATAATATATATTATGTAAAGTAGAATACAAAATAAAAGAACCCGTCGATTATTCCGGATCCCCTCCTGAAACAATTAATCAAAACGGCTAATTTAAAAAATCCGACTATATTGTTTAAGACCAAGTCGTTCAGAAAAACGCTGGCTTTGCCAAAACGCTCGTCGGCTATCATCCTGCATGATATTAATGACCACGCGATGAATTCCAACTTCTTGAAGTTTGGCAATCACTAAATTAACAAGCCTAGTCGCGATATCACGATTATCATCGATTTGAGACACAGCTAAATGATAAATTGAACCCTGGCGGCCATCAGTTGCCGCTAAAATATTTCCAACGATTTGTTGATTGTTATCAGCAACGAAACAAAATCCCGGATTGAATTTAAGGAGTCGATTGATCTCCGCAAAACTATCATCAAAATCGTTCACGTGAACGGCTGGATTATTCTGCCATAATTCATAAACCGCTGGGTAATCTTCAGGAACCATTTCGCGAATCGTAATTTTCGAATTCTGTGTCATTTAGGTACCTCCATCTCACTCAATAAGTAAACTTTCAGTTTTCAAAGCCTGAGCAAACCCAGTAAATACACGCCGAGCAATTTGCTGGGCTGGTAAAAATTGATGAGAATTCCAGTCAGTCACGACCTCCTCGTCAAAAAAGCGATCTTCGATGTAGTCACAGTAGCGAAGCTCAATTTGAAGGGCGCTTATATGATCCATCGTACCATAATGACGGGTAATGTAGCCGCCGCGAAACGGAAAATTATTGGAGACTTGATACCCTTGCTCCTCGTAGACGTTCGAAAAGTAATTGTATATACCAAATGGTGACGTCCTGCCAAAATCATTGCCCAGAACAATGTCTGCAGTGGCAGCAGAGGTCTGCTTTGTATACTCAGCAAAGCTATGCAAGTCAATCAAGAAAACGTGACCAAATACTTGGCGTTTTTCAGTAAGCAAGTTGGTAAGCCGTTGATGATATGGTCGATAAAATTGATCAACCCGCTTTTTAATTTGATCAGGTGTTAATGGAACTGAATAGAGCTGATGACCGAACGTATTAGTTGTATATACCAAGTGATAGTAATTCCCAGTTAATGAGCCATCTGAATCGCGATTTGGGTCGACAAGATAACGATTCATATTATTTTGAATCACGGTAAAACCTAATTTTGGCAGAAAGCCATACAGTTCACGGAGGAACCAATCCGTGTTGGCCAATATCGCTTCAGAATCTAGAGTCTTCTTCATGGTTGGTGTAATTACGGTACCACTATGGGGCAAATCAATCACGACTGGAAATTGATTGGTATGTTCGTTAAAAACGTCAAAGGATGCCATTCCGTTCCGCCTCCTCTAACTAACTCATGGGTATCAATTGATAATATGATTGAAATTCTGATGGCGCGTCTTTTTCCGACAACTGAAATACCGGCAGTTCAGCATCTGAAGGCGCTTGTGACTTTCGACGAAATAAAAATCGCAAGTCAATATGACGATGGGCCCCTTCATTTCTCAGTGGATTGGCAGGAATTTCAATGACGTTTGCGTCAATCAACTGCTGACTTTGGGGGTTAACCTGGTACCCGGTTTCTTCGTGAAACTCGCGAATTGCAGTTTGTAACGGTAACTCGTTAGGTTCAACATGGCCGGCAGGCAGAAGAACTGTTTTGAGGTATGGGTGACGAATGAATAACACGGTATTCCCCACTGGAACAAACGCACTTGCCGAAAGATGAACCGCTGATGATCGATCACGTAAGCCCGTGGGATACGCACTAAGCAGTTTGGAAATCTCCTGAATTTTGCTTGTGGTGATCCCAGGATATTGGCGTTTCAACAATTGTTGAAGATCTGCCCTTAATGTTGTCGTTAATGTATCACTCATTAAATTTCTCCTCTCAAACGAGACTAGCTAAGTAATTCTGACTTAAGAAGATTAAATGTTTGAATGAGCTGGCTGGTTTCCCGAACATCGTGAGTCCGAATAATTCGGCCGCCTAAAACGGTCATGAACGACTCAAACAACAACGTTGGAATCAGCCGTTCGTCAGCCGTTTGTAAATTGAATAATCGCTTAGCAAAACTTTTGCGAGAAAGCGCAATCATAATCGGCAAGTCAAACTGACTCATAAGTTTGGTGAATCGCATTTTCATCAAGTCAAACGCCAAAGTATTATGATCAGAGAATCCAACTCCAGGATCCAGAACAATTTGTTCTTTTTCAATGCCAGTCCCTGTCAAATTGCTTATTGTATTAGTAAAGAAACTGGTCATTGTTCGAATAAGCGTGTCGGGCTCCTCGTCAAAGTTTCGGCCGTTAAACATCGTGACCACAGAGGGTTTGTATTTAGCAACTAAATCCAACTTCCGCTTTGAATTAAAGCCGTCGATATCATTAATAATTTGAATCCCGTTATCCAAAGCGAGTTCGATGACTTCGGGCGTATTAGAATCAATTGCTAAAACAATTTTAGGAAATTGGTGATGGATTGCGGTTAAAAACGGCTCAATCCTTGCCCACTCTTCTTTTGGGGGAATGTCATCAAAATGAGGCTTGGAGGACTTGCCTCCGACTTCAAAGATAGATGCCCCAAGTGACATTTCGGTCTCAATTCGCTTCAAAACACCATCGACCGAGTCGTTTCGCCCACCATCATAAAATGAGTCCGGGGTTAAATTTAAGATCGAGTAAATCAAAGGCTTATCGGTGATGTCAAAATCAAACTCCTGGCCCCGAAAATGAAGTTGAGACTGGGTTTCGATTTGTTTGAGGGTATGAATACTTTGTGCGTCATCAAACATCGAAGGCCACTTTTTAATTAATTGGTTGAGTTGATCTCGTGTGAGTAGCAAAGTCGTGTTATTCAGGGAACTTGCAATTGACAAGTAATTTGACCCAACCAGATTACGCAACTTTTCAGCCTCGTCGAAAGTTGTGGTGAAGCCAATTTTAATTTGGCTTTTAATTGTTGCCTTTTGGGGTTGAAGCTGACTAATTTTCATGGAAATCGACTCCTTTGGTGAGGATATAACTTCTAATTGGATTCAAAAGATAAAATGATCCAATCACAAAAATAATTGGCTCATCATTGAATTCGTGGGTTCGGTAGATTGCTTCTTTCAATGCATCAATTGGGCTTTCAAATGTTTGAACGGGTTTATCTGTCAGCTGTTGGTAGACCTGCGATAGCTTCACGGCGTCTAGTTCACGCTTTTGATTCTGTGGCTCTGTCACTATAAAAGAAGTGTTTTTTAAGGTCAGTAATGATTTGACCGCTGATTGATATTCCTTATCTTTGAGAAAACCGTTAATAATGATTTTGGGACGACTCCGATATAATTCGTTTACGCTTGTCACAAACGCCTTTACCCCATCGGGATTATGCCCCCCGTCTAAGAAAATTGTTGGGCGTGTTGATATCCGTTCAAATCTTCCCGGAACAACTAAGTCGCTCAAAGCTGCAGTCAGAGTCTCATCGAGGTGTTGGCGTGGGAGCTTTACTTTTGCAACAAAGTCGTTAAGCCATGTCAAAACGGTTTGCAAGTTTTGTAATTGATAAGTGCCAGGAAGGCCAAACATAAACTGGCCCTGAATTCGACCCTTGATTGTGCTTTGAAAATTGATAACGCGTTTTAAATCGACTCCTTGGGTTGCCGTTAGCTGGACCGTATCAGCTGAAATAAACGTTGCTTGTTTTGTTGCGGCTTGTGACTTGAGAATTTGAAATACTTCTGATCGTTGATGTGAGGCGGTAATTGTCGTATTTCCGGGACGAATAATCTTTGATTTTGTCGTTGCAATTTCAGTCACGGTATCTCCGAGAATGCCAAGATGATCCAACCCGATTTCCGTAAAAACTGAATACATCGTGTCACTGACAGCGTTTGTTGCATCCAATTCACCGCCGAGTCCGCACTCTAACACCACATAATCCACCGGATGATCGGCAAAGAAAAGCATGGCCACAATGAATTGGGCTTCAAATTCAGACAAGGTTTCGTTTCTGAAAGCCGGGCGAGCCATTACTTGGCGAATCTGGCGCATTTCGTCGTTAAATTCTGATTTTGAAATATCAGCAAAATTTCGCTGAATGCCATTGTACATCGTCCCAATAAACGGACTTGTAAACGCCCCAACTTGATAATTTAGTTGGTGAAGGATTGCCGCAATCATCGTTGCCGTTGAACCCTTACCATTCGTACCACAAATATGAATGATCTTGAAACGTTTATCCGGGTTCCCTAACGTCTTTAATACCCGTTTTAATAAGCCAATCCGATCCCCCACATCATACATAAAATCAGGTAAAGATGCTTGCTTGGCCAAGTTAGATTGTTTTGCCATTCACGTCACCTATCGAGTTAAGAAATTCTGTCCGCAGTTCCGGCTGCTTATCAAAAACACCTGTGAAACGAATTGTGCGGGTGGAAGAATCCGTTTTTTTAACGCCGCGCATTTCGACGCACATATGCCGGGCATCAACAATGACTGCAACCCCTTTCGGCGCCAAAATCCGATTTAATTGAATCACCAAATCATCGGTGACTTTTTCTTGAAGGCCAAGTTTGTGAGATACAAAATCGACTAGCCGCGGCAATTTGCTCAAACCGATAATTGTGCCATGGTCGGGAATATAAGCAATGTGAACCTTCCCCCAAAACGGCATCATATGATGTTCGCACATTGAATAAAAAGGAATATTTTTCATCATAATCATTTTTGCATCGTTGGTCTCATCAGTTTTAAAAAGTTTATAGTCTTGAAAGTTTTCAATCCCTTGAGACGAAAAGATTTCGTGGTACATCCGAAAAACCCGGTCAGGCGTCTCCACCAATCCCGGGCGATCAGGATCGTCCCCAATGGCACTCAGAAGATGACGAACCGAACTTTGAATGACCGTTTCTGATTGATCCTCTCTGCGAATGAGATTTACTTGCTGATCCTTAGCCGACCATCCATCAACAGCGGCCTTGATTTGCTTGTAAAGTGGGAAGTTTGCGTCGATCACTTCAAGAGTTGGCGCTAGTACAAACAAGCGGTTAAACGCTTCTGGATGAGGAACCGTCAGATCGGTTGTTTTAATCTGTTGATCATTCCAGAAAACAATGTCAATATCAAGGGTTCGCGGTCCCCAGTGGATATCTCGGGTTCTATTCAAACTTGCTTCAATCTGATGAACTCTCGTCAACAGTTTTTCTGGCGTGTAAGTCGTCGCGATATTCAGCGCCAAATTAATAAATTGCCGCTGCTTCACATTTCCAACGGGCGACGTCTCATAAAAATCGGACTGTTGGTTCACAAGAATATGGGTATCCTGACCAATTTGGGAAATTGCCTGATTAAGATAAAACTCCCGATTACCAATATTGCTGCCTAAACTTAGAATTACATTGTTTTCCATATCTATTGTTTCATCTCGATTTCAACGTGATCAAACACCCCGTCGACCGGTAAGTTCAATTTACGAACCCGAACAGTCACGGTTTGGATGCGATCATCAATATTTTTAATGGCTAAAATAACTTGCTGGGCAAGGGTTTCAATTAGATCAGCTCGTGACTGATCAATAATCTCTTTAATTACTGGGTAAAAGTTCCCATAACTCACGGTACTGCTTAACGCATCCTCTTTCGGGACCGCGTTCACCACAACGTCGAGATCAATCTGAACAGTTTGGCCAACTTTCTTTTCTTCCGGTAGAACGCCGATATGACTATGGAAAGCCATATTTTTAATTCGGATTGTATACATGATCAGTAACTCCTTTGATAGTTTACCAAAAAGACCCGCCGAGAACGGCGCGCCCCATTATTAAAGTGATAGTCGATTTTTGATTGAAGCAAACTGCTTGGCATCTAAACGAAAAGCTAAGTAAATGATCAACATCTGAATTGGCGTGACGATCACTTCTTTTAAAATTCGAGCTGGTAAAATACCAAAAAATGGTGTTTTGTACATTACTGTCAGCCACAGCGTATTCAAGATAACGTCTACAAATAATGTAATGATCAACTGAGCTAAAAAGATCCGTTGTCCAGTTACCTTATGGTTAAAGAAAAATAAACCGTAAATAAAGGCTCCCAAAATTGCTGAAAGGGTAAATCCTGGAAAATAAACACTTCCAGAGATCAACGTGCCTAAAATGTCGGTGATGGCAGCAATAATCGACGACCAGACTGGGCCGTAGAGATAACTAGCAATCGCGACAATGACAAACCCAAAACTAATCTGGATAAATTGAGTGGTCACCATAAAACGATTAATGATGAGTTCCAACGCCATCAAAATCCCCAACACAGCAATATCAATGGTCCGCAACTTGAAAAAACCTAATGAACCTAACGAAACTGACTTCATAATAATGACATCTCCTAGAAAGGAGCTCACCAATATTTAGAAAACCTACTAAATAAAATGGCGAATGCGAAAGCAACACCGCAAGCTACCAGAAAGTCGACCTGATGGCTTTTCGTTCGAAGGTCACATTCCGTCCCTTCGACACTTTACGCGTTACATCCTACCCCAAATTTTTTACGACTATTAAAGTGTATCACATACAATAAAAAAAACAATCACTTTGTTCGAAATTTGCGAACAATTCAGTGATTGTATCTATAAATGTTAGGATTTAAGATGATTGCGATTAAAGCTGATCCTGCTCAAAATCCCGAAGCCAGGCCAGTGCCAAAGCCTTATCGCCCAAATGGGTGCCAACGACTGGGCCAAAGTAGCTTTGTTCAATTGGCATGTTCGGATATTGCTGATGAATTTTATCAGTCCACTCCTCACCAGCTTTGGGATCGTTTCCATTGATCACTAATGCTCGCAGTGGATAATTCGCCTTTTGCTGAGCATTGGCAAATAGTTCTTCCACCCGTTTTAAAGCTTTCTTACGGGATCGAACCTTTTCAAACGCAACAATTTCATTACTTTTATCATCAAATGTTAATAACGGTTTAATTTTTAAAATCCCACCGATAAACGCTGAGGCATTCGATAACCGCCCGCCACGGACGAGATTTTGTAAATCATCGACAACGAATAGTTCGTCAATGGTTGCCCGTAATCCATCCAAATACCGAATAATGGTTTCAGGATCCCGGCCAAGGGTGGCCATTTTGCTGGCCTGAATAGCCAAATACCCCATTAACTTAACGGTGATCTTCGAGTCATATGGGATGACCTTAATTTTAGTAATCTGGGGCGCTAAATTTTCAATTGACTGGTAAAATCCGGAAATTGTACTTGCCAGATGGATACTGATCACTGCATCGTAACCCTTATCAGCTAATGAATTATACAAATTCGTCATTTCACCCATTGGCACCTGCGACGTGCTTGGAAAGGACTTTGAATTCTTAAGCTTTTCGTAGAAGTCGGTTGTTGTGAGGTCAACGCCTTCTTGGTACGAGCGGCCGTCAATAATGACCGGTATCGGTACCACAGTAATATGATATTTATCAATTTCGGCCTGGGTCAAATAGGCTGTACTATCGGTTACAATCGCAATTTTCATTAATTCCACCTGCTCGCAATTAAATTCTGTCAAGACTCTGTTCCAAACGATTAATCAGTATTTTCAGTAAGTTCTTTTCTTCATCTGTCCAATGGTTAAATATTTGATCACGGAGGGTCATTATCTGCGCTTCAATTCGCTTATCAGCATCGCTGCCCGTTGGCGTCACTTTATAAATTAATTGCCGCTTATCTTTTCCGACAGCTGTCTTGACCAGCATTTCCTTGGTTACCAAGCGCTTTAGCTGGCGAGATAACGTCGAAATATCCAATTTGGTGGCAGTCGCCAGCGTTTCCTGGGTCGCGTTACCAGCGATCACTTGGGTTAATAGTTTCCATTCTGAAATCGTCAACCCCTGTTGCTTTGTAATCTTGAGCAATTGCGTCGCGTGATTCTTTGACGCAGCGTTTAGAGCGACAAGAATATCTTTCATCTTGAAATGACCTCCGAAAAAATAGTATACGCTATTTGATAATGACTTACAAATAACGTTGTGAACCGTCGCATCGGCTTACAAATTGCGGTATACTAATACATGCTATATATACGAAAGTGAGTGATACAATGTCATTCGACGGATCCTTTATCCATTCAATGAAACAAGAGCTTGCCGGTTTACTTCAAACCGGGCGGGTCAGCAAAATTAATCAGCCGTATCCTAATGAGTTGATCATTTCCATTAGAGCTCACGGAAAAAATCATCAATTACTGTTGTCGGCCAACCCAACGTATGCGCGGGTTCAAGTAACTGAAATCCCCTATGTTAATCCTGCAGTTCCGACCAACTTTACGATGATCATGCGAAAACACCTGAGCGGGGCCATCTTAACGGCTGTGAATCAACTGGATAACGACCGGGTTCTCCGGTTGTCATTCACTGGCAGAAACGAACTTGGTGATCAAACCAGCCTGTTATTGATTGTCGAAATTATGGCTCGTCACAGTAATATTATCTTAGTGAATGCACCCGATAATAAGATTATCGACGCGATTAAACACGTTGGCTCAGACGTTAATCGATACCGGCTTCTATTGCCAGGGGCAACTTACATCAATCCACCCAAACAGGACCTTCAAGATCCGTTTACCAAGGAAACATTCGGGGATATTGCCCAGTTAATGCGCGATTTCCCAAATGTCGATATGTTGGCAGCAAATCTACGGAAAACTGTCCAGGGACTTGGTAAAGACACCTCTTTGGCACTGGCAAATTATTTACACCGCGACGGGAATGTTGAAAAAAACTTCAAAACATTTTTTAAAAATTTTAACGCCCCAAAGCCGACACTCAGCCATGTTGCTAATAACAAGATTAATTTTACCGCATTTCCATATCCAGATACAGAGAAAGATCAATTTTATTCAACTTTAAGCCAATTGCTTGATGCCTACTATGCCACCCGGGCCCAACGTGATCGGGTTCGCGAACAGGGTGCAATTTTAATCCAGGTCGTTAAAAAACAGCTTAAGAAGAACCGGACCAAATTGAAGCGGTTGAATCGAGATCTGCGCGAAACCGCCAACGCAGACGAATATCGCGTTAAGGGCGAGATTTTAACAACTTATCTCAACAAGGTTGAACGGGGCATGACCAAAATTGAACTGCCAGACTTTTATCACGAAAATCAACCAATTACAATTGCCCTTTCAAATCAGCAGTCACCTTCTGAGAATGCACAGAAATACTTTAAGCGATATCAGAAGTTGAAGAACGCGGTCAAATATTTGAACGAGCAAATTGATCTCACCCAGCAAGAGATTGACTATTTTGAAAATATTCAATCGCAAATTGAACTGGCCAAGCCCGAAGACCTTGTCGATATTCGGTATGAATTACAGCAAGGCCACTACCTGAAGGATCATGACCAGCACAAGAAGAAAAAGAATAAGCGGCAAAAAATCAGCAAGCCTGAAAAGTTTGTTGCCTCTGACGGCACAGAAATTTTGGTCGGGAAAAATAACCTTCAAAACGAAAAGTTAACCATGCATACTGCTGATAAGCGGGAAACCTGGTTGCATACTAAGAACATTCCTGGATCTCACGTCATCATTCGTAGCTTTGACCCATCTGATCAGACGATCGCTGAAGCGGCCAATCTTGCCGCTTATTTCTCCAAGGCGCGGAACTCGTCTAAGGTCCCCGTTGATTACACCCGGGTTAAAAATATCCGAAAGCCAAACGGAACTAAGCCAGGGTACGTCATTTATGATAGCCAGCAAACGTTGTTTATCACTCCAAACGAAAACTTGGTTGATCAATTAACTGCAAATTCCAAAAAGTAACCTATTGATACCAAACGGGTGGGACTCATCAGAATTCTGATGGGCCTCACCCGTTATTTGTAGGTAACAATTTCATGATTCTATTGGATTTTCAATTTTCTTGAATGACAATGCTGCCCCAACTTCTTGCGTTGAGGCCCCATCAGTTCGATTCGACTGAAGCTCCTTAAACGGAAAGACGGCTTCCATAATTGAATATCGTTGATGAATCCCCGGTTGATAAAATGAAGATAATTGGTCAATGTCGAGTACATGTAAGTATTTCTTAACCAAAGCATCAATCCAGTTAACCCCCGTGGTCTTATTTAAGAACGCGGATTCCGTGATCCGAATTGGCCGAATCCCGGTAAACGTGTAGTTTCCACTGCCATCATGATCAAAAAGCACCTGAACTAATCCTTGCCAATTTGCGGTATCAATTTTTGATATGGCCATCTTAATCAACGGTCGTTCATCGGTTTGCCACCGATTCATTGGTTGCTGATAATCATTGATGTACCGCAACTCAGTTCGGCGACTTTTTGTATGAAACGAGATAGTTGTAATAGGCAATATCCGATCACCATCGATAAAGAGATCGACGGCCGTCGTCGCAGTGCCCTGTTGGAATTTGGCAATCTTTTGATCCGGGGGTAACACCACGATATTCAGATCAGCAAATTCTTTCAATTTTTTAGACAGGTAATGGCGATTACCAGGGAGAAATATGATGTCCGGCTGTTCGAGGTTCACAATGTTGAGAATATTCCCTAGTTGAATTGGCTCAATGTATTGTTTGTCACTCAATGCGGGCGCTAATGAAATCGCATTTGGGTTCGTATTCATGATAATGGTTTTATATCCTGCCCGCCGGGTTGTTTCAAGAATTTGGGCCGTATAGTAATCCGCGGCCGCGTTTGGCCCAAGCTGATTGCCGCCGCGGCCAATAATCAGAGCGGTTTTACCTTTGCAGGGAACGCTTTCGTTTTCTAGTTCATAACTACTATAAAAAACATTCGTGGCCTCACGAAACTCACCAGCGCTCGGCTCAATTTCTTTAAAAGTGACCTTAACATTAGAATTTTGGTTCATCCGCTCAATTGTTGAAATGTTGACGTTCCACAACTCCGCCAACATTCCATCACCAAATCCATACTCATGAGCCGCTTCTACGGCGGTTGGTGACAATGGATTATTGATGACATAATCTTGTGCTCGTAACAGCTGGTTCATTTTGTAAAAGTAAAATCGGTCAATTTTGGTTAATTCTGACAATTCATCGATCGAAAATCCACGCCGCAATGCTTCCATTAGGATAAGCACCCGACTGGCAAGCGGATGAATCAACTGGTTAATAACCGCATCATCATCGACTTTGGAAACGCTTGGTAAAATGTCTCGCGGCGAAAATTGTGAGCTGTGCATGGCCTTCATAATCGCCTCTTCAACCGTCCTGCCCACACCGATGGTCGAACCAACCGACTTCATCAACGTGTTTAAGTGTTGGTCAACATCCGGAATATCGCGAAACGGCCACAACGGGAGTCGAACCACCACGTGATCCATGGTCGGTTCCATAAAGGGAAGGTATTTACTATACTTTTGCGGTAATTTAACTTCGGTTAATGACACCCCCATTTCCAAAAGCGTTGAAACATATGAGAGTGGATAACCCGTGGCTTTGGCCGCTAAAAGTGCGTTGCGAGTGAAGAACGGACTCACCTTGGTCACGTAGTAGTTAGAATCCGTTCGGCTCTGCGCAAATTGAACGTGGCAGGTTCCGGTAATGTTAATCGCGTCCATAATTTGGAAAGTTGCCGTCCGTAACGCCTGATACTCCTGATTGATGAGGGTTTGAGTGGGCGCGAAAATAATTGAATCGCCTGAATGGATGCCGATTGGGTCCATATCTTCAAGGCCGGAGACGAGAATCTTATTGCCATTTTCGTCACGAACGCCGACCATTTCAATCTCTTTGTAGCCGACGATGCTTTGCTCGATAGAGACGTGCTTAATATAGGTTCGTTCAAAGCTGATTTCGAGAGCATCTTCAAGTTCATCAGTGTTATTACAAATAAAGCGGCTGGTATCATGACTTGCAGAAAACGGTTTCACGATCACGGGGAACCCAACGTCTCGAACAAAATCCATCGCCTCATCGTCGTTAGGAACAATTTTTGAAGCAATAATCGGTTCGTTAATTTCATTAAGTAACTCACGTAATCGCTGATTATCTAAAACCCGTTTTAAATCAACCGGACGGATCCCAAGCATGTCAATATTATTATCTGCCAGTACGTCACTCTCTTCGAGCTGCCAAGCAACCTGCATGGCGTTTAATCCGCCAATTTTTGGCATGATTGCATCCGGATGTTCCTTTTCAATAATGTTAACAACATTTTGAAATGTCACTTCCTGGACATAGACATCAGCTGCTTGAACTGATTCGCTCGCAAACGAGAAGGGATTATTATCGATATAGATAACTTGCGCACCAGTCTTTTTAATTGCTTGTAATCGTTCGTAAGCAGCGGCGTCCAACTCATTTTCATGCCCAATATTTGTTGGACCGCCCCCTAATAAGAGAAGTTTCTTAATAGTTTTCGCCATTGCTATCCCTTCTTCTTGCCATAAATTCCGAGAAGTCATCAAAAAGCCCAACGCTATCCTTTGGTCCTGGGGCACCGTCTGGAGAAAATTGCACTGAAAATGCCGGAAAATCACGGTGACGTAATCCCTGAACCGTTCCATTTACCAGATCAACGTGAGTAATAAATAATTTAGCGTGATTAATGGACTTTGAATCAACCGCGTACCCCTGTTCCTGTCCAGAAAAGAAGATTTCGTTGGTAATAATTTCGCGGATTGGATGATTACTGCCGTGATGTTCGACCCGAAGTTCAGTGATCTTCGCGCCATTTGCCAACGCAAAGAGCTCGTGTCCGAGGCCAATGCCAAACAAGGGCACCTGAGTCTGAACTTTCTGAATCATTGACAATACGGATTCAGGCAAGTTCCATGGTGCCCCGGGACCAGTTGATAAGACAACCCCATCCGGGTCCAAATCAAGAATTGTTTCACTGGTGGAATCCCAAGGAACCACGGTCACGTTGCAATCTCGTTTGGACAATTCGCGAAGAATACCGCTTTTGAGGCCAAAATCGACCACAATGACGTTAGCGCCTTCATCAGGATTAGGATATGGTTTCGGAGTTGCCACCTGCGCAACTTGCTGATTAGTAAGGACCGTGGCGTGCAGCTGATCAAATGCGTGTTCATCAGCGACATCCACAATACTAGCCTTCATATTCCCCTTTTCTTGAAGGTGACGACGAATCTGCCGGGTATCAACATCATAAATTCCCGGGATCCGATGCTGTTTTAAGTACCGATCTAATGATATCCGTTTAAAATGATCAGTCGCCAAGTTCTCGTATTCACGAACGATCACTCCCTTAGCGGTCGGCAAAACGGACTCGTACGCATTCTGCGCGAGCCCGGTGTTCCCAATTGATGTTTGGGTAAAGACAATGATTTGGTTATGATAGATCTGGTTGGAAATAATCTCTTGATAACCATTCATTGTTGAATTAGCCACCAATTCTCCGGTAGTTGTCGCAAGCGACCCAAATGCTTTACCGGGATAAGCCGATCCATCTTCAAGTATCAAATATCTTTGCGTCATACTGACTCCTTACTACCGATACAAGGATTACTTAATAAGTTCAACGGCATCCTTATCATCAATTTCTGATACGTAAACCTTGATTTTTTCCTTCTGAGAGCTCGGAATATTTTTCCCAACAAAATCAGCTCGAATCGGTAATTCTCGGTGACCCCGATCGACTAACACTGCCAAATTAATGCTCTTTGGTCGACCAAGATCCATGACGGCTGACAAAGCTGCGCGAACTGTCCGCCCGGTATATAAGACGTCGTCGACTAAGATGACCCGTTTGCCTTCCACGGAAAAATCAATTTTATTGCTGGACATTTTAACATCATCACTCACTGAATCGTGTTCAATATCATCACGATAATTCGTAATGTCTAATTCGCCAACTGGAATTGTGACGTTTTCCAGCTGTTGAAGGCGATCAGCAATTCGATTCGCTAAAAAAATCCCGCGGGTTTTGATTCCGATCAGAACAAGGTCTTCAACCCCCTTATTTTTTTCAACGATCTCGTAAGTGATTCGGGTTAGTGCGCGTTGCATGGCCATTTTGTCTAATATAATCTTGCCCATCGCTAAATTCTCCTTAAATATTATCTTTATTAAATAAGTATCGTCTGAGATTGGTTATCCATTCAAGCGTATTTGTCCGCACCCAGGTTGTCAAGGCTCGGATAAATCAGTGCTTCTTAAAGCTGTTAATGTTTTTTCAAATATTGGCGGTAATGGTGCCGTGAAGATCATGAGTTCATGGGTTTTGGGATGCTCAAACCCAAGCTCCTGAGCATGCAGAAATTGGCCGTGGCCTTTAATTGTTTTCTTCGGCCCATAAAGTGGGTCACCAACCAGCGGATGGCCAATGTACTGCATATGAACCCTTATTTGGTGGGTTCGCCCGGTTTCAAGCCGACAATTAACCAGCGTATAGTGCTTAAACCGTTCAACAACGGTAAAATGGGTAATCGCCGGTCGGCCATCAGCAACGATTGCCTGTTTCTTTCGATCTCGAGGAGACCGACCGATTGGGGCGTTAATGACACCTGAGTCTTCCTTGATGACCCCATGAACCAGGGCAACGTATTGCCGCAAATTTTTTTGCGCTTTAAGCTGGGTTGAAAGTTCTTGGTGAGCTTGATTGTTCTTGGCAACCATTAGCAAACCAGAGGTATCCTTATCGATTCGATGAACAATCCCTGGTCGATACTCACCATTAATTGATGACAGCGGACTATGGTAGAGCAGTGCGTTCACTAATGTATGATCCGGGTGCCCCGCAGATGGATGAACAACCATGCCCTGTGGTTTGTTGACAACGATAACATCATTGTCTTCATAAACGATATCCAGTGGAATATTCTCCGGGGTAAGGTCAATTCGCTTCGGCTGAACATCGTGGATTAAAATGGTGTCGGCTACTTTGACTTCATACTTAGGTTTTTCAGTTCCGCCGTTGACCGTCACGTCGCCATCTTCAATCAGCTTTTTGGCTTGCGATCGACTCATCGTCGAATCGAGTTGGCTGATCACTTTGTCGAGCCGACCAGTTTCAGTTGTGATTTTAAATTGCTTTGGCAAATTTTTCAGTCCCCACCCTATTTTTCGCGAACAATGGCGATCGCAATAATGATAATCCCAATGGTCAGATACACATCCGCGCAGTTAAAAATTGGAAAGTTGATAAAGTCTAACTGAAACATATCAACCACGTGATTACTAAAGATCCGGTCAATCACGTTGCCGGCCGTTCCTGCTAAAAGTAAGCTCAACCCGATCCGGTACCACCCATTCGACCAGTATCTGGCTAACAAATAAATAATTAGAATTGTGGCAATTAAGGCAATGATCACAAAAACTGTCTGGTGGCCGGAAAGCAGGCTCCATGCAGCGCCCGTATTATTGATTCGGGTAATCGAAAGGATTCCAGGAATGAGGCCAACTGACTGCCCAAGTGCCAAATTGGCGACAATCCAGTGCTTAACAAATTGGTCAAGGCCAATTAATAACAAAATTCCCAGACCATAAATAATTGGCAAAAGCAAAATCTCCTTCTAGAACAGGCCAGTAATTCGACCGTTCTCATCAATGTCCATGTCAAGAGCTGCAGGATGACTTGGCAGTCCGGGCATTGTTAATATTTTACCAGTAAGTGCCACAATAAAACCAGCCCCTAATTTCAATTGCAGATCCGATACGTGAATTGTAAAGTTGTCCGGCGCTCCCAGCTGTTTGGCATTATCAGTAAATGAATACTGCGTTTTTGCCATGCAGACGGGTAAATGACCATAGCCCATTTTTTCGATTCGTTTTAAAGCAAGCTGAGCCTTGTGGGAAAGTTCAATATTGTCGCCCCCATATATTCTGGTGACGATTGCTTGCATCTTTTCAAGAACGGTCGATTCCTCGTGATTATATAATTCATGGAAATCGGCAGGCTGATCACAAGCGGTGATAACCTTTCGAGCAAGCTCAACGCCGCCCTTTCCGCCTTGTGCCCAACTATTGATGATCTCCCCGGTAACTTTTAGATCATTTCGAACGTAATTAAGGAGGTATGTCAACTCATCGTCGGAATCAGTCGCAAATTTATTAACCGCAACAATAACTGGTTTTCCATACTGTTGCATACCCTCAACATGGCGCTTTAAATTAACAATTCCTTTTTTGAGAGCACTCAGATTTTCGGTGTTTAAGTCATGCTTATCAGCCCCACCATTAAGCTTTAGGGCGCGAACCGTGGCAACGACTACGACACAGTCTGGGGTTTTCTTCAACCTTGGGGTGACAATATCCATAAACTTCTCAGCACCGAGATCGGAGCCAAATCCGGCTTCCGTAATTGCATAATCGCCATATGCCAATGCAGCCTTAGTGGCCAAAATACTGTTGCAGCCATGGGCAATGTTAGCGAACGGGCCGCCATGGATAAACGCCGGGGTGTGTTCCAGTGTTTGAACCAAATTTGGCTTAATGGCATCCTTTAAAAGTAAGGTTAAGGCCCCCTGAACGTGAAGGTCGGAAACATACACGGGTTTGCGATCGTAAGTATAACCAATCAATATATGACTAATTCGGTTTTTCAAATCTGATAGACTGTTTGATAAGCAGAGAATGGCCATAAGTTCACTGGCAACGGTAATATCAAAGCCGTCCTGACGAGGAACACCGGAAGTGCGCCCACCCAATCCAACGACAATTTGCCGCAGTTCCCGATCATTGACATCCATCACCCGTTTCCAAGTAACCTGTCTGGGATCCAGATTTAACTCGTTACCGTGCTGGATATGATTATCAATGAGCGCAGAAAGGGTGTTGTGGGCTTCAGTGAGTGCGTGAAAATCGCCGGTAAAGTGAAGATTGATGTCTTCCATCGGGATAACTTGAGCATATCCGCCACCGGTTGCGCCGCCCTTCATGCCCATGACAGGTCCTAATGAGGGCTCTCGAAGGGCAAGGGCAACCTTTTTATGTAGTTCAGTAAAGGCGTCTCCCAATCCAATTGTGACCGTCGTTTTACCTTCACCTGCAGCGGTCGGGTTGATTGAAGTGACCAAAATCAATTTACCATCAGTTCGGGGAGCGCTCGGGTCAAAATTGACCTTTGCCTTATAATTACCGTATTGTTCCAGCTCCTCATCTTTAATGCCTAGCTTTTCAGCAATCGCGGTAATTGACGTCATTTTAGCTTCTTGAGAAATCTCTACATCGGTTTTCATCTTAATAAAGTCCTCCTAAATAAAGGTTAAGGTTAACGGGATTGATGATTTAAAATCAATTCACTGATTTCAATCACTGAATTGGCTGGTAAGATAAAGCTGTAAATTCTGGTATTGGCTACAAATCCCAGTTGATACTTTGAGCTTGTCACGTGGGAAACCTGATCAATATCAACAATCAGCCAATGAGGGTTGGTGATGCGGCTCACCACGAGTTGATTGTTATAGACTTGAATGCTCCTGAAATGGATTTCAGCCCAAGTTAAGAAGGCGAACAACACGAAGAAGAAGAGCGTAATCCACTGAAAATGGGTAATCTCAAGCCAAATAATGACGCCAATAAAGAAAATAAGCAGCGTCCAGCTCCAACAGATAATACTGCTCAGTGGACTGGGCTGATAAAAGAAATGTCGCTTTTGCGTTATCATTAAGAAAACTCCTTAAAGAAAGTGGTGTTTTACCATGATCAAACTCTACACGGATGCAGCCGTTAATCAGCATTCCGGTCACGCGGCCATCGGGATTCTGATTGTTAAAGATGGCCGCCAGACCCAATTAAAAAGTAAAATTGCTTCGATGAATAACCATCAAGCCGAATTTTTCGCCGCAATTCAGGGATTTTTAGCCCTTAAAAAAATGGGAACGGCTACAGATGAATTGATTTTTTACTATACTGACAGCAAAATTGTGGTCGATAGTCTGACAAAATCGTACGCCAAGCATTTTGAACCGCAGGTAACCCAACTGTTAGCGTTGCAGCAAGCCTACGACACGGTTGTCAATCAGTGGATTCCTGATAGCCAAAACCACGGAGCCCACTTTCTCGCGTTACAGGCGCTGCACGCTAAATAACATACTGACTAACCGGCTTTGTGTACCGCTGCCAATCACCTAACTGATGGTCAACAATCGATTTTGCTAACAGATACCCAATAATTGGGCCGGTTGTTAACCCGGATGATCCTAACCCACCACCCAAAAGAATGTTGGGATTATTGGGTAAGTGGCCAAAAAACGGCGCGAAATCATCCGTGTAGGCCCGCGTTCCAACCCTGACGTCAGTGATTTGATTTGCGGATAAACGCTTGGCAAATGTCTTAGCATTCCCCAAGAGGGTTGCCTCGGCAGCGGAAGTTGCTTGAAGATCAAAGCCGCCATCATTTTCGTGAGTTGCCCCGACAACTAATTTGCCACCATCAAACGGAATCATGTCAGATAAGCTTTCCGGCATCAACACCGGTAGTCCGGCTCGTTGGTGTTCAGAAACGGTTAGGTCGATCAACTGACCCTTCTGCGGTCGAACTTTTACAAGATAGTTCAGCGGCTCAAGGGTGCCTTTCATCCAGGCCCCCGTTGCAACGATGACGTTTTCAAATAATTCTGGTCCATCGGTGGTTTCGATCGCCCCTCGGGCATCAAATGTCACCCGTTGGCGCTTCAACGTCACCCCATTTTGCTGGGCTCGAGACAACAAATGGTCAATAAACACAGCCCCGTCAATTTTGGCGCCCCCCTTAACGAATATACCCGCCGGCGGGTTCGTGAGAAAAGGTAGGCGCTGGCCAACCTCTTTAGAAGAAAGCATTTGAACCGCTTGCATTGCTGGGGTATGGGCGACTTTAATTTGGGCTTCTTGGTAGAGCGCCTCTAGGGCATCCTTAGCCCGTCTGGTGACGATGGTGCCGGTTTGCTGGTAGGCATCTAAACCCAACTGAGCATCAGCAACCAATTTTGAATAGAACGCCGCCCCATCCTTTGCCAAAGCGTACCAGCGCTTATTACGCCGTTTGGAAAGCCAGGGGGAAATAATCCCCGAGGCCGCTTTGGTCGCCTGTCCGGTCCCATCGTCGAATAAGGTGATGGCTAATTGATGATTTGAATCTAAAAAACTCAAATAAAATGCGGCGGTCGCACCAATAATGCCCCCACCGATCACGGCCACTTTTCGGGCCATTTAATCACAACCTTCCACGTCCTACATAGTTCATATTTTATCACTGAATGTTGAAATTTAAGGTTAACTTTTTATTTAATTAGCTGATTCCCGAATCTTTTTACCCCAAAACTGGAAATAGTCCGTTCTTAGCGAACCGTTATACAATTTTCGCCGCTTCGTCGCCGATTGACCATAGTATTGTTCGAATTCTAAGTCGGAAGTGAGAAAGTATTTTGACCAACTCGTCATTGGCCGAAACGTCTGGCCCATTTGTTTGTAGAGCTTATGAACGGATTCTTTATCGCTCATCCGTTGGCCATAGGGTGGGTTGCCGATAATCACACCATTAATCTTATCGGTTTTAAAATCGGCAACGGCGACTTGCTTGAAGTGAATGTCATCTGCCAACCCGGCCTCCAAAGCATTCCGCTTAGAAATTTCAATCATGCTCCCGTCAATATCGTTGCCAGCAATGTCCAATTCAGTTTCATAATCTGCTTTGGCATCGGCCTCATCACGAACCTCTTGGGCAACCGTACTGCTAATCCACGGCCACTGTTCACAAATGAAATCACGATTAAAGCCAGGGGCAATGTTACGCCCGATCAGTGCCGCTTCAATTGGAAGCGTCCCGGAACCGCACATTGGATCAAGAAATGGCATGTCCGGATACCAACTGGTTAATAAGATTAACGCGGCGGCCATATTTTCCTTTAATGGCGCGGGCCCCTTCTCAATTCGATAACCCCGTTTGAATAAACTCGAACCGGTGGTATCCAGCGTCAGCATCACGTGATCCTTATTAATGGCGACTTCCAAAGGAAAAAGCGCCCCAGTTTCAGGAAGTCGGGTGTGGCGATGGTAGGTTTCGCTCAGTGAGCTGACAATTGCTTTTTTGACGATTGCTTGGGAATCTGGAACACTATGGAGCTTCGAATTGTGAGATCTTCCCTCAACCGGGAATTTAGCATCCATCGGCAGGTAAGTGTCCCAAGCGTTGGCGGTTGTTTGTTCAAACAATTCGTCAAATGTCCGGGCATCAAATTCATCAATAATGATTTTGATTCGATCCGCGGTCCGCAGCCATAAATTGGTTGTCAAAATATCCCGTTGATCACCTTCAAACCGCACCCGACCGTTTTCAACCTGGACATCATATCCCAAATTTCGCAATTCTTTACCGACTAATGCTTCAATTCCGGCGGCACAAGTCGCCATTAACTTAAATTTCAATATTTTCACACTCACTTAGTATTATTATGATTAACTTATTTTTATCTCTATGATACCGTACTTTTTGGTTTATCGGGATGAAAACTTTTGAATTAACGGTACTAAAAAAGGTGGGAGCAAGCTCCCACCACAGACTGAAGACAAAGTCCTCCAAATACGAG
>NZ_AZFZ01000052.1 GCF_001435895.1 Lentilactobacillus parafarraginis DSM 18390 = JCM 14109 | reverse complement strand
ATTACTTAAGAGATTTTAGACAGCTTCTTACAATCGTTATGGTAAACGATTACCTAAATAATGTCAATATTTTTATTTATCGCTTTATATCAGGAATTAATATAGATTCTTGTCTTGGTTAACGTTTACTTAGCAGATTTTAACTTATTTTTTTGCCACCCAAATTAACGAATACTGGCTTTTCAAATCACCAAAGCTAAATAGTTGTATATTTAATGACTTGTGCCACAATTAATTTTGAAAAGGAAAAAATATTTGCCACAATCTATTTGCAAAATCGGCGTCATCCATTGTTTTGTAAATGATTTTGTCCTTTTCAGCGAGAAAGGTGGTCTGTTTGCAAACGCTTGCATTTATGGTGAAAGGGTTTACAATAAGTAACCGTTCAACAAATTGTTTACCTGTAAGGGGGAATTTATATGCGTGCTAAGCACTTAAGCATTTTCTTCATCTTTGTTTTCGGTGCTCTGGGAGGCCTGCTATTTGGGTTTGATACTGGTATTATTTCTGGTGCCTCACCATTAATCGAAAGCAATTTTAATTTAAACATCGAGCAAACCGGGTTTGTTACCTCGTCTGTTTTGATTGGTTCATCAATCGGTGCGTTGTCAATCGGAACGCTGTCCGATCGATTTGGTCGTAAGCGGCTGCTATTATTTGCCTCAATCCTGTTCTTACTTGGGTCCGGCTTATCAATGACTGCCGGCGGCTTCGTTTCAATGGTTGTCGCCCGAATTATTCTTGGCTTCGCGGTTGGGTCTGCATCCGCTTTAACCCCTGCCTACCTGGCAGAATTAGCCGATGCCCCTCACCGTGGGTCACTGGGGACAATGTTTCAACTTATGATCACCGCCGGAATTCTGTTAGCTTACGTTTCCAACCTCGGTTTCTTACACCACAACTTGTTAGGAATTCGTGACTGGCGGTGGATGCTCGGGTCAGCTTTGATCCCAGCTGCCATCTTGTTCGTCGGTTCCTTGATTTTGCCAGAATCACCACGATTCTTGGTTGAAAAGGGCCGGGTTGATGAAGCTCGCGACGTCCTTCACCAACTTCGTAAGAAAACCAATGAAGATCCTGATAAGGAATTAGCTGACATTCAAAAAGTTGCCAGCTTACCAAAGGGTGGCATGAAGGAATTAGTTACCTTCGCGCGGCCAGCCGTTTGGGTTGCGATTGGCTTAATGCTGTTGCAGCAATTAGTTGGGATTAACTCTGTGATTTACTTCCTGCCGCAAGTCTTTATCAAAGGATTTGGCTTCCCAGAAAGCAACGCCATCTGGATTTCCGTTGGTATTGGGGTTGTCAACTTCGTCTGCACGATCTTGGCATACCAGATCATGGATAAATTCAACCGCCGGACGATTCTCCTATTTGGATCAGTCGTCATGGCCATCTCAATTGGAATCCTTTCCGTTCTGAACTTCACCTTGAGTGTTCAGGCCGCTGCGGTTCCAACCATGATTTTAATTGCGATTTACATCTTTGGTTTCGCCGTTTCATGGGGCCCAATTTGCTGGTTAATGCTCGGTGAAATCTTCCCATTGAACGTTCGGGGAGCCGGAAACTCAATCGGTTCAGCTGCCAACTGGATTGGTAACTTTATCGTTTCTCAATTCTTCCTGGTTCTCTTGTCAATGTTCCATAACAACGTTGGTGGCCCATTTGCCGTCTTCACATTCTTCGCCATTGTTTCAATCTTCTTCGTTATCTACGTCGTTCCGGAAACCCGGGGCAAGACACTTGAAGCAATCGAACTGGAAATGCGTCAGAAGGCTGCTTTGAAGAAGTCATCAAACTAGTATGACTATTTGAAAAGTCACTTTTCAGATTAGAAATATCCAAATAGGCGTCGTGCCAAATTCGTCAAAGGATTTGGCACGACGCCTATTTTGTCATGATTCGGATGTCATCAAACCAATTAATTAAAATCAGCTGCGGTCCATGTCGCCATGAAGCCGTTGGCATGCTGCTGCAGGGTTGCCCCCATCCCAATGGCGTGCAGCTCAGGGCTCAACAAAATTGCTCGGTGGCCCCAGTTCGACGCTGCGTCATCGTAAATGTATTCGTGAATATCACTTTTCGCAACGGAATCACTGGTGCTACTAGCCGACCAGACATTTTGAGAAAGGCATTCAGCACCAAAGCCCACCCCAAATTGGGGTGCTAACTCATCGGCAATGATGTTACCTTGAGCATCATAGTGGCTAAAATTACTTGGCAGCTGGGTTGACCGCTGCTGAGCCAGCTGATCTAATCCGGTTGACTCAGTGTATGGCTGTAACCCCCGCGCGGCCCGTTCCTGATTTAAGTATTTGAGAAAACTGGCCCGATAATCAGTCAGCGAAAATTTGCTTGCTGGGTTGGTCGTTGGCTGCACCTTGGTAACCGTCGACCCACCCTTGGTCGTTTGCGTTGTTTTCGTCCCGTCAGACCCATAGGTAACCGTGACGGTGGTATTGCCATCGCTTTCCCAAGTGACTTCAGTTCCCCCGTCATCAGTAGAATCGTTTCCGGTGGTGTCTGTGTCCGAATTAGCGTCCGTCGATGATGAAGACGCCGTGGATCGCGCCTGCTTGGCGATGATTTTGACTAAATTCCCCTGCCAAATCCAGCCGCTCACCTTCCCATTTCTGGAAATAATCGCATCGTATTTAGCCGTCTTGCCATTCGCTTTCTTGACCGTGGCCGTTCGATTCGAAAAAAAGACAGTGTGCTTAAAATGACCAGCGTCATGAATCTTCTTGCTTAATTTGGCCGTCGAATAAATCGCCCCCGTTTTGGCGTGGTAATCAGTTCCTGGTGTTTTAACGACTTTAATGACCCGATTGTGGCCCTTTGCCGCAGCAGTTTGATTCGCTGTGACACCCCCAAAAACAACTCCAAAACCCACGGCCACCAATGCAGCGGCCTTCATTGAATAACTTTTCAAAATGAACCTCATCCCCTCAGATAACGTTTTTAAGAATCATGTCAGATTACCGGAGTAACATAACATTACCATTATTCTATATTAAGTGAATGTGAATTGCTAGGCCGTTTTTTTATTCCTTTCATGAAAGAATCATAAAAACCGGCTCCCGATACTTTTAGCTGAAAGAGTATCAGGAGCCGGCCGATAGTTGTTATTTGGTTATCAATACTTGCCAGCAATCACAAACTTCTTGTTACCTGTGATGTAAGTCCCGTTTTCTAACTGAAAACGAGAAGTTAAGCCGTGATCCACAATATGCTTAACGCGTAAGTGAGTGCCTTTCTTATAAGCCTTTGCTTTCTTTGCCAGTGAAACGTTGTGGTAAGCAATAACCCCCTTGTGATTAATCACCGTGATGACCCTTTGCTTAGGCAGCATTGCATAATAAGCATTTTGAACATACTTGGTAGAAGCCGTAATGTAACCCTGCCGATTTCTGACGTACTTGCGCGTATATGGATTATACTGTTGGACTTTGTAACGTAATTTACCTGCTGCGTCCCGTTTATAACCCTTAACAACGAATTCTGCCCGGTTCACGCGTTTTGTCCGGGGATACTTGGCAATGCGATTTGCCTTCTTAAGGGTCGTTGCGCGATAAAGATAGATCGGCTTAATAGCGTAGATTGCAGCACCCTTTTGAGCCGCATAATTCGGCAAATCAGGTTGAGCAACCGTCCCAATTGAGCTGGTTGTATTTGAAGAACTGCTCGAACTACTTGAACTGTTGGATGACGAAGGACTGCCGGTTGAAGGGGTTGAAATAACTGTCGAGTTTCCAGAACCACCATTTGACGGAGCTGAATTAACTTTGACGTCGACACTTTTAGTAATTTCATTCCCGTTGACATCTTTAAATGTGTAAGTTAGATGCACCGTTCCAGTTTTAGTCGGCCGCTTTGAGTCACCAGATACTTGAATGTTTTTAGGATCAATCTTGGTGCCATTGGCATCGATTGCCGATTCAATATAACTCTTCGGATCCCACTTTGTGCCTAACGTGTAGGTTGGATTATTCTTAAGCGTAAGACTTCCCTTGGCATTTCGAACATCCACATTCGTTGTCGCTTTAATCAACTTTCCATTCTGATCTTTAAAGGTATAAGTTAATGTGACTTTACCGAGCTTAGTTGGTGCGTTTAATGCCCCCGAAACGTCAATTTTTGAATCATCCACTTTGGACCCATCAACATCAATTGCCGATTCAATATAACTTTTTGGATCCCATTTACTACCGACAATATAAATCGGGTTATCCTTAACCGTCAGAATGCCATCAGCATTCAACACTTTTACAGAAGTTTGTTTAGTAATTTCATTTCCATTTATATCTTTAAATGAGTAGGTTAAACTCACGGTTCCTGTTTTGGTTGGCTGTTCTGTGTCACCTGATAATTGAATATCCTTAGAATCAATTTTAGCGCCATTGGCATCGGTTGCCGATTCAATATAACTCTTTGGATCCCACTTTGTGCCTAACGTGTAAGTCGGATTATTCTTAAGGGTGAGACTTCCCTTGGCATTTCGAACATCCACATTCGTTGTTTTCGTAATAGAATTTCCATTTTTATCCTTAAAGGAATATGTTAGCTGAATGACCCCAACCTTAGTTGGTGTTGAAGAAACCCCCGTTACTTCAATATTTTTAGGATCAACTTTTGATCCATCCACATCTGTTGCCGATTTTATATAGCTCTTAGGATCCCATTCATTACCAATTATATAAACTGGATTATCGGCCAAATCAATCTGGCCTTCTTTTGTACTATTAACGAAAAACGTATAGGTTTGGCCGTCTGATTCAGTTTGCGAATCACCCCAAATTGAAGGTGTATAAGTCAATGATGAACTAGCATCAATTGGAGCTAGCCCAGTCGAGTCACTAACATCCCCCTTATAAAGCTTTAGTGTATCTGGTTTATAACCATCCAGCGAAACACCATACTTCGAGAGGTTATTAATAATATCCTGCACTTTAATAGTGCTTTCATTTTGCCCCACTATTGGAAATTGGTTGATAACTTGGTGAGTCACCGCATCCCGAATAACAAATTGATCGCGCACACTTATTGACTTCGAAGAAACATAGGTCAATGTTTTTTGGATCTGATCATAGCTAATTCCAGCAATGTATTGATCGGGTGCCCCATCAATAAAGCCGCTAGCCGTCAACGTTGGATAAGATGAGCCGTGGGATTGAAAGTCATTTGTCCCCGCAAACAAAACATCATCTTTGAGCTCTTGCTCGTTATTCGCATTAAGCAGGATAGTTGGATTATCTTGTGCGTCTTTGTCAGTACCGGTTTTAACATTTAAATTAAAAACCGGCCATTTTGATGAATCAGAAACCGTTGTTGCTTGTTTATTATTAGCCCCATCATTAGGCTGAAAATAGAAGACTTGGCGATCAGTGCCATCCTTAGTCGTTCCCAAATCGTATGCCGTTAATGACGTAATCGAATAGTTATAAGCTGGACTTTGCAACTTTTCCAAATACTGCCTTGCGGACTGTTGCGCATCCGCTAAGGTCATGGTTAGCGTTTTTGGCAGGACAACGTAAAACCCATAGAGTTCAGAATCAGTGTCCTTCCGTTCAGAATTATACGGATAAAGTGGCAATGTTGCTGTCAGATTAGTATAAATGTATCGAGCCCCATTAGTATCAGCATAGAAGTTGGTCAACGGCGGAAACTGTGTTAACTTGGTCGGCTTACTCGGCAATTGGCCATCTTCAACTGTCGCCGCTTGGATGATCATTGGTGGTGTCAGATTAACGCCAGCATATGTACCAACGGAGATTACCCCCACTGCAAAGATACTCGTTAATAAAAATCGATACTTTTTATTCATAAGTCTTAACCTCCCATAAATAAAGTATACCGATTTATGATGATTTCCAAATAAATCTTGCATAAGAATGTGTCTAACATTTCAATCATCAAATATTGGCGGATTTTAAAACAACCGTAGTCAATTTCTTGACAACCTTTACCCCTTCCCAATAAACTATTAGTAAGAATTCATCAGGGGATAAATGGATAAGCAAGTCCAAATCATTTTCGTGGTCAAAATTTTAATTCGGAAAGGATGTAATTTTTTATGAAAAAGCGAAAATTGATTTACATAGTCGCTTCAGCGTTTGCAGCAATGCTTTTCGGCTCATTTGGAAGTGCGATGTCCACGACCGTTCAATCTAAAGCTAACGTTCAAGCCACTAAGATTGTGGCAACCACGCCCACAAAATACTGGGTCAAGACCAACGTTTCCAACAAAGCCTACGCCTACACGGCAAAGTTGGGCAAAAAATTATTTAAGCTTAAAACTCACCAAAAGGTCGTCTTTACCAGCACGGTCCAGCGGAAAATCAAGGTAAACGGCCATTACCGGACCTATCGTTACGTTAAAGGCGACAACCTTAAAGGATGGGTCAATAGCGGCTATCTCACAGAAGCCAAGATTAACGAAACAACGACCACGACTCCGGCAGCCGGGACAACCACGACGACTGGTGGCGCTTCGACGGCAACTTCCACGGCAACCG
Source organism: Lentilactobacillus parafarraginis DSM 18390 = JCM 14109 (assembly GCF_001435895.1). Classification (GTDB taxonomy): domain Bacteria; phylum Bacillota; class Bacilli; order Lactobacillales; family Lactobacillaceae; genus Lentilactobacillus; species Lentilactobacillus parafarraginis. The sequence goes on along the minus strand of NZ_AZFZ01000052.1, from coordinate 15,434 downwards.
TTAAAACGCCGGTCAAGGACCCCAACAAAACTTACACCCCGGATCAGGGGGTTAGCTGGCCGACAACCAATATTACCTACGCGTTCATCCCCGGTATGAGTGTCACTGAGAAACAGCTCTGGTACACCGCCGTGCAGGACTGGAACTCACTGGGCGTCGTTTCGCTCATTGAATCAGATGATTACAGTACCGCCAACATTAAGATTACCAACGTGGATTCCCGTTCCAGCGGTGCTGACGAAGACACGGTTGGGATTTCATACATCACCAGTTCCAAGGATAAGAACGCCGCGGGTTTTCAGACCATGAAGTCGGCCACAATCGGCATTCTTCCCGACCAGGTCATGAAATTCGGCTTTGACTATGCCTACACGCAGTTCATCGCGGTTCATGAATTTGGCCATGCATTAGGGCTGGCTCACAGCACTGATAAAGGCGACGTGATGTATCCTTACGAAGAGGATCCGGCAACCCAAAAGATTACCACTGCCGACCTGAACACGCTGCAATATCTGTATAACCGGCAATAATTTTTCCAACTAAATAGGGTGGTGACAACGATTTAAAGTTGTCACCACCCTATTTGTATGTCGATAGAAATGACGTTGTGATCCACGCAGCTTAAAGCCGCATTATTTTCGTTGACCGCCATTCAAAATTCCGGTCGTCTTCCACTGCTTCCAAATGTGTTTAGCATCGTAATCCTTTGCGCTGTTAAAGGCATTGGCGCCCATATCCTGCAATTGACGCCCCTTGGTCAGCAGCGCGATTACCTGTTGGGCGAATCCGTACAGATCCCCCGGCGCCATCAAGAAGCCGTTTACGCCATCCGTAATGATTTGCTTGGGACCAAAGTTGGTGTCAAAGGCCACCACCGGCAACCCGTGACTGAGCGCCTCGACCATTGCCAGTGGAAACGCATCCTGATGGGCAGCACTCACAAATACCTTGGCAGCGTCATAGGCCGGATCAATATCGGCGGTATAGCCGTTCAATTCAACGTGATCAGCGATTTGGAGCTGAGCAGCCAATTGATGAAGCGAATCCAGAAAGGCCTGGTCGCCAAATCCGCGAATATCCAGCACGGCATCGGGAACCTGCGGCACAACAAGTGCAAAGGCCCGCAACAGATTATCGACCCCTTTGTCAGCGCCCAATCGACCAGCGTAAATCACCCGATTGGCTTTCTGACGAGGAGAAACCGGCTGGGTTTTCAGGCGATCGTTTGGCACGTAGGCTCCGGGGATAACGGTAATCTTGATGTTTCTTCCCTTACCCTTCTGATGCTTGAGGCGAATTCGAATCTGGTTCGCTTGCGACTCGGTCATTGTGATCAGGCCGTCCAGCTTATCAAGATGGTTGAAGACCTCCTGATAACTAGGCTCCAAATCAGAATGAACCAGGTCTTCGGGATTAGCCGCGTGCAGGATCGGGAAGAATAGGTATTTCTTGGCCCGGGTCTTCATGTGCAGCATGGGAATGTCAGTTGCCACCGGCCGATCAGCAATGAAGACGTTTTGGCCTTTGACTTGCTGATTCAACTCATCGAGAAAGAACGTAAACAGGTCATCTTCGGTGTTGAAGTAGTAATCGTTGCCCCGATAGTTAATCAGATGAAAGTTAAAGAGCACCTTTCCCCGATGGTCATCGGTCACTTCATAGAAGCGTTCCAAGGCCCGGGTGCCATCCTGATGATAGAGAATCTCGGTGTGCGGATCGCCATCGAAATCCAGGAACTGGGTCGCGGATTTAAAGCCGCGAGAATCCCATAGGTCCCGTTTAACCACATGGCCAAAGGCGTCGAAATGGTCCACCGACGCAATTTCGCCAACCCGTCCCGGCGTATGATGAATTTCAAAGGCTAAGCGACCGCCATCAAACGCCTGGGTCACATCACTGCCATAGTGCAGCTGGTAGCGAATCGGCACCTTCAAGGTTTTGACACTGGTGGTTTTCTCAGTCACGTCCGTAGTCCCTTGAAAATAGTCGTACATATTGAGAACATCATCCTGATTGAGCCCAAAGGTCGCGGCATTTAAATGACCTAAATTGTCATAATCCCGGGTGACAATCTTGGCGTTCACCCGTTCATGCTTAAATAACGCCAATCGTTTAAATTCGACGTGTTCAACACTGGAATTCAGTGCTTTAATATATTGGTTTAAAAAGTAAATCATGCGTGGACCTCGATTCTTTCGGGAATTTGACCGTTCTTTTCAGCATCCTTAATGAGCGGCAGCCAGTCTTTCCAGATTGCATCTGCGGAGTAGTGCCAACTATCCTTATAGGCATTCTCGCTAAATGCCGCCAACTTCTTAGGATCACTCAGCAGGTCAATGATTCGATCTGCCAACTGGTCAACGTTACGACTTTCAACTAAAAAGCCGTCCTTGCCATCGGTCACCACATCCCGCGGTCCATATTTAATATCACTCGCCACAATCGGCAGCCCGTGAGCTTGGGCCTCAACCAGCGTTAACGGCAGCCCCTCGGCACGACTTGGCAAAATCAACAGCTGGGCTTTGTCGTAGACCGCGCCAATATCCTTGGTATAATCGTGAAACACAATGTCATCGTTAAGGTTCAGTTCATCCACTAATTTGGCGAGATACTTGTCATAATCACCGTTAGAATATCCCCAGAAATCCAGGGTGGCATCCGGCACGGCGTTAAGGACCTTTGGCCAAGCCTTAATCAGAATGTCCTGTTGCTTTTCATCTGACAGTCGCGCCACCATAATGACTGATTTAGGATTGCGGTCCGTCCACTTAACATGCGGCCGGTCCAAAATTGCCTGGTCGGTCACCGCACCGGGAATCATATAGACGTTTGGTTTAACCTTACCAAATCGCTCGGTAAAATCATCGTACTGCCACGGCGTCAACGTGGCGATTCCGTCCCAGCGCCGGCGGTTTTCCAGCATATACTCATAGTTGTAGTTAAAATCAGAGTGCATGTGGTCGGTGCCGGAGTTCACGTGGTTATTGTGCAGATACATCACCGTATAAATTGGCGTCTGCATCTGCTGGACGGCATACGCCAGCTCATAAGCCCGATCACAGATCAGCACGTTGGCTTTACCGGTCGACAAGTTCAGCTCATCCAAGAAGAAGGTCGTTAAATCTTCAAAGGTCGCAAAATCGTAGTCCTGGCCATGATAATTAACCACTTCATGCAGGGATGTTTCAATGGTGCCATCCCCTCGCGGCTGGGTGTACCGTTGAATAGCAACTTCCCCGTTTGGCTTGAGAATCTGCTCGGTCACTAACTGGGTGCCGTAAGAATAAAACTGCTCTAACGCCGCAAACCCGCGGCTATCGTAGCGCACCATCCGCACGGGCCGGCCGTTAAATCCGGAATACTGAACCCAGTCGATGCGGTCGTCTGTTTCGGACTTCTGCCCAACAATCATGACTAATTGATCACCAACGTAAACGTCGGTTTTGGTTGGTTCCTTTTCCGGCTTCAGAACCGCGTCCGCCGGCATTTTCAGGTCGTGAATGGTCAGCTTGCGTGGCTTAACATGGATTGCGTCCTGAAAAAAATCGAACAGGTTGACAAACTGATCGTCAGAAATTCCGGCGTCAGCGGTCACATCATGAAGATCCAGTGCCAACTGGCGGGTAATAATTTTGGCAGGAACCTGTTTTTCATTGAACAGCTTCAACCGCTTGATTTCAGCGTGTTCAATCCCGGATTTTTTGAAACTTATATTGTCATCAAAGAAAAAATACATAAGCAACTCCTTAGTTCATTTTCGAAAAAAATAAGGGACTATGGACCCCTTGCGATTCAGCCCATACCCCCATATTATATCGTGTTTTGGTCACAAAAATCACCTCACCAGCGAGCTGATCAATCAGCCTGCTGATGGCCGGCATCCTCAATACCGGCTTGAGCGATTTGTTTCTCAATTTGCTTCAGTTCAATAAATGCCCCCGTTTCGGCAGCGTAGGCCTTTTTGCCAACCGCCGAAATTAATGTTGAAAGCTCTTGGGGAATCCGATAAGGTTTATCAGGATCTCCATAGGGAATGGCGATGACCACCACCGCGCCGTCACTTCCCAATTGGGCGACGTAAGTGTTGTCTGCATGCCGGGATGCTTCGCGGTTGAAAGCAACGAAAGCATCGTTAAGGCGATCAGAAATCTGTAAATTGTCCATCAAAAAATAACTCCTTACGGCTAAATTGCACTTGATCCATTTTGTCACATTATACACTGTCAGCCGCGTTTGTCCGCCATTGTTAAAAAAATGACTTAAAACGTTAAAGTTGTTACTTATTTGCAAAGAACCCCTTAACAAGCCACCCACCGATTAATCATCGATGATGGGCTTAAAACACCCTTTCCATTATACCAGATTTCAGCTGCCCGTCATTGCCTATTCAAAAGCGCTTACAATTTAGGGTAACGTCTCACGCAAATATGGTCTAAAATGGGGTTGTACCTACAATAGATTGGGGAGTGTTTTAATATGGAAACCTTTAAAATGATTCAGGCACGAAAAGCCATTCGCAAATACCGTGACGAACAGATTAGCGACGATCAGCTTCATGAACTATTGGTTGCCGCCAATGCCGGCCCGGTTGGCATGGGCCGCTATGAAAACTACCGCCTAACCGTCATCCAGGATCCTCAAGTTCTTGGAAAATTAACCGGCATTTACGGCGCGCCAACCGTGATCGTGATTTCAGTGGCAAATGGTGATACCGCCGAAGCCCTCTCCGCCGGCGCAATCGCCCACAACATTGAATTAGCCGCGGAAGATCAGGGCTTAGGTGCCAATTACAACATGGCCAGCCTGGAATCAATTCCGTCAGAAACGGTGCCCGATGGTTTCAAACCGATTTTTGCCGTTACCATTGGTCAAACTGACGAAGCCTTTACACCCCGGGAAGTTCCGTTAGACCGGATTAAGACAAACATTGTGAAGTAACCATTTGCAGCAGCGATTAATCAAGATTAAAAAAAATAAGCAGTCCGGCAAATGCAACAACGTGCCGCATTCCGGACTGAAACTGGAGGCACATATGTCATTAGACGCAGCACCTTTATTACTCAAAGCGGCCTTGCATGAAAAAATGTGGGGCGGCACAAGATTACAAGATTACGGGTTTCAACTACCCAGCGACCACACCGGTGAAGCGTGGATCGCCTCCGCTCATCCCCACGGTCCCAGCACCGTGATGAACGGTCCCTTTGCCGGCAAGACGCTTGGTGATGTCTGGCAAACCACCCCGGAACTATTTGGCGGCCACAAAGACGGCCAGGCATTTCCACTGCTGGTTAAAATTTTGGACGCCAACCGGGATCTGTCAATTCAGGTCCACCCAGACGACGCCTATGCGCAAGCTCACGGAGATCTGTACGGCAAAACCGAAAGCTGGTATATCCTGTCAGCGAAGCCCGGTGCCCAACTTTATTACGGGCACACGGCCAAAACTCGCGATGAGCTTAGCCAGGCCGTCCATAGTGGCCACATCCGGGATATTTTACGGACGATTCCGGTTAAAGCTGGTGAATTCTATTACGTTCCGGCCGGCACCCTCCACGCGTTAGGGACCGGTATCGTGGCTTTGGAAACCCAACAGAGTTCTGATATGACGTTCCGGTTTTACGATTTCGACCGGGTTGATCCCAGCACCGGCAAGAAGCGTGATCTGCAAATCGATGAGGCCCTCGCCGTGACGATGGTTCCCCATCACGATCCGCAGATCACCCCGACCACAACGCAGGGCGACAACTACCAACTCAACACATTGGTATCAGCTACCTACTTCACGGTGGAGAAACTCGTCGTCACGGGCAACGCTCAGCTCACCCAAAGCCACCACTATATGATTCAAACGGTCATCGACGGCTCCGGTACCCTGCGCGTTAATCATGTCGACTATCCGGTTAAGAAGGGCACCACGTACCTGTTGCCGGGTCCTGTTAAGGACTATCAGTTATCAGGAGATCTAACCATTATTGGTAGTTTTGCAAACAAATAAGCAAAACTACCTTGCAGCTTTGCATCGAATTTATTCGAAAGAGCGCCCAAAAGTTGATTAACCGTCGGGCGCGCCTCGCAACAATATCACATTTTGTTAAGTCATATTCGAATATAAAATGAACGGCTGGGACATAAGCGTATATTGTCTCAGCTTTTTCTCGCTTATTCGAATAATATATTGACAAAACGTGCGACGAAAAGCAACTTCCTGCCAACTTATACTCTAGAAGTTCACCGCTTTCTGTCTCACTTTTTGATAACGGCAAAGTACCGCCTCTACGTCTCCTTGAACAGATAGGCCATGAATCGTTCATAACTCGATTTACCAGTCTGTTTCATAAATCAGAAACGGCGGATTATATTAATAAACATTTATATAGCTTTTACTAAAACATGTCGGATACGATAACTATTTTACCAAATATAGTGATTGTAACCATTTATGATAACGCTTACGATTGAACTATTGATTAGGCCTAATCGATTATTAAACTATCCGAACTGACGGATTTGTCTTTCGAGACAATCAATGAATTCGCCAATATCGGGATATGAGAGGGATTATCATGACATCAAAGAAATTGGCAACCATTCTTGGAATGGCGGTCATCGCTGGTGGATTGGCATGGGGGTATGCAAACCGCGCAAGTGCAAACGCACAACAAATCACGATTAGCACAACGACACCAATTCGCTCAACCGCTGACCACGTTGCCTCCGGAGGACTTTATGGCCTCTACGATGGCAATACACCGAATGCAGATCTATTATCACCACTAAAACCAAAGACATTTACCCAGTCACCTCCTGACGGCGGTCAAATTCCAAATGGCGAACCGGGTCCTGGCGGCGACTTCCTGAAAGTTGCCCCACTGGCCCATAAAGTGGGCGCCAAGGTCATCGTCCGGCTACCGGATATTTATCCAAAGTGGCCTTACAACTATAGCAACGAGCAGGATTGGTTAAATCGGGTGACTAAGATGGTCACCCAGGTTAAAAATTCAGGAAACGCTGACGACGTTTACGCATTTGAACTTTGGAATGAGCCCAATGGTACGTGGCAAGGTGTTAACGGCAACGGCCACGACTCTGGATGGGGCGATTTTTATCAGGTATGGCGCGATACTTACCACACCGTTAAATCAATCATGCCAGACACCAAGATTGTCGGACCAAGCCTGAATAGCTGGCAGCCTAACTACATGAAGGGATTCTTGACAATGGCCCGCGATAGCAACACCTTACCGGACATCGTGAGTTGGCATCAATGGGGGGCAGCTGCATTCCCTAAGCAAGCAGCTGACTTCGAAGCCATGGAAGATTCCCTGGGGATCAAACAACGGCCAATCAGCATAAACGAGTACGGTGAACAACAGGAGCTGGCCGTTCCTGGGCAAATGATTCACTACATTCAAAACTTTGAAAACGTGCCTACGGTTGACAGCGCCGATTTGGCATTCTGGTACAACTACGGCCGCATGGACAATCTTCTGACAGACAAGCAACAGCAAAACGGCGGGTACTGGCTCTATAAGTGGTACGGCGACATGAGCGGCCAAATGGATAAAACCAGCACTTTTGCATCAAATGGGACGCTGGCCAGCGTTGCTAACACCAATAAAAATAGCGGCCGCACATCGGTTATCTTTGGCGGCGTTAACGGCGATACTACGGTCCATGTCACTGGATTATCAGGCAAATCGGCAAATGTTACCCTGAGCGCAACGCCTTGGTACGGTGTTGACACCGCGGTTAAAGCGCCGACCACCCTTGGTAAGGGAACCGTCGCCATTAAGAACGGTCAAATTTCTGTTCCGGTCAAGAGCATGAAAGCCGCCTCCGGTTACCAGTTAGTTGTCGAGCCAGGCAAATCGGGTCAACAGGCTTACCGCCAAACAGCTTCTCAACCTACCGATAATGGTATTCGTGTCGAAGCTGAGGACGGTACCCTTTCTGGTAATTACACGGCAATTTCTGGCAGCTACGCATCAGGTAATATGTTTATCGGTGCCAAGGATCATCAAGTAACGGCCGGAAGTGCTGATTTCTTGACTGTCAAAGTGCCAAAGGCCGGGCACTACCTGACAACCATTGGTTATGCAAATGGCGGTGCCACCGCAACAGCCAACGTTTCAATCAATGGTCATTCTCAAAAAGCTGCCGTTTTTGAAAACACAACTGGGTGGATGACCGCCGTCCCAAATGTTCACGGGACACGTCAAACCATGCAGTATGGAGATGTCAGCTTAAAGAAGGGCGTTAATCACGTTAAGATTGAAGCTCTGACAAACTCAGCTGAACTGGATTACATCTTATTTACCCCAATTAAATAGCAATTCATATCGACCATTAAATTGTGAATTTCCAGTTGGTTACAAAATAAGACGGAAGATCAGTTGTTCCAAAACGGAACAATTAATCAACCGCCTTATTTTTTGATAAATTTTCGGACCCGCGTTACCCAATATCCTTTTGATTGGTTTCATCACCAAATACCCAAACGACAATTCCGGCGAACAGCGCGATTCCACCAATCGTCCAGAAAATCATGTCAGGACTGGTAACTTTTAGCATCCAAGCCACCACGATGGGCATTGCCACCGTGAAGAGTTTGGCAGCGCCATTGGCAATGCCTGAGCCTCTGAATCGGAATTTCGTTGGAAAGAGCTCAGCGACATAAACAGCGATGACTGACGCCATCAAGACGTAGAAGCAAACTTCCAGCAGGAACCCGATTGTGATCACCCCGGCAACGTTGGCTTGCTGACCATACATAAAGCCGAAGACGGCGGTCATGATAAATGCCGGCACAATCGTCTTTTTCCGGCCAATTCGATCGATCAGGTAAGCCCCGACCGCACATCCCACAGGGGCGCCGATCATCATGAAGGCTGACATCCAAAGGGAACCGGAAATGTTAATACCCCGATTACTCAAAAGGGTTGGCACCCAGGAGGTGAAGGTGTACTGACAGATGATGGTTGCTGAAGCGGCAACGGTTGCGACAAACAAGCTGATCCACATCGAGTGGTGAACGACTTCGCGCTTCTTAGGCTTGGCTTCACTCACGTCATCGTTGACACCGTTGACCTCAAGTTTTTCAATAATGGCGCGGGCTTCATCATCCCGCCCGTGGGCCATCAGCCAACGAGGAGATTCTGGGATGTTTCGGCGTAGATACCACAAGATTGCGGCGATCACGCCGACGCCCATGAACATCACCCGCCAACCAAACTTGGGAATAATGGCACTTGCGAGAATCATCGTCACCGGCGCGCCACAATTGGCAACCAATGACGTGGTCGCACACCACTTGCCCCGACTATGGATTGGCGCAAATTCGTTGACCATTGAGTAGCCGGTCACAATTTCCATCCCCAGGCCGATACTGGACATCAAGCGACAGAAAATCAGGAAATCCATGTTCGGTGAAAAGGCCCCTAAAAAGGTGAAGCCCCCAAACATCAGCAAGTTAATCTGGTAAGCAATCCGCCGCCCCTTCAAGTCACCGACAAAGCCGGCAACGATTGAACCGATGAACAGGCCTAAAAATCCAGACGACAAGAAGTATGAATTCTGCTGCAATGTTGACCAGTTATCCTTCAGGACAGTGGTGGCCACGGCGCTGGCGAGGTATACGTCAACCGCATCGAGGAACATGCCCCCGGCAACCAGCGCGAATATTTCATAAAATAATGGTGATTCCTTTGTTCGGTCAATTCGACCTTGCAAACTCATTGGTGTTTCCATGGGCATCAGCCTCCAATAATCATGTATTTTTCTCTCATTTAAGTATTAGTTAAAGCTTAAGTATTAGTTAAAGCTTGGAATTTTCGCTTCGTAATCTTCAATTTGCTGCTCGTAATTCATGGTGATGCCGATATCATCGAGACCGTTAACAAACTTATGCTTCCAAAGTGGGTCAATGTCAAAGTGGAACGTCTTGCCGGCGTATCGAACTTCCTGATTCGGCAAATCAACGGTGATCTTGGCGTCAGCAGGTGCCTGAGCTAAAAATTCCCGCTCGTCTTTAGGTAAAATAATGGCTAATAATCCGTTTTTGGTACTATTCATATAGAAGATATCACTGTAGCCGCCGGCAATTACCACCCGGAATCCCCAGTCTTTAAGGGCCCAGACGGCGTGTTCACGAGACGATCCGCAGCCAAAGTTTTCACCGGAAATTAAGATCTCGGCGCCCTGGCGTTCCGGCTTATTTAAAATGAAGTCGGGATTGGGCTTGTTCGGCTTTTCGTAGCGCCAATCGTAGAACAGATTCTTGCCATAGCCGGTCTTTAAAATGTTTTTCAAAAATTGCTTGGGAATTAAAATATCGGTATCAATATTGTCCCGCATAATCGGAATCGCCGTGCTGTCAATCGTTGTAATTTTTTCCATGTTAGATCTGCTCCTTTCGAATGTCGACGAAGTGGCCGTTAATTGTGGCTGCCGCAACCATTGCTGGGCTGGCAAGATGCGTTCTGGCGCCAACTCCCTGTCGGCCTTCAAAGTTTCGGTTGGTGGTTGACGCACAGTGCACGCCCGCCGGCACCTGGTCGGGGTTCATGGCCAAACATGCGGAACAACCGGGTTCCCGCCATTCACAACCCGCGTCTTTGAAAATTTGGTCAATGCCGATCTTTTCGGCCTGCTCCTTAACCGTCCGGGATCCGGGAACCACCCAGGCAGTCACACCATTGGCAATGTGGTGGCCCTTCATATATTGAGCGGCAATCTTCAAATCAGATAACCGTCCGTTGGTACATGATCCGAAGAATGCCCATTGAATTGGGATGTCCTTGGGCTTGTCACCCGGTTTCAAACCAATGTAGTCGTACGCCTTCTGGTCATCCTCATCCTTAATGGCTGGAAAGTCGCCAGTAACCGGAATGGCCATGCCGGGATTGGTTCCCCAGGAAACGTAAGGCGCCAGATCGCTGACATCAAAATCAATGATTTTATCGTACGCTGATTCATCATCAGTCGTGAATTGCTTCCAGTATTCAATCGCTTTGGCCATATTCTTGGGCGCGTATTTGCGACCGGAAACGTAGTCGAAAGTCTTCTGGTCAGGCTGGATGTTTCCCATCTTGGCGCCGCCTTCAACGGCCATGTTACAGATGGTCATCCGCCCTTCCATACTCATATCGCGAATGGTATCACCGTAAAATTCAGCGGCATAGCCAACTCCAAACGCCACACCTTCCTGGGCAATGATGCCCATAATGATGTCCTTAGCAAACACGCCCTTGGGCAGCTTGCCATGCACGTGAATGCCCATGGTCTTAGGCTTGGTCTGCCAAATTGTCTGCGTTGCTAAAACGTGTTCGACTTCACTGGTACCGATCCCAAAGGCAATCGATCCAAACGCTCCGTGAGTGGAGGTATGAGAATCGCCACAAACAATCACCATGCCGGGTTGGGTCAGCCCCAACTGCGGGCCAATCACGTGAACGATTCCCTGATCTTCATCACCCATCCCGGCGAGGCGAACGCCAAATTCATCGGTATTTTTCTTCAGGGTGTCAATCTGCTTTCTGGCAATGGCATCCTGAACGTTGAAGATGTCTTTAGTGGGCACGTTGTGATCCATTGTCGCAAACGTCTTATCGGGACGGCGAACCTTACGATGATTTTCCCGTAAGCCCTCAAAGGCCTGTGGTGACGTAACTTCATGGACCAGCTGCAGATCAACGTAGATCAATTGTGGTTCCCCCGGCTCACCGGTAATGACATGTTTATCCCAGATTTTATCGAACATCGTTTTCGACATAAGCGTTCCTTCTTTCACGAATTTTGTTAATAATTGCGTCAGTTACTTCCGTGGTTGACGCGGTGCCGCCTAAGTCAGGCGTCACATTACCACTTTCAATGACGGCGTCAACGCTTTGATTGATTTGATCGGCCAAGTCGGGACGGTCAAAGGTGTGCGTTAACATCATCGCCACTGAATTAATCATCGAAAGCGGGTTGGCAATGCCCTTTCCGGCAATGTCGGGAGCGGATCCGTGGATCGGTTCGTAGAGAGCCGGGCCATCCGTCCCGCGACTCATTGAAGGAATAGTGCCAAGTGACCCGGTAATTTCGGCGGATTCATCACTGAGAATGTCACCAAACATGTTCTCGGTTAAAATGACGTCGAACTGTTCCGGGGCGCTGATAATTTTCATGGCCGCAGCGTCAACGTAACTGTTGTCGTAGCGGACTTCCGGATACTCGGCGGCCACATCGCTGACCACCCGCCGCCAGAGATTGCTGGTGGCCAAGACGTTGGCTTTATCAACCATCGTGACGTGCTTGTTGCGTTTCATCGCCATTTCGAAGGCGACGCGGGCAACCCGCCGAATTTCATCGGTTGTGTAGCGCATGGTGTCAATCGCGTGGTGATCGTCAATTTCCCGTGGTTTGCCAAAGTAGATGCCGCTTGTTAATTCACGGACAATCACAAAATCCACCGGTTCAACCTGCTTAATTGGTGAGTACTTCTGCATCGCCTGGCTAATCGCCGTTGGCCGGATGTTGGCAAGCAGATTGAGTTCCTGGCGAATCTGCAGTAAGCCCTTTTCAGGCCGCTTAGGGGCGTCGTCCCACTTGGGGCCGCCAATTGCGGCAAGTAAAACCGCGTCACTGTTCTTGGCAGAATCCAGGGTTGCCTGTGGCAGCGGGTCGCCCTTTTGATCGATGCCGGCACCGCCAAAGGGCTGCTCATCAATCTGATAGTTAAATTCATCCTCACTGACAGCCTTTAAAACGGCCAAGCCGGCCTTCATGATTTCAGGCCCAATATAGTCACCAGGTAATACGGTAATTTTTGCAATTTGACTCGTCATTAATGAACGGCCTCCTTAACTTGGTTCATAATCACTCGAAGATCATCTTCACTGATAATTGATTTGGTATCGGCCATCCGCTTGAAGACTGGGAAAATATCCTTCATGGCGGCCCGATCAACGTTGAAACCAATCTTATTCAACTTCGCCATCACGGCATGGGAACCTGACAATTTTCCAAGTGGCAGCGTCGTCTTCTTGGCACCAACTGATTCAGGGGTAAGAATTTCGTATGTTTGTGGGTTCTTGAGCATCCCATCTTGATGAATGCCGGATTCATGGGCGAAGGCGTTGGCACCAACCACGGCCTTATTATGAGGAACCGGCATGTTGGCAAAATCACTGATGATGTCCGACACGTGCTTGGTTTCTTTAAGGTTGATGTTGTCGGTTGCTTGATAGTAATCTTTACGAACGTAGAGGGCTGCGGCAACTTCTTCCAAGGCAGCATTTCCGGCCCGCTCACCAATTCCGTTGATGGTCCCTTCAATTCGGGTCGCCCCATTTTCAATGGAAGCCAAGCTGTTGGCAACGGCCATTCCCAGGTCATCGTGGCAGTGGACGGAGAAGGTGATGTCGTCAAATTCCTTGACGTTTTCCCGTAGGTTCTTGAACAGCTGAGCAAATTCAACCGGGTTCGTGTAACCAACGGTGTCGGCGATATTAATAACGGTTGCCCCGGCATGAATGGCGGTTTCAATGGATTCAACTAAGAAATCAGGTTCCGTCCGGGTCGCGTCTTCTGGTGAGAATTCAATAATGTCGAAGAATTGATGGGCGTAAGAAACGGAATCGTGAATGGATTGAATGACCTGTTCCTTGGTCATATGAAGCTTGGATTCACGGTGAATCGGGCTGGTCGCAATGAAGACGTGGACTTGTTTGTTGACGGCGTCCTTCGTTGCTTTGACACAAGCGTCGATGTCGCCTTTCCGGGCCCGGGCTAAGCCGGTTACCTGGGTGTGCTTGACGGCCCGGGAGACGGCTTGGACGGCTTCAAAATCTTCGGGGGAAGCCACGGGGAAGCCGGCTTCAATGACGTCAACGCCCCACTTTTCAAGGGCTTGGGCAATTTGAACCTTTTGTTCAACACTGAAGTTCACACCAATGGTCTGTTCACCGTCACGCAATGTGGTATCAAAAAATTGAATTTGTTTTGTCATAATTAAGATCTCCTTTAAGTTTAGTTTGCCGAAAAATTATAAGAAAAAAGTACCACCAGTAATCTGGGGTACTTTGCGGCCCCATTGTTTCGCAAATAGGACCCGACGAAAATGTCAGAGTCCTGTTTAGAGTAATAAGACTAATAAGGTAGTTGCTTCAAATGATGCCTGTTCAGTTGTCAGGGTATAAATTGATTTGATTGTCATTTGAAACAACTCCTTTCGTTTTAAGATGATGCAATTCTAAGATGTGGTTTTATGTCGTGTTGCTGTGCTGCTATGTGTTTAAAATGTTGCGCTTTCGGATGCTGATCCGAATATGTGTTTATGTTAGTGGAAAGCTCAAGATCGGTTTAGGACCATAAATGCGGCCAACTCACATTCGTTGTTAATGTCATTTGATGCATGTCAACCATCTCCCATTTAAAGTTTCAATTTGATAAAAAAACGCCCCTTCCAGCCGAAGCTGAAAAGGACGTTTTCACGTGTTACCACCTAAATTTGTAATCCACTCGCATGAATTACCTCGATGAGTACCATTTTAAGTAAGATACTCAGACATTCATAAGGGAAGTCACTCCCAAGTCTCTCGAAAAAGGCTTTCGCTCACATGCACTTTCAACTACCAGGAAGATACATCCTTCCATCAACGATGCTTGCTTGAAACTTCGCTGGCGGCTACTGAACATGTGATTAACACGTCGTTTATCAAATTGAATGGTGCAAGTATACATAGAAAATCAGGGAGTTGTCAACCGTATTTTAATAATTTTCTTTTCGTTTTCCAATGATTCGGGTAACGGTTGCTCACAATATAATAAGCATATCTACATATAAAATTGCAACTATTTATAACTGCGATCAAGGATGATTTCTGCTATTTAAGGGATTCATAGCATTGTGTACAACAAAAGCATAATCTCTTAATTAATGTTTTTCCGATCCCCAGCAATTTTAAAATTGCTCGAAATTGCGCCTAATAAATGAGAACAATTAGGGTTATCCCTAACCTTATTTGAGATTAAAATGAGAATATCACCCTACTTCTCACACTTTTTAGCCGATTTGCTCGGCGTCATTCGTCCCCGTTTTCGGATTTCGCGGATAAGCGGTTCCTTGGACAGCCCATCTTTGAGCATAGGTTTCAGGATGTGCATCTTGATATATCGAGTAATAGCCATGGCGTAACGCCTCCGTCTGTTGATAATCAATTTCCGCATGAATGTACCCCGCGGTTTCGGTATCGATTGCTGCGATTGGATTTCCAAGCGGCCCGATGATTTTGCTGTGACCAAAGAAGTCCAGTGACTTATCAAAACCAATCCGATTAGCGGCGGCAATCGGAATAATATTGTGCAGTGCCCGGGCCCGAACGCACAGTTCCCAATCATTGACCCGCGGCCGTTCCCAATTGGTGAAGTGAACCCTGCAAGTTGGACACTTT
>NZ_AZFZ01000051.1 GCF_001435895.1 Lentilactobacillus parafarraginis DSM 18390 = JCM 14109 | reverse complement strand
CCGCTTTTAGAGATCTCAAACAGTTTCTAAGAAAATCAAGCTAATAATCAACATGGAAGAAACAATATCGATGCACGTTGCAGCTACCATATTCATCAAGAGTGGCTGGCCATACTGATAGACAGCCATCCATGATACCGGTTTAATCGTGGCCGTTAACAAAATCGTCACAAGAATTGCCAAAACGTGGAGCATCAAATCATAGATCAGGATGGTCACGAGTTTAGCAAAATAAACATCAATTTTCTTTGCCGATTTATACAACAAGGTTAAAATCGCATTATTTTGAAACTCCATCGAGAACATCGTTGATCCCACAATCACCAGCACAAGCATTATGGCATCACTAGAATCGTAGGTTAGCATTGCCAACAATCTTGCTGAAGGATATCCCGCCATTAGAAACATAAACGCCAACATAATAAGTGGGGCCAACCACGTTAATTTTCGATGACTAAATTTATAAAATTCACGATACAAACTTTTCACCATTTCTCTCACTCACCTTTTCATCACACACGCTGCCGCTTGAAAACAACCATCCCAACAATTAAAAATATGAGCACATATGTTAAGTTTGCCCATATTAACTGAGAATCAGTCAGCAATGAGAACTTAGAATCATTTGCATTTGCCAACTGACCAATAATATTAATCATATTGAGAGGATTCCACTTGATAATTGCGGTCAATCCTGGAAAAGCGCCCATCATGAAGCTCGATAGACCGGCACCAAAGAACCCAATCGCCAAGCCGATCCCAACCACTGCCGCATTCACGCGAATGACCGTAATTAGCAGAAATGCCAGTGCGATGATAAACAGCATATAGATAACAGCGCCTACCATGTTAAGTGTCAAACCAACAATTAGATGATGTTGCTGATAGATAGTCGTCCATGAATAGTGATTTCCCACAAAGATCATCTTGAAAATGAGGGTCACAACGAGACTCATAACTGTTAATAGTCCGCCATAGAGGCTAATCACCAGAAACTTTGCAAAGAAGATGGTTGCCTGATTATTGCTTTTATAGAACAACGTCATAATTGTCCGATTCTGATATTCCATGGCCACAAAGCTTGATGCGATTGCGACCATAATAATGGTGATCCACTGACCAGCGCCAAATCCATGGACAATCACATTCTCACTGATACCTGATTGCGAAACGGTGGTATATAACATCAGAACGAGTAATATTACCGCGCCATACAGGGGAACCCGTTGATGATAGAATTTATAAAATTCCCGTTGTAGACTACGCTTCATGACGATCACCCCTCTGTATTCTTAACAAATCCACAATTGTCTGTTCGAAACTCATCCCGCTTGGAATTAATTCCAACAACCGAACATGATGATCGTTCAATACATCTTGAGCCGTGTCTAACTGTTCCCGGGGAATCAATAGACGCCCATCGACGACATTAACTGGAAGCTGGTGATCATTGAACAGGGCTTCGGTTTCCTTCATGTTTGCGGTGAGCAAACGATATTGGCTTCTTCGAACTTGGTTAAAATCATCGATCGACTTGTCGACAATGATCGTTCCTTCGTTAATCAGCAATACATTTGTCATGACCTTTTGGAGCTCTCCTAATACATGGCTGGAAATTAAGAAGGTGGTTCCCTTCGCCGCGTATTGCTTAATAATCTTACGGACTAAGATGGTTGCTTCAATATCCAAACCATTCATGGGCTCATCCAAAATGACAAACTGTGGTTGGTTTAACAGGGCAAGCGCAATTCCTAACTTTTGCTTCATCCCCATTGAGTACCCCTTAGCCTTCGTGTTGATATATGAAGTCATTTCCAATTTTGAAACGACTTCATCCAAATCTGTCTCATCAATTGAATACTGTTTCAGGTTTTGAAACCCGGTCAAAAATGGATAAATGGCGGGATGTTCAATAAGGGCGCCGACTTTTGATAACGCGGTATGATCGTTCTCTGCCACGTCCTGATTGGAAAGTGAAATCTGGCCGGTAAATTTAGTTAATCCAAGGATGGTCTTCATGATGGTCGTTTCACCGGCACCATTTGGACCAATGAGCCCAACAATGGCCCCGGTGTCCGCTTGAAACGTAGCGTCCTTAATAATTCGCTTTCTGCCAATGAATGTGTTTACATGATTCACTTGTAACATTTTGCATTCCTCCGAACTTAATTTAGCTCAACTAACCAATGAATGTGTCACGTTGGATAACCTTCTCGAGTGAAACATCAACCGTCTTTCATTCTGAGTTTGCCTAAGACACGTCCGAAATGATATGTCCGCGGAGCCGGTACGCGGCAATTACGGTCAATTTGCGCAACAAAAAAGCCACCCAACATCATAATCTCTCCTAAAACTCAAGATATGATCGATAGGTGGATGATCAATTTCATCAGGCTATTTATGAGTAACAGCGTGCCACAGCAGCAACCCCAGATTTAGAATTGCTAATAAGCCCGTGAACGCCAGCACATATTGGATTTCAAGCCCCATATTAAAAGCGTTCATCACAGCACTTGCAATGGCAACGACCGCAAATAGCGTGTACCCCGGAATAAAGAGACCTGAAGTAACGACGAAAGCCTTTTTGATTGCAATCCGGGTTCGCAGTAGTCGCAACCCCAAAACAGCTAACACTAAGATATCTAAAAAGCCAAACGCACTTCTCGGAATATCCTGAGTCAACCGTTCAATTACCAGAACTGCCAAAATAACATCGAGCGCACTATTTGTATAGAGAAATAGTCGTGAGTGACCACTGGCCCTCATAATTGCCTTCATGTCACTGTCATTGGCACTCGACACCAGTTGATCCAGTGAAATCCCGTAGATTTTGGCTAACTTTCGCAGCGTGTTAATATCCGGTTGATTCCGGCCGGTCTCCCAGCCAGAAACGGTTTCCCGCGAAACACTTAGTTTATCGGCTAGCTGTTGTTGGGTAAGTGAATGTTGCTTTCGCCTATTTTTCAGTTGGTTTGAAAATTGATCATCATCCATATCGATCCTCCTCAATGTAGTGCCGAGCCAATAATGCTTCAAGGTATTGTTCGAACCATCGGCTAATTATCGCGTGGTACGTTTCAAACCACGAAGGCTTTGCTTAACATTTGAAATCTATGTTGGTGGTTTATGAGTCTGTATCCGAATAAAGTTTTCGGAAACCGGAAACCCATTTGAATTATGTAGAATGCTTAAATATTATATCATTTATATCGGTGAAAATTTAAATTTGTAAAACTGAAAGCCAATTCAATTGCTTCTTGCTCACCCCAAAAACAAAAAGGGCTTTCAGCCATAAACGGCCGCCAACCCTTCATCAACACTCAGAACATCGAGCATGCCATCTTTTAAATTTGTTTCCGCTTAAACGCGTAAACCCCAATGATCACAAACACCCCGGCCCAGATAAGATTTCCAATTACCAGCTGGGGATCCGTCAACAATGACTGCTTCTGAACGGTTGGGGTCAGAAATTGAAACGCCACGTTAAACATGTTCAAAGGATTCCATTTGATTAGTGGAAGCACCCCGCCCACCATGTGGTTAATGAGGTTTGCCATCGGCGTCGCCATAAAAATGAACAGAATGCCAATGACGGCCGCAATTGAGCTGGTTCGGCTAATACTGGCAATTAAGAAAATAAGTGTTATCAGCAAAAATGTCGAGTAGAGATTGCTCAACAAGCCAGTAATCAAATTCTGCATGATTGACTGGTGGTTGTAATAGATCGTCGAAAACGGGTGTGATTTTCCGAAGAACCCAAATTTAAGAACGATCGTCAATCCAAACGTCAAAAGATGAAGCGCAATGCTGTACCCACCGAGGATGATCATCTTTGCGGTGTAAATCAACAGCCGACTATTGTGTTGCGCAATCATATGCTTAATTGTCCCGTACTCAAACTCCATGCCGATTAAGTTGGCGCCGGCAATTATCAACAGGAAGTCTAACCATTCCGCGCCATTAAAAGCCATCACGATGAAGTAATCCTTGCCGGGTTGTATCAGTGCCGAGAATCCCATGAATGCCATTAAGCCAAGCAAAATCAACGGCGCGAAAAGCGTCCCCTTGAGATGCACGAACTTATACAGTTCCTGCTTCAATAGATCAATCATGGCGGCCAACTCCTTTCGCATCATGGATGTAGTGCAGCGTTGCCGTCTCTAAATCCATTCCCTGATGGGTGATGTCAAGTAATTTGAAGTGGTTGGCAAGTAGCGTCTCGACAAATGCGGTCAGTTGATCTTCAGAATTATCCACTCGCAGCCACTCTCCTTGGAGTGAAGCTTTAAACCCCTCATTCAGCAAAACCTTTAGCGCTCGTGAATTATCATCGGTCATCAATTCATAGTTCTGTTCTCCCAGCCCCCGCAACTCGGCCATTGTGGTTTGAAACACCAATTGACCGCCATTAATCAGAATAATATCATCCGATATTTTCTCCAACTCGCTTAAAATATGACTGGAAACGATAAACGTCGTCCCCTTGGCCGCGCCTGAAGTGATAATTCGGCGCAAATCTAAAGTTGCCATGAGGTCCAATCCATTCATCGGTTCGTCTAAAATGACCAAATCCGGATGATTGATCAGTTTCGTCTAACGAAATATGATAAATCGCCGCCAGCCGCTTAAGGCTGTCAATATCTGGTCGATTCCGACCAGTTTCCCAACCGGAGATTGTCTTTCGGGAGACATTCATTTTGGCTGCGAGTTGCTGCTGGGTCAATGACGCCTGCATCCGCTTCGCCTTTAGCTGTTGTGCAAAATGATCATCACCCATATTGATCCCCCTCAATGTAATGCCGACTCTCCAGTTGTTCAAGCTATGATTCGAAGTATTGCTGCAATTGCCAAGCTTCGTATCAAAGCTTATAAAAAACCATTGCAGCTAATTTCTCCAAGCAGATTCACAATTCACTACCGGGTGGTTTCTGGAAACTGCAAACTCGTTTAACCGTATGTGTTGGTCCCATTATATCACTTGGAATCTTTGAAAAAATCAGCATCCAAATGGAAGTATACTTCCATTTTTGAAATTTGCCCGCCAAAATGGAAACATACTTCCATCTTGTCAATTTCTAATACCAATAAATTGTCTTGTCATTCTATGACGGAGGTCCACCTAAACAAAAAGGATGGCTGTATATTCAGTCATCCCTTACCCATTCGTTGTTCACTTCAATTGATCTTGCAACTTCTCCAGCCGATTCATAATCTGCCCTTTAGAAAAGCCGCCGGCCATCAACGTCGCTTCACTGAACTGATTCAATTGTTGATAGAACCACACAGATAGGCTAAAGTACTCGGCATCTGGGACCGCATACACTAGTCGGGACAGCTTGTCCGCTGCCTCCGCAAATTGATGTTGGCCAATCAACATCTCCAAATCAACTTGGTAGGATAACTTTTCCCCCTGCTTCTTAGGAAACACAATTTCCGTCCCACTTGAATTCTTGCCACTAATCATGACCCCCAGCCCTGATCCGATTGCCCGAATCTGGCGGGTGAGAAAATCTTCGTTCTGCTCCATGACCCATCCTCCATTCGACCGTTAACGATTCAGTCACGCTTCTGCAATGCTAAGGTATCATGGTAGAATGAAATTTAATAGCGATCCATTCCCAATTTGACCGGATATCAAAGACAATCGGCATCCCATAAAGCCAATGCAAACGCAAATTGCAAACCACAAACCAGAGGTGTCCGTCATGCAAGTTACATCCCAATTAATCCACTATCGCAAACTGAATCACTTTACCCAAAATACGCTGGCGAAGCGCATCCACGTTTCTCGTCAAACCATCTCAAATTGGGAAACCGGCCATACCTATCCAGACATTCAGAGCCTGCTGCTATTGTGTGACCTGTACCAAATTTCATTGGACGATCTCATCCACGATGACATGCTGACAATCAAAGCCCGCAGTTCGTTGAAACACACCCGCCGGCAAATTCTTGCAGGCATCATCTGTATTCTCACTGCATACGGGTCATTGATTGCCATGAAGTGGTTCCCCTTTCTTCTGTGCGTCATGCTATTATCAGTGGCAACCACGCTTGGATGCGTAGTGCTCATCAGCCTATTCAGCCGCACCCGATACTTGGAAACCAACACCTATCGCGAAATCTTAGGTTACTTAAGAACCGGTTCGGTTCCGCCCACCCATCACATGACGCGCTTGCGAAAAAACCTGTTATTAATCGGGGGCGCCATTCTCGGAATCATCATTGGCCTCGCACTAACCTCGGTAATCGCCGTCTACTGGTTACACTGGTCAATGTTTTAACCACCAAAAAAGAAGGTCAAAACAGCCGTTGGGTTGCCTTGATCTCCTTTTGAATGTCGCATCATGATAGTTACATAACTAAGTTTGTTTAACTTACGCCATCTGATACTCACTAGCCGGAACGGCCTTAAAAATCGGTGACAGTTCCTGGGTAGCAATAATCGTCAAGCGATGCATTGCCCGCGTGCAGATGGTGTAAACCAACTGGCGGTCCCGGTCATCCGGATAGCACGCCTTGCTGGCATCCCACATAATGACGCTGTCGAATTCCAGCCCTTTGGCCAGATACGATGGGACCACGATGATTCCTTTAACCAGCCGTTGATTTTCAGTACGAATCAGCGTTGACTTCACGCCAATTTCACCCAACTTTTCAGAGAGGGTTTTGCATTCTTTCAGCGTTTTGCCAATAATCGCCGTCGTTTCGTGCTCAGCTAAATTGGCTTCCGCCTGCTTCTTCACCTGCTCAACCGCGGCGTCGACACCTGGTTCAACATGAATGGCCGGCAACTCACCCTGCCGATCAAACGGCTCAATTTCCTCGCCGTTTGTCAGCAAGTGCTTCGTAAAGTTGGTAATCTGTGCGGTTGACCGGTACGTCTTGGTCAGCTGAATCACCCGCGTCTTATCGGCTGGGAACATGCTGGACAGTTCGCCCAACAACTTGCGGCTATTTTCATGGGTAAAGATGGCTTGGTTCAAGTCACCCAACAACGTGAATTTCGCCCGTGGAAAACTGTACTTCAGGAATGCCAACTGAAAGGCCGAGTAATCCTGAACCTCGTCAATAAAGAGATAACGAATGTCACGATCCCCACGTTTACCGGTCATTTGATCGTACAGGTAAATGTAGGCGGTGGCGTCAGCCAATGACAAACGACCTTCTTTAAGGCGGCCAACCGTGGCTTCAATATCGCGCTTCCAAGTGGCGGCATCAATGCCGTGTTTACTCAGATCCAAAATATTCGGCACGTTACGCAGCATGTGGACGAACTGATTATTGATACTCAGAAAATGCGCCCGAACAATCTGCCGTTGAACCCGGCGGAAGGCCTTGACCACGATTTGGCGGGCAAGGAACTTAAATTCCTTGTCGGTATTGAGAATTTCTTCCTCGCCGTCCTTATGCATCTGCATAATTTCTTCACGGGACAGGTTTTGGACGGCTTCTTCAACCCACTTTTTCCGCATTTCCACGTGGATTTTTCGATTCAAGATCTTGATGAGCTGTTCCTTGGTTGCCGATAACCGGTTTCTCAGGTTGTAATTCTCATTAAAACTATAGTAGATTTCTTCAATCTTTTCCTTGGGAATCATGACGCTGCCATTAAACATCAGGTTACGGAACCGCATGTCCTCGGTATTTAAATGGTTCGCGTAGGCGCTCACCGCCTTGAAGTAATCCAGGCCGCCCTTGAAGTCGTTGAGCTTCTGGGTCTGCGGTTCAAACTGATCGTCAAACCGCTGTGAGAGCGTTTCAACCTTGATGCTTGGCAGTCGGTGCGAACTGTACTGATAAAACGTCATCTGGACCATATTTTGCTCACCCAATTCAGGCAATACCTGATTGATGTAATCATTGAATAGTTGGTTCGGCGAGAACAAAATAATTTGCCCAGAATTCAAGTTTCCCCGGTACTGGTACAGCAAGTAGGCAACCCGTTGGAGCACCGCGGCCGTTTTACCGGAACCGGCAGCTCCCTGAACAAAGAGTAGTTCGGACTTTGTGTCCCGAATAACCTGGTTTTGTTCCTTCTGAATGGTTGTCACGATGCTCTTCATCTTGGTGTCGGAATGACCACCCAGTGCATCCAGCAGCATCTGATCTCCGACAACTTCTTCGGTATCAAACACCGTTTTAATTTTCGAGTCGGCAATTTGAAATTGGCGCTTTAATTTAACGTCAACGCTCTGCTCACCATCCGGCGTCTGGTAAGTGACTTCACCGATGCCGCCGTTATAGTAAATACTGGAAATTGGTGCCCGCCAATCATAGATCAGATAATGGTCGGGCTTGTCGGTATACGAAGCCATGCCGATGTAGATCGTTTCGTCATGATCTTCCGTCCCCTCACGAAAATCAATCCGCGCAAAGTAGGGATTCTTCTCCAGCTTGTTGAGCGTTCCCAACTCGCGGGCGGCATACTCCTGCCGGTTTTCCCGTTCAGACAGCATCTGTTGCTGCTGGCGGATCGACATGGCAGTTTCCATCATGCCGGAGTACGTAGACGTCTTTAAATGAACATCGTTATTAAAATTTGCATAGATGTCCTTAACGTCCTTTTTAGTGGATTTAATTTTCTTCTGAAGATCGGTTTCAGAAACCTTGATCTTCGAAATCACACTATCAAGATGGCGTTGTTCTTGGGCTTTAATATTATCTGCCATTGTATACCCCCTAGGATTATTGACTAAACAGTTTATCATAAAACGGGCGGCGAGTCCAGCTTTGGCATGCGAATAGAACAAATAAGGTTCACTCGATCGGCCGCTTTGAAAATAAACTGATAATCACTACGACTAATTTTCAAAGTCACGAATGAATATGCTACAATTAACATAACTTAAATAACGCTTACACAGGAGGTTTGTATGACAATTTCACTGTATTTCGTACGCCACGGCCAAACCTATTTGAACAAGTATCACCGTATTCAGGGCGTCATTGATTCATCCCTCACCGAAAAAGGGGTTAACGACGCGCTGGACGCCGGCGAACGATTAAGTCCAATTAAATTCGATGCCGCTTACAGCAGCGACCTGCCCCGAGCCATTGAAACCGGGCGGCTGATTCTTTCCCAAAATCCATCAGAAGTGAGTCAGCCCACCCCCCTTTCCGGGTTTCGGGAACTGAACTTCGGCTACTGGGAAGGAGAAGACGATGTTAAGACTTGGCACATCATTGGCGGCCCGCGCGGGGTTAACTCATTTCATGAAATGATTGCCGAATACGGCATCGATAAAGCCGAAGATATCATTGCGGCTGCCGATCCCTATGGTGATGCCGAAAGAGGCCAGCGCTTCTGGGAACGCTTATTGCCAGCGATTACCGAAGTTACCAGCAAAGCTAACGATGGCGACAAAATCCTGGTAGCCACCCATGGCACGCTGATTCGAAATGTTGTGAGCCACTTCAGTGATATCCCAGTAAACGTCTCGACGAAAAACGGCAGTGTCACCAAAGTCGACTTTGACGGGAAGAACTATTCGGTTGATTATTTTAATAACGTTAGTAAGGATGTTTAATAAAATATATTTTAATCATAATCAGGCCAGCAAACACAATTGCTGGCCTGATTGCAGTTAAAACAAAAAGCTGGCATTATCCGCCAGTTTTTTAATAACCATTATTTAACTAATCTTGAGTGCTCTTGCGCCCGCTTCTTGTACATCGGAATCTCGTCTTCACTCGCGCGAACCCAATGATGCGGGACAATTTCGACCAATTGCCTCGGCTTGCCGTCAAATTCCCGGCTTGGATCGTAGGGAATCTGTTGACGAGCCCGCTCATATTCTGGATCAGGCACCGGCACAGCCGACAAGAGACTTGCCGTGTAGTCGTGCAGTGGGTGGGCGTAAATTTCATCAGATGACGCAATTTCCAGCATTCGGCCGTAATGCATGACGCCGATTCGGTCACTAATGTACTTGACCATCGACAAATCATGGGCAATGAACAGGTAGGTTAAATCCCGCTCCCGCTGCAGCCGCTTCAACAGGTTCACTACTTGAGCCTGAATCGAAACGTCCAGTGCGGAAATTGGTTCATCAGCAATGATAAACTCTGGCTGAACCGCTAATGCCCGCGCAATGCCGATTCGTTGCCGCTGCCCACCGGAAAATTCATGGGGATAACGGCTGGAATGGTCCTTGTTCAGACCAACGGTTTCCAGCAAATCCTCAACCTGCTTTGTCCGGTCAGCATCGTTTTTCGCCAAATGGTTAATGTCGATGCCTTCAGCAACGATATCCTTGACCTTCATTCGGGGATTTAAGGAAGCATATGGATCTTGGAAGATCATCTGCATATCACGACGGAAACGTTGCTTTTGGGCTTTGCTGCGCAACTTCGAAACGTCTTCACCCTTAAAAATAATCTTTCCGGATGTCGGTTCATACAGATGAATAATGGCCCGTCCGGTGGTCGTTTTTCCGGAACCGGATTCCCCAACCAGGCCAAACGTTTCACCCTGGTAAACATCGAATGTAATATCATCAACCGCGCGGACCTCATCGGCCTTACCAACATTGAAATACTGTTTGAGGTGTTCAACTTCCAACACTTTTTTTGCTTTCGAGTAGTCGATCACAGTTGTTCCTCCTCTTCAATGTGTTTGCCCCGGTTACTATGAATGGTTTCATGGGTTAACTTGGCAAAGTGCTTTTGCCGTTCAATAATCTGATCCGGCGGCGTCACCTTTGGCGCGTGGGGATCCAATAACCACGTTGCGGCGTAGTGGGTGTCGGATACCTTAAAGAACGGCGGTTCCTGCTCCGTATCAATCTTTAGGGCATACTTATTACGCGCCGCAAAGGCATCCCCCTTGGGTGGGTTCAGCAAATCCGGCGGGGTCCCGGGAATCGACGGCAGTTCGGTGCCACTGGTATCCATTGTCGGCATCGAGTTCAACAGCCCCCAAGTATAAGGGTGCTTTGGGTTATAGAAGATTTCATCAACTGTCCCATACTCGACAATTTTGCCGGCGTACATAACGGCAACCCGATCGGCCATGCCGGCCACAACCCCTAAATCATGGGTAATAAAGATAATGGAGGTGTTGGTCTTAGTCTGAAGTTCCTTCATTAAATCCAGAATCTGGGCTTGAATCGTTACATCAAGAGCCGTCGTTGGTTCATCGGCAATTAGAATTTCAGGATAGTTGACCAAAGCGATCGCGATCACGATTCGTTGTCGCATCCCACCGGAAAATTGGTGCGGATAGTCGTTAATCCGCTTTTCAGCGTTCTCGATTCCGACAAGCTTCATCATTTCCAGAGCTTGGGCCATGGCCTTTTCCCGCTTCATCCCCTTATGGATGACCAGCGGTTCGGCAATCTGCTTGCCAATCTTCATCGTTGGGTCCAGTGAAGTCATTGGATCCTGAAAGATTTCGGCGATATCGCGGCCCCGGATCTCGTCCATCTGTTTGCGAGTCTTTTTCAACAGGTCCTGGTCTTTGAACATAATCGTGCCGCCCGCAATGTCCGCATTGGGAGCGTTAAGTCCCATAATGCTTCGGGTGGTAACGGACTTTCCGGACCCGGACTCGCCAACGATCGCCAGCGTTTCACCCTTTTGCAGGTCAAAACTAACGTCACGGATCGCTTGAACCTTACCAGCATACGTATTGAAGTTTATTTTGAGATTTCTGACCTCAAGAATATTTTTACTGTTTTCCATCTCAAAACACCTACTTCCTATTACTCTTAGGATCAAAGGCATCTCGCAGCCCATCCCCTAAGATATTAAATGCAATCATGATAATCGACAGCACGATGGCCGGGTACCACATCTGATATGGCAAGAACTGGAAGTTCTTCTGACCGTCACTAATCAACGTCCCTAGTGAAGCCTGTGGGGCACTGACCCCAATCCCGATGTAGGAAAGGAAGGCTTCAAAGAAGATCGCCGTTGGAATCGTGAACATCAAGTTAATAATGATA
Organism: Lentilactobacillus parafarraginis DSM 18390 = JCM 14109; assembly: GCF_001435895.1. Classification (GTDB taxonomy): domain Bacteria; phylum Bacillota; class Bacilli; order Lactobacillales; family Lactobacillaceae; genus Lentilactobacillus; species Lentilactobacillus parafarraginis. The sequence goes on along the minus strand of NZ_AZFZ01000051.1, from coordinate 10,345 downwards.
ACACTACTCAAGTTCGGCAACAGATGCTTAAAGGCAATCTTGAACGAACTTTCACCCAGCGTTCGCGCCGCCAGGATAAATTCCTGATTTTTCAACTCCAGCGTTTGTGCCCGCACCAGTCGGGCCATGTTAATCCAACTGGTAATCGCAATCGCAATAATGATTGCGGACATGCCGGGTTTCAAAACAACGATCAGCAGCACCATGACAACCAAGTTTGGAATCGACAAGATGATTTCAATGATTCGCTGCATCAACGTATCAACCCAGCCGCCAAGCCAGCCGGAGATAATTCCGTAAACCACACCGAATGCCAAATCAAAGAAACTGGCAACCAGCGCAATCGTTAAGGAGATCCGAGTCCCAAATAAAATTCTGGAGAAGAGATCCCGGCCAAGGTAGTCGGTCCCTAAAATATAATACGTCCCGGCGTGAGCATGAGCTTGCGCATAGGCGTTAATCCGTTCGCCGGACTGCATCAGCGTGCCGTTAAAGCCGTTGATATCGAGTCCGGGAATTTTTGGCGGTAAATTAGCCAAGTCCGGATTAGTGGCGTTTGGATTATGCGTCTGGAAGAAATGCGATCCAAACGACAGGATGAATAAGATGATTAAAATTACTAAACAGATCATTGCTGCTTTATTGTGTCTCAACCGCCGCCAAGAATCCTGTAAGAAGGTCTGTGAAGGCGCGGTGATTTTTTCGCTGTCCAGATGGGAACGATCCGCATCCGATAACGGCAGAAAATCACCCGTTGAGAATGATTTTGAATTATCAGCCATTTTCAGTGTCCCTCCTACTTATTAATTCTGATTCGTGGGTCAATCAAGCCGTACAGAATATCGGTGATTAACAGCACAACACACAACATCGCACAGTAAACGATCGCCAATCCCATGATAGTTGGATAATCGTTGGTCAAAATTGACTTAACGAATTGTTCACCAATTCCAGGAATCGAGAAGATGTTTTCAACAACCATCGACCCGGTCATGATGTTAACGGCCAGCGGGCCAACGATGGTAACGATTGGAATCAGACTGTTTCGCAGGGCGTGATGGTAGATAATGCCGACTTTGTTTAGCCCCTTCGCCTTGGCCAGCTCAATATAATCCGAGCTGAGCACGTCGACCATTTCCGTCCGCATGAATCGCGCGGTTTCGGCAAACGGCGACGCGGCCAGGGCCAACGTCGGTAGCACGGTGTACATAAAGCCGCCCCAGTCAGCGATTGGGAATAGGCGCAGTTTCAACCCAAGGTAGTACTGCAGCAAAACCGCCAAAACGAAGGATGGGATTGAAACCCCAAGAATCGAGATGATGGTGGTAGCCGTATCAACCCAGGTATCCTGCTTAACGGCCCCAATTGAGCCAACGATAATACCGATAATGACGCCGACAACCATCGCTTCACCACCAATTGTCAACGACGGGCCAAGCCGGCTGCCGATCAGGTACGAAACCGGCTGGTCACTAAACTGGAAGGATGTCCCAAAGTTTCCGTGAACCACCCCGGCAAGGTAGGATAAATACTGCTGCCATAGCGGCTTATCAAGGCCATATTGCTTGTAGATCTGATGAATTTGACTGGGAGACAGCTTGGCCTGGTTGGTCAAAGGCGTCCCGGGCATAAACTTCATCAGAAAGAATGTGACCGTGGTGACAATAAACAAAGTCAGAATAATATAAAATATTCTTTTTGCTAAATACTTTGCCATAGAATGTTCCTCACATTTCTAATTTTCCGAATTGTAAAATCTTATCAACGATGCTTAACAAGAAAGAGGCCAAGACAAAAGTTTACTTTGCTCAGCCCCTTGTATTAATCGAGATTATTTGATTGAAACCTTACTCCAATCCCATTCTGGGGACGTCGGGAAGAACTGAATGCCCTTCACGTTGGACTTAATCAACTTCGGTGTGCTTTGTTGATAAAGTGGCACAATTCCTTGATCGTTCATTAACACTTTTTGTGCTTGAACCATGTCATCCCAACGCTTGCCGGCATTTAACGCATCCCTGCCTTCAGCATTCTTAATCAGATTATCATATTCGGTACTCTTCCACTTTCCGTTGTTGTAGGAGTTATCGGACGTGAAGAGTGACAAGAATGAAATCGGATCTGGGAAGTCAGCGATCCAAGCGGAGATAACGAGGTCAAAGTTGCCATCTTGTGACCGCTGCAGACGGGTCTTAAATGGTAAGTTCTGGTTGGTGATCTTCAGGCCTGGCAGCTTGGTTAACTGACTCTGAATAAATTCAGTGGTGTTCTTACCAGCGGGCGTATCGTCGGACAAGAGGTTCAACGCAACCGTCTTCTTACCAGTTTCCTTTAATCCCTTAGCCCAAAGCTTCTTAGCCTGTGCCAAGTTTTGAGAGTCAGCGGCCTTCACTTCAGCTTGATCAGCGTAATCCTTACCGTTTCGGTACGCCATCTTAGCAGCAACTAAGCCGCGGGCAGGAACCGAACCATCAGCCAAGACTTTGTTGGTCAACTGCTTCCGGTTAATTGCTAACGAAATGGCTTTCCGGATATTGATATTTCGCAGAACCGGATCCTTCTTCTGGTTCATTTCCAGATAGAAGGTTGAAGCATTCAAGAAGCTCTTGTAATCCTTGTTATTCTTGTAGTGAGAAACCTGTTGTGAGCCGGTCAAAGTCGCAACATCAAGCTTATCAGTATTGTACTGATTCAAAGTGGTTGAAGGATCCTTCGATACTTGGATCTTCATCTTATCAAGCTTGATGTTCTTCTTGTTCCAGTAATTTGAATTCTTAACCATTGTCCAAGAATCATTAGTCCCGCTCCAGCCAGTTAACTTGAACGGTCCGTTATAGACCATGTATTTTGATTGAGTCCCATACTTTGAACCAAATTTCTTAACCGCAGATTGTTTCTGTGGGAAGAATTGCGCGTTGGCAACCAAGTATTTGAAGTAGCTTTGAGGCTTACTCAAGGTTACAACCAACTTGTAGTTGCCATCGGCCTTCACGCCAAGGCTGGAAGCAGATGCTTTGCCAGTATTGTACTTGGTTGCGTTCTTAATATGGTCAAATATGTACGCATATTGTGACGCCGTCTTCGGAGCTAACGTTCGTTGCCATGAATAAACGAAATCCTTTGCCGTAACCGGTGTCCCGTCGCTCCACTTACTATGACGCAAGTTAAACGTCCAGGTCTTTCCGTCCTTGGAAACGGTATAGTTCTTGGCAACCCCAGGAACCACTTTGGCCTTCGTTGACATTTTGAGCAGCCCTTCATTAGTGGCGTTCAAAGTTTCAGCTGAGACGATATCAGTCGCTTTGGACAAATCCATAGTTGGTAGATTTGACGACTCCTGCCAGGTTAACTCCTGTTTACTGGATCCCGACTGTGATGATTTGCTCCCACAACCAGCTAAGACTAACGCTGATAGGAGGGCGACCCCGCCAAGTTTCGCGAATGAACTCAATTTCATCGTGAATACTTCCCTTCAAAATTTATTTTTAGTAACTCAGCAATGCATATATTTTAAATTAAAACTTTATTAAAAGCAATCCTTTGGTTAACTAAACCGTCACCATTTGCTTGCCACAATCCACATTGTGAATATTTAATTGCCGATAAGGCCCGATATCACCGGCTTTATCTATTCCAATATGCAAACTTTTATTTTGAAATAAAGTTATAAAATTTGAATTTAGATGAAAAATTGGCCCGGTCCACTAATTATTCCGGTCCTGGATCTCATCTTAAAGGTTGTCATTCACAGACTTTAATAAGAATCCAAAGGGCTTCTTAACTTTATAAGAAAGGCCTTCGTCGGTCGGCCATCGTGGTTGAATCCCACCAAATTTCCCATCAAAAAAGCCCGCGCCAATTTGGCCCGAGCTCAAGATGATTCTATTCAATTTTATTTAACAGAAACCTTGCTCCAATCCCATTGTGGTGAAGTTGGGAAGAATTGAACGCCCTGAACCTTCGACTTCATCAAGGTTGATTCACCCTGCTGGAACAGTGGCACAATTCCTTGGTCATTCATCAACACTTTTTCGGCTTGAACCATGTCGGTCCAACGAGCGGATTCGTTGTTGGCATCGACACCTTCAGCCTTCTTCATCAACGCATCGTACTGAGCGTTCTTCCACTTCCCGTTGTTGTACGAGTTGTCAGACTTGAAGAGATCCAAGAAGTTGGTTGGATCTGGGTAGTCGGCAATCCAGGCGGAGAGAACCAGGTCAAACTGACCATTTTGTGAACGGCTCAAACGGTTCTTAAACGGCACGTTTTGAATCGTTACTTTCATGCCAGGCAATTTGTTCAACTGACTCTGAACGAATTGGGCGTTCTTAACGATTTGATCGATATCATCACAAAGCAATGCCACGTTGACGGACTTCTTACCGGTTTCTTTCAAACCTTTAGCCCACAATTTCTTCGCTTCAGTCAAATTGTAATCAACACCGGACTTAACGTAAGCTTGATCGGCAAAGTCCTTGCCGTTGCGTGAGTTCATTTTAGCTGGCACGTAACCTTTAGGGGCAACCGAGCCATCACCAAGAACTTTCGTAGCTAATTGATTTTTATTAATTGCCAATGACAGTGCTTTTCGAATATTTTTATTCTTGAAGATTGGATCCTTCTTCTCGTTCATTTCCATGTAGGAGCTAGAAGCTTCAAGATAATCATGGTAATCCTTATTATTCTTATACTGCTTAGCTTGAGTCCCGCTTAAGGTTGTGAAGTCCAACTTGCCGCCTTGATAACTGTTCAAAGCAGTTGATGGATCCTTGATGGCTTGGACATTCAACTTATCAAGTTTAATGCTCTTGGCGTTCCAGTACTTCGGGTTCTTAACCAGCTGGGCGGTATCGTTTGTTCCAGTCCAGCCCTTCAATACGAATGGCCCGTTGTAAGCATTCTTCTTGGCATTGGTTCCGTAGGCGTTACCATACTTGTTAACCACGGATGGTTCTTGTGGCAGGTAGTATGATTGGGCAACCAGGAACTTAAAGTAGCTTTGCGGCTTGACCAACTTGACAACCAGCTTGTAGTTGCCATCGGCCTTAACCCCCAGCTTCGATGGTGACATCTTGCCGGCGTTAATCTTGGTAGCATTTTGAACGTTGGCAAAATTATAAGCGTATTCCGAGGCCGTCTTTGGGGTAACGGTTCGCCGCCAGGCAAAGACAAAATCCTTGGCGGTTACAGGTTTGCCGTCATTCCACTTGGACTTGCGAAGATTAAATGTCCAGGTCTTGCCATCTTTAGAAATCGTGTAGTTCTTGGCAACTCCGGGTGTCGTCTTCCCCTTGCCCATGCGAAGCAATCCTTCGTTAGTCGCATTCAAAAACTGTGACGAATATAAATCGGTCACTTTGGATGCGTCCATTGTCGAAATTGACGCCGTCATCATCCAATTAACCTTTTCGGTCTTCTGTTGGGAAGATTTGCTGCCACATCCAGCCAATACCAAAGCTGAAAGCAACCCAACGCCTCCCAATTTGACTAATGACTTAACTTTCATAACTATGTAACTTCCCTTCAATAAAATTCGTGAACCATGATACAAGGTCATCATAGATTAGATTTTAATGAAATGCAATCGCTTTGTTAACTTTTTACTCACTATTTTTTAATTGGCGGGCTTTTGCCTAAAAATCACGACTTTATCTCCATTTTTGTGCTTGTTTTCCTGAAAATTATGGCGGCTTATTTCATCTGGTTTTCATTTTAGAAGAAGAAAGGTTAACTTTATAGGCACTGTAAAAGAGACCGCAATGCCAATTTTGGCATTCCGACTTCTCGTCAACTAATTATTTAACCGTCACGTTTCGCCAATCCCACTGGGGCGATTCCGGGAAGAACTGGATGCCCTTAATATTTGATCGGACCAATTGGGCAATGGCGGCTTGATAGAGAACCACCACGCCTTGGTCGTTGGCCAGCGTCTTTTCAGCAGCAACCATATCCGCCCACCGCTTTGCCGGATTCGTCGCGTCTTGGCCCTCGGCTTTGGCAATTAACTGGTCATAGCGGGCGTTATGCCACTTACCGTGATTATACGAACTATGCGACGTCATATTGGAAAGTGACGTCATCGGATCAGGATAGTCGCCGGTCCAGCTACTGAGAACCATGTCGAACTGACCGTTTGCCGAACGCGTCAAACGGCTCTTGAACGGCATGCTGCTGGTTGTCACGTGAAAGCCTGGCAATGCACTCAGTTCACTTTGGATAAACTCGCCGGTTCGCTTAGCAGTATCGGTGTCGTCAACGAGCAGAGAATAACTAACGGATTTGTGTCCCGTTTGCCGAAGCCCCTTCCGCCAATATGTCAATGCTTGCTTGTGATTATCGGTCACCGCGCTGGTAACTTCGGCGGCGTTGGCAAAGTCAACCCCGTGGCGGGCGCCAAGGCCCAGCGCAACGAACCCTTTGGACGGCGTCGACCCATCCTGCAGCACGTGATTGGTCAGCTGCTTGCGGTTAATGCTCAGTGAAATTGCCTTGCGAATATTTGCGTTTCGGAAAAACGCTTCCTTCTTCTGATTCATTTCCAAAAACCACATCTGGGCGTTCTTTCGTAAGTGAAGATTCTTATCGTGGCGATACTGAGCGACTTGCTGGCCGCTTAACGTGACCGAATCCAGCTTATGGCTCTGATATTGATTCAGAGCCGTTGCCGGATCCTTTTCAACTTGAAACGCGATTTTGGTCGGCTTGACACTGGCGGGATTCCAATATTCTGGATTCTTAACGAGATTCCAAGTGTCGTTGGTCCCATTCCAACCAGTCAGCTTAAACGGCCCGTTATAAATCATCCGCTGGCTGGAAGTACCGTAGCGAGCGCCAAACTTTTTGACTGCCGCCGCACTTTGCGGGAAGAAATATGCTTGCGAGACTAAATACTTGAAGTAGCTCTGGGGCTTGACCAAGTGAACAACCAGCCGATAATTTCCGATTGCCTGCACACCCAGCCGCTTCGGTGAGTCTTTCCCCTGGTTAATGGCCGTGGCATTTTTAATGTGATCAAAGGTATACGCAAACTGCCCCGCCGTTTTCGGGGCAACCGTGCGCCGCCAAGAATAGACAAAGTCTTTGGCGGTCACCGGTGTGCCGTCACTCCACTTCGAATGCCGCAGCTGAAACGTCCAGGTCAGACCGTCTTTTGAAACATGGTAGCGCTTGGCAACCCCGGGAATCAGTTTATTTCCCTTCACAACCCGCAGCAGCCCTTCATTAGTGGCGTTTAGCGTCGTGTCCGACACCAAATCGGTCATCTTCGAAATATCCATTGATGAAATTGGGTTTGCCTGCATCCAATGGACCGTGTTTTGATGCGGCTTGGTAGCCGTCTTTGCCCCACACCCCGTGACTGCTAACCCGACCAGCACGATAACCGGTAAGAGCCGCAGTCGGCGATCATTTATCAATATCACTCACTCCTATGTTTGGCCAAGCGGCCAGAATAATTAACACCATTGATAAAAGCTTAACCACTAACCGGTCGTTTATCAATTGATAATTTTTTTATCGTCTGCGGGCATTCAATGAGCAAAGTTGTCATAGACGTGGCAATAGGCGCAATCAACGGGGCCGAAACTCGACCTGGCGTAAAAAAATCCAGGACTAACCCCCGCTCGGAGCTGACAATCAGTCACCGAACGAGTGCTAATCCTGGATTATTTGATTAACCAATCATGATCTTAATCAAAACTGCTTTTAAGCGTTATCGAAATTACTTAACCGTTGTCTTCGACCAATCCCAAAGCGGAGCGGTTGGAAAGGCCTGAATGCCCTTGACACTTGATTTAACCAGTTGTGGCTGGGCCTGTTGATACAGAGGGATAACCCCTTCTTGATTGGCCAACAGCTTTCCGGCTTTGACCATGTCATTCCAACGAGCGTTCGGCCGGTTCGCATCCCTACCCTCAGCATTGGTCGTCAATTGATCGTATTCTTTGTTCTGCCATGGGCCGTTGTTATAGGCATTATTCGACTGCATCAACGACAAGAACGTAATTGGGTCAGGGAAGTCGGCAATCCACTCCGTCACAACCATGTCAAACTGACCATCTTGGGACCGCGCCAACCGGGTCTTGTATGGAATGTTCAGGTTCTTAATCTTCAGCCCGGGAAGTTTGGTGAAGCGACTTTGAAGGTATTCAGCCGTTTTCTTACCAGCATCGGTATCATCAGCCATCAGGTTAAACGAGACCGTCTTTTTGCCAGTTTCCTTCATTCCCTTGGCCCAGTACTTTTTAGCAAGTGCCATGTTGGATTCAACGGCGCTCTTAACATAAGCATCATCGGCAAAATCCTTACCGTTATGCGTTGACATGTCAGCGGCAACAAATCCCTTGGCCGGAATCGATCCGTCAGCGAGCACCTTATTGGTAAACTGCTTGCGATCAACGGTCAACGACAGCGCCTTTCTAATGTTCACGTTCCGGAAGAACTTGTACTTGTGCTGGTTCATTTCCAAATACCAAGTAGCAGCGTTACTTCTCAAAACGTAATCCTTGTTGTTCTTATACTGCTTAACCTGTTGGCCAACCAATGGCGTGACCTGAACCTTATTGTCCTGGTACTGATTGAGGAAGGTTTCAGGGGTCTTAATAACCTGGAAGTTCACCTTATCCAGCTTCACTTTCTTGGCATTCCAATAGTTCTTGTTCCGAACCAAGTGCCAAGTATCATTTGTCCCGGTCCAACCGGTCATTTTGAAAGGCCCGTTGTAGGCCATATCTTGGCTGGTTGTTCCGTACTTCGACCCGTATTTCTTAACGGCGGAAGCCTTTTGCGGGAAGAACTCAACGTCGGCAACCAAGTACTTAAAGTAGGTCTGGGGTTTTTCAAGCGTGACAACCAGCTTGTAGTTGCCATCAGCCTTAACGCCCAGTTTAGACGTCGCCATCTTTCCCGAATTAATCTTTGTGGCGTTCTTAATGTTGGCAAATATGTATGCGTACTGGCCAGCGGTCTTCGGATCAACCGTCCGCCGCCACGAGAACACAAAGTCTTTGGCGGTTACTGGTGACCCGTCACTCCATTTAGAGTGCCGCAGGTTAAACGTCCAGGTTTTGCCATCCTTTGAAACCTGATAATTTTTAGCGACCCCGGGAACCACCTTATTATGTTCGGCCATCCGCAGTAGGCCTTCGTTGGAGTTGTTCAAAGTTTGCGCCCCGATTTGATCGGTGACCTTTGAAATATCCATCGTCGTCATGTTACTCTGTTGAACCCACGTCAACTCCTTTTTCTGCGACTGCGTGCTTTTCGAGCCACAACCAGCTAACACTAAGGCGGAAAGCGCAACCGCGCCGCCAAGCTTAGCAAACGAACGAATCTTCATATAAATTACCCCTTTTATGTATGGAATCTTTAAAATATGTGAACAAATTCCATTGTAGATGAGAATTAGATGAAAATCAATATCTGAAGGATAATCAATAAATCCTTTTATAATAGGAAGCTATCACTAAACTATTCAGTGAGACGTGAATTAGAATAAATTATTCATGAGACGAATCACATTTCATTAGTAACTGACTAAGAGCTGCTAAATCGGTTACAATTACATTGATATGTCAATAAGGTTTTGTCTACTATTTTTTGACACTTGTGTGCTATAATTGAACACGAACTTTAGAGGAGGAACACTATGGATCTTACACAAACGCTGACTCGCGTAGTCACGATTGGATTGAACCAGCATCCCAACAGCTTTAACTATTCGATGACCGAGCTGAATAACTTGGCCGAAGCAAATAACATGAAAGTTGTTGAAACCCTGGTTCAGAAATTGGATCGGCCGGACCCAGCCACCTACTTTGGCAAGGGGAAAATCGAAGAACTCGGGCAAGTCGTGATTGACGACGGCGTTGACACCATCGTGGCAAACGATGAACTGTCACCCAGTCAAATTCGAAACATCGAAAAGGCCACTAAGGCCCGCATCATTGACCGAACCGGTCTGATCCTTGAAATTTTCGCCAACCGGGCCCAATCAAGGGAAGCCAAACTTCAAGTTGAACTAGCAAAATTAAAATATCAATTACCTCGTCTTCACACCAGTGCCAGCCAACGACTGGATCAGCAAACTGGTACCAGCAGCGGAGCCGGTGGTGCCACTAACCGGGGGGCCGGTGAATCTCAATACGAAATGAATCGCCGAACCCTCGAAAAACGGATCACCCACGTGAACCACGAGTTAAAGGAAGCCGACAAAGCTGACCAAATCAAACGCCAGCAGCGGGACAAAAGTGAAACACCAACCGTTGCCCTGGTCGGATATACCAACGCCGGCAAATCAACCATTATGAATGGCATGATTAGGGTCTGTCTTAAAACAAGCTTTTTA
>NZ_AZFZ01000050.1 GCF_001435895.1 Lentilactobacillus parafarraginis DSM 18390 = JCM 14109 | reverse complement strand
AATTGGATCAGTTGAACTTGACGGCCACACCGTTTCTAGGTCTTTAACTTGCCGCAATTTAGGCACTCCTTTCGAATTTTTTGTATAAGAAAGCCGCTATTGCTTTAAACAATAGTGGCTAATTTTAATCGCACTTTTCTATTCTATTAAATTATAACACATTATTTTAAAAAAGGTACTAATAATCCAATTATATACTACCACAACCACCTCAAAATATAACTATTAAAATATTATATTTAATGAAAGAAATTTTAGTAATAAAGCAAAATCACTGATTTTTAGTAAGTTTAAAACGGCATTTTTGTTAAAAACGAAGGTATGGCACCGCTCTTTCGCCATTTACGGATGGCCCCCGGTCAATTTTTTATTTGCCATTCTCTTTTCACGTTCACGTTTACTTTTGATTATATGATGGTAATGGCAAAGACTTTGGAGATTGTTTTCATCAAATCGCTTCGAAAAGTCATCGCGGATTTCTTCAACGTGATCTACTACATCAGCCTTACGGATTACGCCTTCCTTTAAACACTCAACGCATACTGGATGGTTTTCAAGCCATCTCCTGGATAATTTCCGCCATGGTGTACTACGGTAAAATTGTTGAAATCTCTTTTCGTGAAGATTGGTGTTCCGTTCACGATACACTTCCTTATTTCGCGTGTGTCGATGTCTTTTACAATATCGCTCATCGTATGGAATTATTTCATGGCAACCAGGATGGCCACAATAATGCGTAGGAATTGCCATCTAATCACTCCCCATATTTGACCAGGGTAATCACATCAAACGAATCAATGCCATCATCGCTGGCAATATTGCTTACTTTATATAAGCTTTCATCTATCCTAACAATATAAGTGCCACTAACCTGGTCGTTGTGACGAATTACAATCATCTTTGAATCTGTAATGTTATTACCAGTTAAGGTTAGCTGCTCTTGAATCGTTTGAGTATAATTACCGAACCATAAGCTAAAACTCGGTTGAAACGTCTGCTGAGACATACCAGTATTTTCATTAATTTGTTCAGTATATGTGCCAAACTCAGCTCGTTTATTTAAGCGAGCAAGGTTATATTTTTTCATTGTGGCCTATCTCCCTACAAAGTATTTAAATCGATCACTAACATAACTGGGCTCAACTCCATATGATTTAAAGGACTTTTCAGAAACATTAAAATTCCAATTATTCGAATTAGTGTCACTAGCCGTAAACCCAGCCAACAACATCGCACCTTTAAATGCACCGTTAGTGACATAAAAGCCAAGTGGCGCTTTCCCAAATAAATGTTTTATTCCATATGACGTATGATTACGATTAATTGCTTGTGTCTTAACCATGACTGTCACGCACCAGTTGAACAGTTCCATTTGTTCATTAGACGTTAACTTAAAGAATAGATTGGGATCATCAACATCTTTAAACGTGGCTTCATCCTCGTAAATAGGACATTTAAATTTCCAAACATGTTTGGCCTGCGCATTCTTTAACCAATCCAATAATGCCAGTCGACTGCTGTCTAAATAATCCTTTGCTTTATTCATGGCGTTTATCCTCCACTTCTGTTTCCATGTATCTAATATAATTACTGGTAATCTGTTCTTTCATTTTGTGGTTAAATAACCAACCAGTGACAATTGCTGTGTGGCTATCTTTCATGGCAATATTCTCGATACCATCAAAGCCAGTTGTGACTTTTCGTAATTCACGGCCATCGTAATATTCTATAAATCTAATGATTTTCATTGTTGTAATCTCCTTTTAAAAAAATATGTTCCAACTTTTTTTCATACCTGTTCCATGTTTTCCCGATTTATGGAACATCAATAACACCACCATATCAACGTTTCTAGTGTCTTGTTCCATAAGTTCCAAGTTTTAACCGCTCCCACCCTATGCGTATATATTTTATATATATTCATATTATTTTATTATTTTATTTCTAACAGTGATAAATGTTGGAACTTATGGAACAAACCTTGTGGCTCTAAGAAATTTTACGGAACACTATTGGAACAATGTTGGAACAATTTATAAATTCATGGAACATTTCCGTTTCCTAAAATTGTGTGATATAGCTTTTCGTTAGTTTAAGACCTTTAAATCTCCAAATATTACTACTATCATCAATCCCTCGACGGCTCTTAATTCTCTGCACCCCATACGCTTTCAGGTTTTCGGTGATCGTCTGTGCCGTAGTCTTATCGGAGTAGTTGTTTTCTAAGCAAAAAGCCTTATATTCAGCAACTACACTCTTACTAGAATCGCCCTCGTCCTTGCTGGTATCAATCTCACAAGCTTCCTCAATGAATTGGCCGAAGTGGTCATTCAGGTTGACCCACTCGTCACGAGCAAGCTTCATATCGTCTGTTTCAGTCAGTGAACCTCGTTTCATGGCCGCCATGAATGCTTTAATGCACTGGTACACGAATGCGCTTCTTTCAGTCTTAACGAGTTGCATATCATGATCTTTCCAAAAATCCTTATGGTCTGTTCGGGTGTCACCGTTGATGAATTTAATTAGAACCAGCCGTTCCGTCATGCCATTAGATGAATCAGTGAAAGATGGTAAGGCATTCGCACTAAAAATCATCTTTGCATAATTGATGAAAGTAAAGTTTTGTAAGCCTTTAAATTCCGCGTCAATTGGATCTCCACCGCTTAGTTTCTTCAAAACGGCCGTGTTGCTAAGATAGCCCTTGGGAATATCAGCAACGATATTAGCTTCCTTACCATACAATTGTGCTGGCTTAAAACGTGCGTCATTGCCAGCTAATTCGTCAGGCGGAACGGCCGCATAATTATCAGCACCGTAAATCGTTCGAGCCAGTAAGTCCACTAGAAATGCTGACTTGCCCTCGCCACCACTACCACTAAGAAACACCATTTTTTGAAATGGCCGGTAACTGTGATAGAAACCATAGCCGATATATTCCTTTAAGAACGTGTCAGCATTGCCAACCATGTCATGCAGTAATAAATTAATGTTAGGCGTTGCCTTGCCGCTAACGTCTAAGTCATAATCATGGCCGTTCAGCAAATAGTTTTCAGGGTTTTTAGGTTCTAATTTTCCAGTAGCCATATTGAACGTGCCATTTCTAAAGGCAACTAAATTAGGGTTAGCATGGTCAAATGGGTTGTCCCGCCGGTTAGCTTGGTACATAAAGCGTTGAGTGTAACGCCGCACTCTAACAATGTTGCCATCGTTATAAACGCCCCACGGCTTTAAAATATGTGTCAGGCGGGTTTCAATGTATGCGACGGCTTCTTTATCCTTAAATATTCGCCAAGTCCCAGTAATATCAAGGTAAACAGCACCCTCTTTTAGCATTGGAAAACTAATCAAATGATCGTGCTGAATCAGTTTATCGCCTAATGCAATTTCACTCACAAAAGCCTTTAGAATTGGCTTGGGGGCGTTCTTTCCCTCAACCTTGTAATAAACGTGCAACCATGATGGCACTTGTCGTTTAAGCTGTTTATTAAATTCGTTCAGTGCTTCCGGGTCTGCTAAAATTGCCACACTGGGTGCTTCAATAAAATCAATATCCTGGGGTTCAAAGCCTTCGTTAATATCATCAGTATCTTTCAATCTTTCAATTTGTTTCTTCCTGACTTGCTTATACTTTTTAATTAAGGCATCAGTATCCTCATTGGTTGCTGTATTCAATGGTTTTAACCTCCCTTCTTAAAATGGAATTAAAAATTGTCCTAACATCATTCTCTAGCAGTGGTGGATCAATAAACTTTTCATTAAACACGTACGCCAGTTGCTTAACAGTTTCTGGTTCCGCACCCACCATAAACAATTGACCAATCAATCTAGTTAACCAAACATTTCGATCACCTTGACCAGTGCCAGCCACAATTTTATCAAGTAACTTACCAGTGTATTTCTTTATTCTGACTGAACTAACAGCTTTAACCTCACTGGTAGCTTTTAATTTATCAATTATCCAACCAGGAGCCGGTTTTATATTGGCTAGGTTACGATTACCAACTGGTTGATAAGGCTTTCCATCAACTTCACTAGGAGCAATTACCGTAAAATCTGTTAGCAAGTCAATGCCTGGCCATACGTTAGCCTTATGAACTTTTTTACCAGTGAAACTAAAGAAGTAATGAAGACCACCGTTTGGTGAACGTTCAATGTAAGTATCATTTGGTAAAATCATTCCGTGCTTTTTCAAGGTAAGCAAACTTTGTCGACCGTTATTGTTTTCAGAATGTAAGTCAATGTCGACCACTAACAAATTACTAGTGTCCAAACGTAATCCCAAATTTCGGAATGGGTTTGCTTGATACCAACTAAAAATTGTTTCCTGGTCACAGGTTGCTTCAAGATACCCATGATGGTTCTTAGGTGGTTGTTTGGCATTGTTAGCCAGGGGGAATATTTGATGTCCCTTGATGGACATTTCGACTGCCTTATCCCAACAAGCAAACTCTCTCATTCGTCATCACCCGATTCTGTATCGTCATCCGGGCATACTTCATCTGAAATATGTTGAATCTTTTTCTGGGCAGTTTGTACATTTTCAAGCCAATCACTAAAACGGTTAGATTCAAAAAATAGTTGGCTCGAAAATCGATCACCCTTTAAATAGCAATAATGGATGACATCAATATAATCAATCAACGTTTTCAATGATTCGGACACTTCTGTAAGTTCACGCGCTACTTTTAAGTTTTTCATCATTCAATCTCCTTTAAAAATCCGTTCAAATCGGCTATAATAAAGGAGAATTGTATATTGTTTAATACTCGATAGACCGAAACCGTCCAAAGTTTTGCGGTCTATTTTTTATACAATTCTCCATGTCGTTACTCCTTAATCAAACCAGTCGTGTGGGTTATCAAAAATACTTTTTGCCAGAATTCCTAAGCCAAATGCCGTTAGGAATTTAACTAAAAACAGAATCCACGCTCCTATTTCAGACATCATACTTATCACCACCTTTAACAATTACTGCCCCGCCAGACTTATTAGTTATTATGTTGTTCGAGAAATTCATCGATGGTCTTCTTACTGAATCGCATAAGTGAACCATCAATGGTAATCATCCTTAATCCGGCAGGAATTAACTTAGTGTTTAGCGTCGTGCGGCTTACATTCATGTAACTGCATGCCTGCTTTATCGTTAGATAGTCAGGATAATCTGCCTTACGTTTAATCTCCTTGAATGCCGATTCAGCAGCCGCATAGATTTGTTGTGATAACTCGCTGCTAAATTCCTCTGGCATTGATACCTTTACTTCCATTACGATTTCACCTCACTAACTTTGTGGTCGTTTAAGAAACGATCAATATCGTTGCGGTCAATCTTTTTTGTTGATCCTATTTTGACTACAGGCAGGTTGTTATCAATTAATTTGTAAAGTGTGTGATAACTACCAATTCCTAAATACTCCATAGCCTGCTTATACGAAAGTAAAATTGCTGACTTGTTCATCATTTGACCATCTCCACTTATTTTTGTCCAACTAGTTGAACATTTAATGACACTATCGTACAACAATCGTTTTGCAAAAGCAAGCGATTGTTTGCATTTTTGTTCAATTAATTGTACAATTGCATTCATAAGGAAGTGATATGATGCTAAGAAATACTTTGTCACTAATTCTTGTTGAAAGACAGCTAAGAATTACAAAGGTATCAAACGATACGGGGATTTCCCGCACCACTCTCACGGCATTGTCGCAAAACAGTAACAAAATGATACAAATGGAAACGATCAACACGCTGTGTAATTATCTGAAACTTTCACCATCAGATTTGTTTGAGTATGTTCCTTTTGATTTCTCATATTCAGCCGGGATTGATAAGGAGTTCCCACAGACAGACAATTCTTATAGTGAGTACGAATTAAGCGGATTTATCAATATCAAAGATAGAAACGGAAAGAAAAACACTATCTCTTTTGCTGGTAATTGTTTATTTGCTCCCTTTGCTGGGCATACGGGTAATCCTTTAGTTTCAGTTGAAATGAAGCCTCGTGAAAGCAAAGAAGAAGCAGTATTAAAACAATATGTCAATAAACTGTCAGTAAGTTTCCTCACTGATGTCAAACAGCAATTTAGTTCAGTGATTCTAAAGGCTGCAACAGACCATCTTAATATTAAAGAGACTGTGGATCCGGATATAAAAATAACTTTTCCAAAATAATTAGTCACATACATACTTCCAAATCCTGCCCCGCCAGCAGAATGGAGGCACAACATGACTATGATTAAATCGTATAAAAAGCAAGGTAACACGTATTATCGTTTCAAAGCATATTTAGGTATCAATAGCATTACTGGTAAGAAGAAAAACGTTTCTCGCTCTGGTTTCATCAGTCGTAGACAAGCCAAGATTGAACTCGATCGATTGAAGTACGACTTCGAACATTCATCTTCCTGGTCAAATAGCAACATTACTTTCGGCGAAGTTTATGATATGTGGATTAAGAGCTACGCCACTACTGTTGTGGAATCAACATTAAATCGGGTTACTGGCATCTTTAGGAATCATGTTATAAATGATCTAGGCGATAAACCAATCGCAAAGTTTGATGTCCGTTTCTGCCAGCACTATATCGATGACCTTGCTACCAAACTAAAGGTAGTTCGCAAGGCAGGCGTTTACATCAATGCGGTGTTCAAACATGCGATGCGTTTAGGCTTCATTGAAAAGAACCCAATGGCATTGGTGATATACCCACGCACTCACCCCAAACAGAGCGATAATTTCTGGAATAAAGAACAGTTACAACAATTCTTGCAAATTTTGGATAGTGACTACACCGATCAACCAATGCTAAGAACATATTTCAAGTTGTCTGCATTTACCGCTGCTAGAAAGGGTGAAATTCTTTGTTTACAGTGGCGGGATGTAAACCTCAAAGAAAAGTCCATTAGAATAAATAAGACTATTACCAGGGGAATTGATAATAGTCAAAAGGTTGGCAAAGCCAAAACTGCTAACTCCAACCGCATTATTTATTTGAATGATGCCACTGTAGATTTACTGAAAGATTGGAAAAAACAACAACGTAAACGATTGCTACAGCTTGGTTTTAATATCACTATCGACCCAAGCCAGTTGTTATTCTCTAATCAACAGAATCGGTTTCTTTCGCTTATGACACCCAATCACTGGTTAAACGACATTATTCAACAATATGGTTTGAAGCGAATCACACCGCATGGTCTAAGGCATACGGTCGCTACACTCTTATCTCAAACAGGCATCAGTGTTAAGGCAATCCAATTACAATTAGGAGATTCCGATGCATCATTAATTTTGAACACATATACCCACTTAGATGAGAGTATAAAAAAAGAAACCACCGAAAAATTCAGTGATTTCCTCCAAAGTTAGTGTAAATGCCGCAAATATGCCGCAAGCATTTTAACAAATACCGTTACATCAGCGTGTAGTGGCTATATCATGCGTCCCCCGAGAGTCGAACTCGGATCATGAGGACCGAAATCTCATGTGCTATCCATTACACTAAGGACGCCTTACAAATTAATATTATAGCGTTTCTTGAAATCTAATACAATACCAACCTTACATGCGGGCGGCACGGGTAGCTTCATCTTCCAAGTACCCCAGCAAACGATCAGCGTTGGTTTCAAAATCATTTTCAAACGAATCCGTTAACGGTTTAACCTTTTTAACGACCTTATTATTCAGATTGAGCACCTGCAGTTCATTGCCCACCAGCTTACCAGTATCGTAATGCCCGTCTTCGGCATAGTCCAAGTACGCCTGGAACGTCTCCTCAATTGTCTGGCGCATGACCTGTTGCTTTGTAACTTTCGGGTCACGCGCTTTTTTGATGGCAAATTTATCGTCAAGTTCGCGCATATTTTCTGGAAATTCTAATGACATTCTCTCACCTCATGATTATTTCTACTATTTATTATAAACAAATTTGACGGCGGACTCAAAATCGGTTTTATCGCTTGCTTTTATGAGCGTTTTAGTCGAACATAGAATTGTATAACAAGATTTTTTATTTAAGGGGAGGTAAAAAATTTGACCCAAACCATTTCAGTTGAAGAATCGCGTCAGCTTGATGCCAAAACGATCAATGAAATCGGCATCCCGTCAATGGTTTTGATGGAACGCGCCGGCATCAAGATTTATGAAAACATGCTTGATAACAAAGATTTAGATCTCAGCAAAGTGCTGATCCTCGCCGGCACCGGCAATAACGGCGGCGACGGCCTCGTTGTTGCCCGCCTACTAGTCACCCACGGTTATTCCGTGCACATTCTCACGGTCGGCAATCCGGCCCATGCCAGTGATGACCACAAGGCCCAGGCAAAGATTTGTGACTATTACGAAATTCCCAAGGCCTTTCTCAATGAAGACTTTAACCAATATACCACACTTGTCGACGGTCTGTTTGGCAGTGGGCTTTCCCGCAACGTTGGCGGCGATTTTGCGACCGTCATTGACAAAGCCAACGCGGCTGACGCCAACACCCACGCTATCGATATTCCGTCAGGATTAAACGGTGATACTGGCGAAGTCATGGGCACCGCCATTAAGGCAGCCTCGACTTCGACCATCGCCTACGCCAAGAACGGCATGGTGACGGAACAAGCCAAACCCTATACCGGAAAAATCTATGTCGATGACATCGGCATTTATCGCGGCAAGCGGTTTGAGGACGCATCACTAATCAACTAACCATTGTCTCACCAAATTAAGCGAATATCTCTGGCCACCACACATTTAAAGGAGGAGCTTTCCATGACCAGCAAACAGGATCAAGGCTATATGAACGTGAAGGACGTTGACCCCGATATTATCGTTGATCTCAAGTACGCCACAACCGACAACTTTACCCACCAAGTGGTTTACGATTTCGACCAGGCAATCGCCAGAATCGATACCGTTAAAAAACTTGGTAAAGCCAGCCAATTACTGAAGGATCAGGGCTACCGGCTACGCATCTGGGACGCCTATCGCCCCGTGTACGCCCAGGAAAATTTGTTTAAAGTTTATCCGGATCCTACCTGGGTCGCCAAACCCAACCCGAACTTCAGTCACCAAAAGGGCATCACCTTCGACCTGACCATCACGGATAAGGACGGCAACAATCTTGAAATGCCAACCCCGTTTGACGACTTTAACGGTCTGGCTAAACGCAACCAATTTTCCAACTGGACCCCAGCCGCCCAGAAGAATTATACAATCTTAAATACCGCGATGGAAAAAGCGGGCTTTATCGGCTATGAAAATGAATGGTGGGATTATCGGGATACCGACGCGGATGAATTTGGTCCGCTGGAGGTTGATCCCAAAGACTATTAATCGAATTAGGAGAATTTGAATGAAAGTAGGAATTATCGGGGCCGGACCACGAGGGATCCTCATGGTCTCCCAACTTTTTAATCAATTTAAGAATCGCTCTGATCAGTCGGAGCCGCTTTCAATTACCCTGTTTGACCCTTACGGCATCGGCGGTCGCGTTTGGCGCACCGACCAATGGGAAGGGCTCATCATGAATACGCCGGCCGACCAGATCACGCTGTTTACCGACGAATCCGTCAATATGACCGGCCGGGTCTTTGATGGCCCGTGCCTGTTTGAATGGGCGCCGAGCAACGAAGCCCATCAATACCTCACCGCGCACGGCTTTTCTGCGCAAATCATTGCCGCCGCGGCCAAATTGGGCAGTCGGGATTACGCCCCCAGAGTGCTGTATGGCGCCTATATTCAGTGGTTTTATGATGAGCTGTTAAAGCTCCAACCACTGGAGGCCCACACGTCACTGATCCGCGAACAGGTGACCGGCCTAAATCCCAATCCAAACGGAACGGCGACGCTCACTGCTCGGGGATCCGAGTACACGTTTGATAAAGTCGTGATGGCCCTCGGTCAGCAGGATAACTATCTGAATGAAGACGAACAAAAATTGGCTCAGTACGCTCAGGATAATCGCCTACGATATTTGGCGCCCACCCATCCCGGAGATGCCGATCTCAGTGACATCCCCGCTGGCGAAGACGTGATCATTCGGGGCCTCGGCCTCAGCTTTACCGACTACGTTTCCGAACTAACGCTGGGCCGGGGCGGCCATTTCATGCACAACGATGACGGCTCGCTGTCCTACCAGCCATCCGGCCAGGAACCCCGCATCATTGCCGGGTCCCGCCGCGGCATCCCGTATTATCCAAAGGCCATCAGTGAAAAAGGCTACGGTGAACAGGTTGAACCGGTTTTCTTAACCCCCGAAAATATGGATAAGGAATCCGTCGATGGCAAACTGCCCTACTCAAAATTCATTGAACTTCTCAAACTCGATTTAGAGCTCACCTACTACCGGCTGATGATTGAGCAGCGTTATCCTAGCAAAAACGCCAACGAATTTAAACAACAATTCATTAAGGCAACCGATCGTCAGGCGTTAATTGACCAGTACCATTTCAATGAAGAAGATTTGTTTGACTGGGACTACATTGTGAACCCGTTCAAGGACGTAAAGGCGGTCAATACGGTTGCCTACCAGACCATTATGATTAACTGGCTGGACAGCGTCACCGCCGACGCCCAGCAGGGTTCCAAAACCGGGCCGTTGGGATCAACTTTGGAACTGCTCAGAGACTTCCGCAGTCCCCTGCGAAAATTCGTGGCTGATCAGCGGTTATCAAATGCCGATTTTGTGAACGATTTTCTCACGGAGTTCGAATCCAATAACAACTTCCTGTCAATCGGAGCGCCGGCACTGCGCAGTGAACAGCTGTCGGCACTTATCAGAAGCGGGATCGTCATCATTTTGGCTCCCGGAATGGAAGTGAAGGGTGACAACGGCTGGTTCGTCACCGCCTCCCCTCACCGCAATGCCGATAAATTCAAATCATCAACGCTGCTGGAAGCCCGGGTTCCAGCACCAAATCTCGACCGAACCGCCAATCCGTTGCTGGAAGACTTGGTCCAAAACGCCAATGCCAGAACCAGGCTGCTTCAGGTTGGTGACAAGAAGGTGCCGGTTGGCGCCGTTGACGTCGATCCCCAAACCGATCAGCTATACAATCGCGCGGGGATTGTTCAGGACGCCATTTTCATCTGGGGCGTTCCTTTGGAAGGGCTCCGGTACATTACTTCAGCCAGCCCGCGTCCCGGCGTAAATGATCCAACACTGCAAACCGCTGATAAAATTGCGGCGGAGGTGTTGGGACTGCCGACTGCCGATAATGTTCAGATGGTGTAATTAATCAAATCACGCAAAATAACGGGTGTGCGCCCACTGTCAAATTCAGTAGGCGCACACCCGTTATTTTGATATTAATCGGAAAAAGTCATTAATTTTATTTGTAAACTTGGGCTAACTTGGCAAAGTCAACGGTTCCTAACCCACTTGCCTGATTATAAACCGTCCCTGGCTGGCCGGTGTAATACAGGTTTGAGTTGTTATCCGTATCGTTCAACGGATGGAATGGTGAATCTTGTTGTTGAGCCAGTTGATAGATCTGCGGATTCCAGAAGCCCATCTTACTGCGACCAGACTGACTGTTGATAACCGCGGTCATGGCTGCCATTTGGGGCGCAACGATGCTGGTACCGCCAGAAGGCACCCACTTGGTCTTACCCATTGGGAAGTAGATCTTGTAGCCGGTCATCATATCACCGTCAGCGGAAACGTCCGGATAGTTTCGGCCGCTGCTGGTTCCGTGAAGCAAATCGGAATTAAAGATCGGCTGATTCAAATTAGAGAAGTAGTTCCGGGCGTTGAAGGTGTTAACCCCCGGGACGCCATCCTGATAAGCCGGTGTTGCGACGGTCTTATTAAAGCCGCCACCGCCACCGAAGCCAATTGAATCAAGCAGGAATGGCAGCTTGGCAATAATCCCCGGCTTATTCTGCAGGGATGGCCAGAGATAGTCCATGCCCCAACTGCGTTCCTTTGAAACGCTCACCTTACCAACTGGTAACATGGTGGTCTTAGTGGACGTGCCGAAGTCTTTAGAGAATGGCAACGTGGTCCCTCCAGTTGAAGTTACCCACGGGTTGGCTTCCAGTACCGGTGCTGAATTAACTGAGCGATCAAGCAAAACCCGATTGCCAGAAACCCCTTGGGCATTGAAAGTTAAGGCGCCGTCATCGCCGGCGGCATCAAACAGGGAAATCCCCTGAAGCGCTCCCTGAGCCAAGACCATGTTCAACACATCTGAATAATATGGTGTCAGCACTTTTCGGTCCTTTAACATGTTCAGCAATGTCTGTGAACCCAGGCCCCAACTGTTGGTAATCGAGCCGACCTTGTTTTCATTAAAGGCCGTCGAATAGGCGTTCACAAGGTTGGCCAGCGTTGGCACGCTGTTGGCGTTGGCGTATACCCGAATGTTGGCTTGTGGCGCCACTGATCCGGCATACTCAACGTCCATGGTCGCCTCACCACTATTGCCGCCCACCAACTTGGGACTCAAAATGGTGTTGGAAATCTTTTTGGTTGTGAGGCGCTTCATATTGGTATCAGCCTTTTCGTGTTTCCAGAAATGATAGGCGTTGCTGGCTTTTAAATCACCAAAGGTCATCACGCCGATAGTTTGGCCCTTACCGGTTAACCCTTGATCGTATAACGGTTTGACGTTGTAATGATCCGTAAACTGACTGGTGTATCCGGTAAAGGCGTTCATTGAATCACTCCCAGCAGAGGCGGTTGGGCTGGCGCTGGTGGCGCTTGGAAATAGGTAATTCTTACTGTGGTTCCCCATTCCCAGAACCGTCCAAACGGTGCTGGCCAGGTCGGCGGGAATTGCCGGCTTGGTTTTGCTGAACTGCAGCGGATTTGAATGGTAGGTCGCGGTCTTCATGTTTGTCTTAAAAGTTGAATTAAAGTCCTTCACCTTTCCGGTAACCGTCATCAATAACCCATTATCATAAACGAAGGTTTTTAAATGATGCTTGGCCAAGTATGTCTTCCAGGCGTCGGTGACCGATTGCGGCTGGCCGTATTTCTCCCGAATCCCACTCGGCGTCAGAAAATTCTTAAAATCCGCGTTGCCGGGCGTATTGACATCAAGGGCCTGCTGGAACATCCCCTGTTGGTCCTTCGGCTTTAAAACGATGTCAATCATCGTTTGGCTGGTCGATTTAACGGCGGCTGGCCGATACAACGGCTTGGAAACCATTTCTGAAAAAGTAGGCCCCAACGGATCAGTATCTTTAGCCTGAACAACCTGGTTACCAAGGCTAAAACTCAGTAACCCGACCCCCATAATAAGTAGATTTCTACCCCAATGTTTCATCTATCTTGCTCCCCTCTAAACTTTGATAAACCCTAATATAAACATTATAAAACTTTTAAAATCCAACTGAGACAAAATGCCCTGATTTTGGACTAAATTGTTGTCAACAACCGTTCGCCACAAAGCCCGGTCACCGAAAAGCAGCCACTCCCTTAAAATAGACAAAACAAAATGGCGCCGCCACAAAACCAATCGTTTTGGGCAACCCCATTTTTCTTAAGTGTTAGCTGATTATTTCTCAACGTGCATAAATGACTTGTCCGGAATCCGGATTAGGCTAAAGCGATCGGCTTGGCGGCCGGCATGCAGCCCGATGCCGTTAAACCAGTTCTTCTTGTAAGTGGTGGTCACCGTCGCAACCCAGGCCCGCTGATACCGGGTATCCAAGTGATCTAGCCAGGCCCGGTTCCATTTGTACGACTGGGCCTGCAAATTCATATTACTATTTCCGTAAACCACGGTCGAATTGGTACTATCAACCTGATACTGGTGGCCTTCGACAAAGTATGTATACCGTTGGATTGGCTTTCTGCCGTTGCCGTTGTGAACCGTGACGTAATCAGATTTGCTTTGCTTGTACTCAATGATCAGTGGTTTATAGGAATAGCTGACCTCGACGGCGTTTTTGTTCAGTTTCTTGACGTCCTGAAAAAGCGTCGTGTAGCTCATTCCCCAGAGCACCAGCAGAAAGACGACCACCTCACCGCAGGAAATCCAGAAGTTGCGCCAGGTGAAGGCCTTCTTTTCGGTCACAATCACCTTGAGGCGGCGACTGCGCATATCGTGAATCATCCAAATTAAATAAACAAGCAGGAGCAGCCAAAGGGCCATTCCGATTAAATTCCAGGCGGATTTCATGTCAACAGTTCCCCTTTTAACAATAATTATGATTTCAGTGTACACTATTATACAGTAGATCACCACATTCGCATGAATACACGATTATTAATTTCATTACAGACAGGAGCGATTCACCCATGTGCACCAGTTTGACCTTACAAACGTTAAATGACCACGTTCTTCTTGCCCGAACGATGGACTTCCCGGTCAAGGCGGCTTGGAAGCCGGTCTTAATTAATCAGCCCCGTTATGAAACCGCTTTATCAGGTTCCCGGCCAATCCGCTACCCGTACATCGGCGGCGGCCGGATTGAAGGCGATCATCAAATCCTCGTGGCGGACGGCGTCAACACTCAGGGATTGAGCTGTGCCGAGCTGATGTTTCCGCTGAAGGCCCATTATCAAGATGAGCCAACAACGGATAAGCTCAACCTCACCCCGCAAGATTTCTTACCCTGGGTCCTCGCTGAACACGCCTCCATCAGCGCGGTTAAGGCCGATCTTGCAAATATCGCGCTGATTGGCAAATATTGGTTAGCCGGTGACGAAGTATTTGCGTTTCACTGGATTCTCACCGACAAAACCGGCCGCACGTTGATTGTCGAACCCACTAAAAACGGGCTTGAGGTCATCGCCGATTCGATTGGGGTTCTGACAAATTCCCAGACCTACCCGGAGCACATGGCTCGCCTTGCCAAATCGTTTCATACCAGCGAAAAGCCAGCGGCCTTAATCCAGAGAGCCACCCAAATTGTCATGGGCCAACAATTTCCAGCCGCCACCAACACACCAACTACCCGGTTTCAGGTGACTGCGATCAATAAGTTGGGCGCCCAGCCAAGCCCTAATCAATTTGAAGCCCGCAACCGATTATTCAGCGACTTGGATACGGTCGCCATCCCGTTTAAGCCGTCAATGAATGACCACCCGAATTTCAATTACACCCACTACATTGCGATTCTGGATGTGACCGACCAAAGCTACTACTTCCGCTATCACGACTCCACCCAGGTCCTCAGCTTTTCGCTGGCTGACGAACTGAGTCGCCACGCCGGCAAAAATTTATTTCTCGCTTAAATAGTGATCAATTTGCTCCTGAACCCCGGACTCATCATTCGTTAAATCAGTGACGTGATCAACGCGGGCCAACAGATCCTGGGCCGCGTTTTTCATCGCGAAACCCTCGTGAGCGGCGTTCACCATTTCAAAGTCGTTACCGTTGTCACCGAATGCCGCAACGTCGTCAAACGCCAAGCCCCACTGATCCAGAAGGGTTTGAATGCCGGTAAGCTTGCTGACGCCGGCAGCCATAACGTCCATACCATTCATCCCGGAGGAAACGGCGGTCAGCTGCCCACTAAATTTGTGATTCAGATCACTCTGGCGGGGAAAGACGCTGCCGCTTTCCCACATCAGATCAATTTTGTAAATTGAGTCAAAAACCAGCTTCAGATCCGGCATCGACTGCATGTCTTCATAGAAATACTTCGACGCCTTGAACCGTTCGGAATCGGCGGGCAGATTGCAGTAGGTCCCGTTTCGACCCACCAGGATAATTTCGGCGCCAACCACACTTGGAGTGGTCATGAGCCAGTCCAGGGCCTTCTCGAGGACCGGATGATCGATAAAGTCTTCAGAAACAATTACCCCCTGCTCGTTGACCACCAGCGCGCCGTTATTGCAGACGTAGGAAACCGGTCCACTAATGTTTTGGAACAAATTAAGTAGGTGTTGATAGTGATTACTGCTGGCCGAAATAAAATGCATCTGCTTATCAGCCATCTGATCCAGTTCAGTTTGAAATCTTTGTTCGTCAAAGGTGCCCTTTTCATTTAAAAAGGTGCCATCCATGTCGCTTGCGATTACTTTAACCACGGCGATTCTCCTCACGTTCATTTATTTCGTAGCTTTACGATAGTTTCCCGATATTTTAGAAGCTAAGACAAAATTTTATTATCGTCGGACTATTATTTAGTTGAATCGTGGGCTAAAAAGCAGCTTCCTGCCGTATAAGCGGGTTAGCCAAATATCCAAGCCCGGGATATTCGGCTAACNCCCACTTATACTCTGGAAGCTAACCGCTTTTTATCCCACACTCATATTTTAGAGCGTTCAACACTTGTTTGTAAAACCATTTTAGATTTAGTATACTTGATTCAATGATACAACTATCTGGGGTGCCTTTAGGCTGAGAAGAAACCCATCGAACCTGATCTGGCTAATACCAGCGAAGGGAGCATATTCCGTTGTGCACGAAATGGATTAAGCGCATTGATGAATTTCGAGGCTGGGACATCTTGTCCGAGCCTTTTTTCTGTGCTCACAAGATGATCCACCGCGACCGAGCAATTCATTATTTTATTATATCGACTTCAATGCGCCTCGCCAAAGGGTCCCGGTAGCCGTACCAATAGACTATTGGAGGCTTCATCTATGGAAAATAACAGTCAAGTCAATCATAAGCAGCACCAAAGTAAGTGGACGCTGCGAAACATTATTCTTATCGCGTTAATCGCGATCTTTACCGGGGTCATCTTCTGGGGAATTGGGTTTCTCTACACCGCCCTCACCGTTGCGCTGACGCCAATTGGGGCCGCCCCGTTCGCCAACGATATTCTGATGGGGATCTGGTGCATGGCCGGTCCGCTCACTGGATTTATGATTCGAACAGCCGGTTCGGCCTTTCTCGGTGAGTTCTTGGGAGCGGCCGTTGAAGTATTTCTCGGCGGTCAATGGGGTGCCGGGGCCTTTATCTCCGGACTGGTTCAAGGAATCGGTTCCGAACTGGGCTTCACCTTTACCGGATACAAACGTTACGACTGGTGGTCACTGAACGCTTCAATCTTCACGACCGTCGTGGTGACGTTTGCTTGGGACATGATTAAGAACGGCTACGATAAGTTTGCATTGCCGCTTCTAATCGGTCTCTTTATCACCCGGTATATTTCAACCTTCATCTTCGGCGGCATTGTCACCAAGATGATCGTCAAATTGTTGGATCGCAGTAACGCATTTAATCTTTAAACAGAGGGCTGACGCATGACTGACGTAGTGATTCACGATTTCAATTATCAATACCCGGAAAGTGACAAGAAGGTATTGAACAACCTGAACTTAACTTTTAAGGACAATCATTTTTCCCTGCTGTCGGGACCGTCCGGCAGCGGTAAATCGACGCTGCTCTACTTTATCGCCGGACTGTATCCCCGGTTCATCGGCAACGATGCCACCGGCTCAATCACATTTGGCGATACCAACATCAAAGAGATTGCCAATAACCAAATCAGCGCCCATGTGGCGATGATGTTTCAAAATCCCAATCAGCAGTTCGCCATGGACACGGTGATTCACGAAATGACGTTTGTATTGGAAAATATTCGCACCGAGCCAGCGAAGATGGATGGGATTATCACCCGGTCACTGGCATTTTGCGGGATTACCAAGCTCCGGGATCGGGTGATCAACACCCTGTCCGGCGGCGAAAAGCAGCGGGTGGCTTTGGCCTGCATCGTGGCCATGGACGCGCCAGTTATCGTTCTGGACGAACCGTTTGCCAGCATCGACCCGGACTCACGGACCGATCTGATTCATAAACTGAAAGATCTCCAGGAAAATCATGGCAAAACCATCATCCTGGCCGATCACGATTTGGGGGACTATGAAGATCTCATCGATGAATTTTACTATCTGGATCCCACCAGCCACCAAATTCGTTTATTGAACCACGACGAGGCCGCCAAGTTCTTCGCCAACTTTGAGTCCACCCAGCGGATTGATAAGCGGTTCGCTTTGCCAACCCAATCCGATGACGGGGCAATTCTCAAGTTACGCAATTTCAAGCTGGATCCACATAACGCGTTGCTGCTTTCACTCGATCAATTTAACTTCTACAAGCAGAAGACAACCCTGATTACGGGGGCTAACGGGATTGGGAAATCGACCCTGTTCAACGCCCTCACCAAGCTGCTGCCCTACGAAGGCACCATTGAGTACGACAACAAACCCATCAAGCGTTTCAAACCGTTGGCCTACGCCAAAAACGTGACCCTACTCTTTCAGGACGCGGAAAGCCAGTTCCTGAACGTGACCGTTAAGGAAGAACTCGACTTGTCATTTAAGAACCGGTTTAACCAGAATTACAGTCATGAGCAAGTGGCCAAGATGCTGGCACAACTCGGCATGCAGGACCGTGACGATCAAGTCGTTTACTCGCTGAGTGAAGGCCAGAAAAAGAAGTTGCAGATTGTTGAAATGCTGGTCATGTGTCCGCCGGTCCTATTGCTGGACGAACCGTTCAAAGGCTTAGATTACAAATCTCTCCGGCTGATCACGGCGTTCTTAGCGGAAGCCAAGGACAAGTATGGCCAGACCCAGATTGTGATTTCTCACCAGTTAGCCGGCTTGGAAGATCTGGTTGACTATCACGCAACGTTTCAGAACCAAACATTAACGTACCAGGAGGTTATGTAGAATGAATCCTGGAATGAAACTCTTATTAGTCGTGTTAATCGCACTGGAAATTTCCTTCACCCAAAGCCTGGTCGTGAACTGTATTCTGATCGCGGTTTGTTTCGTCTACATCATGGTTAAGCGCATGAATTTCAAAACGCTGTTCATGCTGATCTTCTGGCCGATGTTCCCAGCGGTTGGGCTGTTTGTGTCCCAATGGCTGTATGGTTCGGCCGGGATCCACTTTGCCTGGGTCCTGTTCACGCGGATTTACGCCTACGTCTTTTTAGGCGCCACGTTTACCCTCACCAGCAGCATCACCGATCTGGCCCTTACCCTGGAACAGGATTTCAGGCTGCCGTCTAAGTTCGCTTACGGCGTGTTAGCGGCCTTTAATCTGATGCCCAAGATTAGAGAAGAGGTCCAGATCATCAAGACATCGGCGCTAATGCGCGGTGAGGTCTTTCACGTCTGGTCACCTAAGCTGTACTTCAAAGCGATCCTATCGTCGATTCAGTGGTCGCAAAATTTGGCTGAGGCGATGACTTCCCACGGATTTGTCGAGGACGAACCCCGAACCCATTACCGCATTATTCGGATTACCGGATTGGATTGGGTGACGTTTGTGGGCCTATTCGTTATTGTCCAAGCGATGTTGTTCTTGATCAAATACTAATTCACTAATCTCCTGTGAGAAAATCTCACACTTTTAACGCCTCCTATACCGTGATTCCCACTTTTGCATTATAATTAATGTATGAGAGAGAAACCGAAAGAAGGCGTTTTTTATGAGGGCAAATCAATTTTCGTTTGCGTTTGGTATTTTCGCATTGGTGGTTGGGGCAATATTGGACATTTACGGGCTATTCGACCAGTTCATGTCGTTGAATAGTGCCCAGGAGGTCCTAGTCGGCAGCTTTATTCTTGCAATCGGGCTGGCCTTTTTATCCATCCCCAACCGGCTGGAACGCTACATCGTTCAAGGCATCATTGGGATTGGCGTTTTCTATTATTTCTACATTCAAAATAACAATGTGTGGATTGCCCTGATTGTCGCCGTTATTTTGGTCGCATTACTGGAGTATGGCTTGAAACATCGTTAAAGTGTGTTCGTTTTGCGGATTATTGCTATAATAGTCTTATGGTAGCTTGGTTTTTAAAATGGAGGAATTTAGAATGGCAGAACAATTTAGTACCTTAGCTGAAGAAATTATCAATTACCAAAAGAAGAACGATATGCCGGATACCCAGCTGGCATTTAACTTACGCATCACCGTCGAACGCCTCCACGATATCAAATCGATGGAAAGCCAGCCCACTCCAGAAGAAAAGAAAATTATCGAGGACTTTGTTCGTTAATCAGCACTGGTCAGGTTCAACGCCCATGCTAATTTCCATAATTGATAACGAAAAAAGGGATCATCCAATCATCATAACCACAGCGGTTCGTCGCAGTGGTTAGGTGATTAGATGATCTCTTTTTGATTAAAACGATTAATGTTGATGGTCAAACGTTTAGCGACTAGCCTGTCGCGACCCCTGTCAAGCTAGGATTCGTCGCGCAACCCCTGCCCGTTAGTATGGGCTTCGCGGACATACGGCAAATCACCAATGTCTTCAAACGGCTGGTCATGCGAGCCATGAAAATGCCCAGGTCCCATATGCGGGCCGTGATGATGATGCATGTCACACATCCCGTGCATCTCATGAGCCATGTGCCGACCATGCATTCCGACCGCAACACCGGCAACAAATAATAACCCACCAATGATAACTGACTGTGCCTTCATGCTTGCCACCTCCTAAATCAATTTTTGATCCCTTAAGATTTCTTCCAAGTAAGTGCCTTTAACCCGCTTGAGCAGCCGCTGAACCACCAATTTTTCGGGGGCACTCAGCGGTAGTTCCAACAGTGATTTTTCATCATTTAAATAGTAAACGGAGCTTAAGATTGCCCGCATATCAAACGATGAATCAAATACTTCGGGAACGCCGCGGTCAACGTCCAGCAGCGAATAGACCGCTTCCATCGCTGTTCGAACCGAGTACTCAGTGGTAAAGACCGTGTCGCGCCCAGTTTCGGCAAAGTTGCCAATGAACGCCAGGTTCTTTGAGCCTTCCGGAACGACTAATGGCCGATCCCCAGCCTTGCGCGGCATGAAGTACGAGGTGATGTAAGGCATGTGGGCCGGAATCGTGTTGGCGGCCTTCGCAATATCGGCAATCTCATCTTCCGGAACGCCAATGTGGTACAGAAGCTCTTCACAGATTTCAACGCCGGAGCAATCCGCAATCTTCTTGTGAACGTAATTCCCAGGCAGATCAGAGAATAACCCATACGACCACACAACCAACTCATTGGGCTTTTGCTGGGCAAAGTGGGGCTGGCGACTCACCGTCAACCCCATCAGCCAGTTTGAATCGCGGATGGATACCGGTCCGCTGGTAATCAGTTGCCCGCTGTGGGGATCCTTCTTGGTGATCTTTTGAATGTAGGGAATAATGCGATCATCAGTAAAAGTGCTCGTTGCTGAAATGGTCCAGTTGGCCGGCGGAATGTTCTGGTAAAATTTCTTGGGATGGCCAAATGCCGGATCCTGCTTTGCCAGGTTCTCCCACAGCGTCCAAGCCGCGCCAACCGGGTGATTGATCGGGGCCGGCTGATCGTTGGTCCCGTAAGTGGTGCTCTCAGTGATCGAACCGTTGGTCACAAAGACCAGGTCGTTTTCGGTCAGGTCAATCGTTTTTTCTTCCCCGTCTTCAACAATTTCAAGTTTTGTGGCAACCTTCTGACCACCCGATGTGGCCACTACGACGTTATTGACGGTCGTATTAAATTGGAAATTAACGCCCCGTTCTTCCAAGTAGTGAACCATCGGCTGAATCAGCGACTCATACTGGTTATATTTCGTGAATTTCAACGATGACATGTTTGGCAGCGTACCGACATGGTGAACAAAGCGCATCAGGTAACGGCGCATTTCCATGGCGCTGGCCCACGGTTCAAACGCAAACATCGTTGACCAATCCAGCCAGAAATTGGATTTGAAAAAGTCGTCGGTAAAAACGTCGTTGATCTTCAAATCAGCCAGCTGATCTTCGGGCGTCATCACCAACTTGGCGATTTCTTCGATCGCCTTTCGAGACAGGGTAAACTTGCCGTCGGTCGGGATTCGCTGGCCCCGCTTTTCAATTGCCCGGGCGTGCGAAAAGCTGGGATCGTCCTTGTTCAGCCAGTAAAACTCATCGAGTACGGAAACGTCGGGATTTTCCAAGCTGGGAATTGAGCGGAAGAGATCCCACAGTGTTTCAAAATGCTGTTCCATCTCCCGACCACCACGAACAATGTAACCCCGGTCAGGATTATAAATCCCATCCATACTGCCCCCTGGGAGAGCTAATTCTTCCAAGACGTGAATATTTTGGCCAGGCATCTGGGCATCGCGGGTCAGGAAAACCGCGGCCGCAAGCGATGCCAACCCTGAGCCAATTAAATAAGCAGATTTATTGGCAACCCCCGCTGGTTTCTTAGGCTTTGCAAATGCTTCGTAATTACCATTCGAATAGTACATACATATGCCCCCTTCAAAAAGCACACTTTGTTGTGTAAGCGTTTACAGAGTTATTATAACGCCGACACACCTTAGAAGAGTGAGATTTACCTTGGAAATTTATTCCGAATATGGCGTAAGTAAAATGGCTCGTCGAAAGATTCGACGAGCCATATTTCCTTTCAGAAATAACATATCCTTTGTTTTATTTTGAATTGGATTTCATTAAATAATTAGTAATCGCACTTCTTAATTCATCATCCCTCTTGAGCGAATACAAATACTGCAGCTTCACCCAGTAATCAGAGTCGTAAAGCCATACCGGCTTTCGCAAATGGTCAGCGGATTCCGCTTCATACCTGGGAAAAACATGGGCGTGGAGAAACTGATCGGTATTTCCTAAGATGTCGTAATTAATTCGGATCGCATTGGTTGAGGCTAGAACAGCATCCCCAAGAATGCCCATGGAATCCAAGAACACCCGGCGTTCAGTTAGCGTCAGTTCATTCAAAGACGCAACATTTCGTTTAGGAAGCAAAACCGAATACCCCGGCAGAAACTGGGTATCGCCAAACACCGCATAGCCCCCGGGCAACTCTGCCATTAGCATGGGGTTGGTCCCATCAATTGCTGATTGAATCCGATTTTCTTGCCAATTGGTCATTAACCAACTTCCCCTTTCTTTTTTCTATATGCCATCATATAGCCACCAAAAATACAGTTTTAGAGTCAATGATCTGTGTGTTATTGAAAATCAATGACCTTGTGCTTTGTCAGCTGATTACTTTTTCTAACAATAACAACGTGAGGCTGGGACAAAAGTCCCAGCTCACGCAA
>NZ_AZFZ01000005.1 GCF_001435895.1 Lentilactobacillus parafarraginis DSM 18390 = JCM 14109 | reverse complement strand
GTTGTCGACGGTTCGAGCCCGCCTGCCGGAGATTGATTATAAATGCTAACCCTGGTTAGCATTTTTCAATAATCTTTCGCCGGCTTAGCTCAGCTGGTAGAGCATCGGTATCGTAAACCGAGGGTCACAGGTTCAACTCCTGCAGTCGGCAGTTTTATGCAAATTAGAAGAAATATTAAAATTAGGAATGCTGTTAAATAGGCATTCCTAATTTTTTTAATTTATAAAAACGTACTAGAAAGTATTAAAATATAAATAATAACGGGCAAATAACGGTCAAACGGGCAGAAGAAGTTTAACCTGATACAGAGTAAAATAACAAAATAAAAACGGAACCTTATTAAAGGTTCCGCTTGATTGGTATAGTTTCATCATGAGAGGAAAGGTTATCTAACTCTTCACGAATCTGTTGATCGTTTTTTGCTTTATATTCATCCATTAAATAGGAATAAATCTTTGTTGTTGTGGATACGTCAGCATGGCCTAAACGCTTAGAAATGATGTAAATGTCAATTCCTCGAGATAGTAGGTAAGCTACATGTGAGTGTCGTAAAGAATGAAAGTGAAAGCCCTGTTTTTGAATTCCTAAGTCTTTTAGTATAGAACGCAACTTTTTATTAACGGCAGAGGATGATGGAATGGATTTATATTGATTAACAAAAATTAGTTCTCCATTATTGTGATCCTTCAAGACCTTTAATGATTTCAGCAATTCGTCATTAACTGCAATGATTCGATTTGAACCAGCCGTCTTGGTATCTTTGAATCCACCGCCTTCGGATGAATTCCAAGATTTAGTAATGCTAATCGTTTTAAAATTAAAATTAACGTCATTCCAAGTTAATGCCTGAATTTCCCCCAAGCGAGCACCAGTTAAAACGGCCGTCAGGATCATAAAGGTGGAGGTAAAGTGATAGTTTAAGTGATTCTCCAAATAAGCGATGAGACGCTTAATCTCAGCCACGTTGAGGTATTCCACATGCTTATCACGTGACTTGTCATAAATAAGACTGACTCGCTGGGTGAAATCTTTATGAATCAGATCGTCAAGGATGGCATTTTGAACGGTTGCTCTAATTAGTGAATTGACTTTATAAACAGTATCTTTTGCATGAGAATGGCCATAGAAGTTAATAAATGCTTGATATTGTGGTCGGTCAATACTTTTTAAAGTAACATCACCGAAATAATTATGCAATACTCGACTAGTTATTTTATAGCGATTCTTAGTCTGATTTTCAATCTTAGGCTCTTTGTACGTGTGATAAAAATAGTCAAAATAGTCAGCAAACTTAGGATCTTTAGGAACGAGATCCAAACCATTGTGGATATCGATTTCTAATTGACTCGCAAATAGTTTTGCAGCTGATTTAGTTCTAAAGCCGCTCTTTGTTTTCTCGTGTTCCTGACCATTGGCATCATAATAGTAGTATCTTACTTGGTATCCATGACCATGTTTACGTATTGATGGCATTATTACCCTCCTTTGGATAATATACTAACACATAGTGGGGAATCTACTTAATAGAGCGATCATTTATTAATTATCATGGCATATAGATTACAAAAAAATGTTAAAGCCTTTACAACTCCTGTTTTCTTTTGCATTCAACCTTGATTATGTTATACTATTTACAGCAAGTTAGTTGAGGCATGTGTTTGCATGCCTAGGTAGCTTGAAAAAACAATTTTTTTGGGAGGAAATTACACATGAAAAAGTCATTGAAAAAGACTCTTTTTGCTGGTGTAGCTGCATTATCATTTGTAGCTGTTGCCGGTGTATCTAGCACAAATGCTAGTGCAAAATCATATGCCAAAGTTACATCAAACAAAGCTTTGACATCAGACGCTACTACTCGTAACGTTACATTTACTGGTACTAACGCTCTTTATACCAAGGCTGGTACTTTGAAGGGTGCTAAGGTTGTTGCTACTACAACTACTGCTAAGAAATTAGCTGCTTCAAATCAAGGACAAGACAACTTACGTGCTTATCGTGTTGCTACTACAAACCGTGGTTCAGTTTACTACAAAGTTGTATCATTCGATAAGCAATATCGTGGCTGGGTTTATGGTGGTAAGAGTGCTTCAACATTTGCTGGTGGTGTAGCTTCATATGCTACTACTAAGGATGCATCTGTTCCATCAACTCTTTCAACCACTGGCTATTACAAGTTAGCTAAAGCCGGTACTGCAAATGACGGTACTGCAACTACTTATAAAGCACCAAGTTATACTCAATACAAAGTTGGTCGTACTGTAACTGATGGTACTCCATATGCTAACGATCTTTTACAAGTAACTAAGGCTGCTACACGTACACGTGAAGGAGATACTTGGGTATATGTAAACGATGTTACTAATGCTAAGTTCAGTGGTTGGGTTCTTGCTTCTGCTTTGAAGTCAACTTCCGATGTTCCAGCTTCTGAAGGTGTTACTGTAAACTACGTTGATAAAGCAACTGGTAAGACTGTTGGTACCCATGTCTTCCCAATTGTAGCCACAGGTAGTAACGTCACAAAATTGTCTGACGGTAATTATGTTTACAACCTTGCCGCTTCTAAAGATGCAAATGGTCAGTACAGTGTAATTAATAATGCACCAGCAGGATATGGACCAGCTGCAAATGATTCAAGTGTTTGGAGCACAGAACCTACAGCAGCTACAAAGGGTTCAAGCTATATTTACTATGTAACTAAAAATGCAGATGCATCAGTTAACTTTAACTTTTACACTTATGACAACACTGGTTATCAACCTTTAAACATCAATACAGATATCAAAACTCCAGAAAACGCTAGTTCATTGTTTGGCAAGGCAGTTACTGCTTTGACCGGTACTAAGGGATTACCTGTAACCGGTGCTCAAGTTGAGGCTGCGCTTAAAGCTCAAGGTTTAGGTACCATTACAACTAAGGATGGAACTACTTATACTTTAAAGACACCTTCTGATACAACTTATGGCTCACATGTTGCTGTTGTATATAGTAAGTAGTTATCTTAGTTTTAGAAATTTATTCCTTTAGTTTTGTACATTGGGAATTGAATCATATTTAATTAAGATTTCAAGGATTTCATTATGATGCATTGAGATGAAATTCACGGGCATCACCGAGAGGTGGTGCTTTTTTATTTGCATGCAAAAAGATTGATACCTTACAGTACCAACCTGAAAAAGTTTACTGTGTATAATTATTGTTTGCTGCAAAGCTTGTGTATTAGCCCTTTTATTCAAAATCTAGCTCAACAACTGACTCTTCCAACTGATCAAGCATTTCGTTAACTGAAATAAAGTGTCGCCATTTATTAGGATCATGTTGAGCAAGTCCTTTAAAATTGCTACTGATTTTATCGTGGATGTTTACTAGAAATTTGTAATACATATTAGCTGCTTCACGATCGATTCTTTCCTGTGGCCAACGTTTATCCAGAGAACGTTGGTTATTTTTTTCGGTCAAATATTGACTATTTAGGACTCGAACCTAAGCAAACCACCTGGTTAGTCGAAACATATGTTCTTTTAAAACTTTAAATGAAGCCCCCACATTTGGGAGCTCATAAAATCACTTTACCGATTACATTAACTTCATCACAATCAAACACCATGTCATCGTATGCCTTGTTAATTGATTTTAAGGTAACGGTATTGTCCTCATTTACATAAAACTTTTTACAAGTAACACCAACATCACGAATGTGGACGATCGCAATTTCACCATTCTCAACCTCTGGCTGGTAGTGGATAAAAACTTGACTACCCTTTTTTAAGAGCGGTTCCATTGAATCACCATCCACAGTAATTAATTCATCTGCACCGGCAGGAACTTTTTCACCAGCAATAAGTTTGTGGATTAATTGGGTATCTTGATCCTCACCGTTAATAGGAGACCCGGCAGCAGTTGAACGCCCAGCAGGAATTTCAATCATAGGTTTGTGATCAAACATTGAAGATATTTTTTCATTATTCTGTTCGTCTAATTGATCACTGGCATAATTGTAAACTTTTTCTTGGCGTGAAGGGTGGAGCTGAAGCATTATTTTATTGGTATCACTAACGACTGAACTTTCTAACTTGACAATGTCTTCTGGTTTGATTCCCAATCCATCACATATTTTTATTATATTTTCCATTTTAGCATTCATAATGCCGCGATCCAGAATAGATCGGATAGTTGTATAAGCCATGCCTATAGAATCGGCAAAAGCTTTAACGTTACCAGATTTTATTTCTATTAAATCTTTTAAATAATCTTCCTTGTTCATGCTTGCTTCCTCCTTTAACATGTTTTATTATATCATGCGAAAAATCGTATGTAAATGAACGAATTTAAAGAAATACGAATTTTGGTATTGACTAAATACGAAAATTCGTATATTATAAAAATGTGCTCATGAAGAGCCATTATTTTTTAAACTAACATACGAAAATTCGTATTAGGAAGGAGTCATATTATGTTAAATAATTTAGAAGAAATTCGAAAGAAGAAAAATGTAACTTTAGTTGATATGGCAGATCTTTTGAATGTTCGTTACCAGACTATCGCTGACAAAATTAATGGAACGTCATCATTCAAATTCAGTGAAGCTTTAAAAATTCAAGAAAGCTTTTTTCCTGAATATGAACTCAAGTTTTTATTTACTCCGGATTCGTCCACACAGCCAGCATAGAAAGGAGATGAGTTAAATGAAAATCGAAAATTGGAACGATCATGAGATTCGTTTTGTGGAAGTAGAAGGTGAGTGGTGGGCAGTACTATCAGATATTGCGCAAGCATTGTCTCTGGATACTCGAAAACTGAATCAACGTCTTGATGATGACGTACTTTCAAAGTACCCCATCTTAGATTCCTTGAATCGAAAGCAGTTGACTTCTGTAGTTAGTGAATTTGGTATTTACGATGCAATCTTTTCGAGCCGTAAGCCAGAGGCCAAATCATTTAAACGATGGGTCTTCAACGTCATTAAGCAATTACGTGAATCCGCTGGAATCGAGGGCTTCGAAGTATTTCGCATGATGGACAAACAACACCAGAAGGATGCCATGAAACGATTGAGAGACGGCTTGAAACGGCCAGTAAGAGTTAACTTTATCAAAGCTAACACTGTGGCCAATAAAGCAGTTTCAACAAAATATGGCTATCCAAAGATGATAAAGAAAGGAGAAATGACGCCAGCAATGTTAGTTGATCGGGAAACTGTTTTAGACGACACCGTGAAGCTGATGGAAGTTAATGATCGCTATAACCTGGGGTTGTCTGTAAGTAAGGCGATTTATGCAAGTTTAGCGAAGGCACAGCCAGCATAGAGAAGAGGTGAATAAAGTGAACCAAGACGCAGAAAAAACACCCCGAGCCATTTGTGGTAGCAAGGAGTGCAATAAGGAAAAAATCGTGCCAATGACAAAAGAATCGCGTAAAAGAGCATTTAATCTTTTATCAAAAATTCTTTCAGAGCTATACGAACCAAATTGTTAGTTCGTTCATTCTCATACTGCTGAATAAATTTAAACATTTTGTTCGTCCAGTCGTCGTTGGGATTGCCATTTTTGACATCTTCACGTATCCGCTCAATGTTCTCTTCATCATCAAACATGTCGTCAAACTTGTTTAAAAATTCAGCGTATTTTTCATCAAATTCATCGTTTGTCACAATTTTCACCTCAATCAATTGGAATAACTCAAGTATACAACTAAAGGAAGTGACAAAATGTCTCAAGTCATTAGTGCTAAAGTATCAATTCAAATTCCTGATAATTTTGAATTGATAAATAAGGAAGATTACCAAAAGTTAAAACGGGAATCAACCTTTGGACGGACTTGGAATTTAAACGATCTTCGTAAATGGTGTGGGAACAAATCACCACAATGGTTAAAAGAAAATTTCTTGGAAAATCCAAAATATTCAAGAGAAATACAAACAATGATTGATCGCGGAGAGTTGATTCATCGTGGAAGTAAAGGTAGTCCGTGGCTATTTAAAGCTACCAGAATGCAACAGTTTTTGGAAGATCATTGGAATGAATTTAACTGGTAAGGAGGTATAAAAATGGTTCTAATTTTACCACAGTGGTTAGACTATGTAATTTTTAGTGCGATTGGTTTTTGGGTTGGGACTGAGTATATGAAGTATAAAGCGAATCCAAAAACCTTTTGGAAGGGGTGGTTTGATTAATGGAATCTTTGGAAGTACTAATTTTATTATTTTTGGTAGCCTTGGTCATTGAATACTTTATACCAACTGGGCGTCACTAAAAAATAGAAAGGAATCATATCGATGAATAAATTGCAAAAGTATTCGACATCTGAATTAATAGGTGAATTAAGAAAAAGAAAGGAAGCCCAACTGTTCCATGGTGGCCTTTATGCCAATACTGAAATACGAGGCAAATATGGCCAAGAAAATATGAAGCTTCCAAATGATTACTGGATTTTATTAATTAGCGACTTTTCTCCGCTAGATAATAGTTGAAGACGTTTTTAACAATTTCTAATTTGGAATCTGAAAAACCAATTGACTTAAGATATTCTTTTAAATGTTTCCAATCTAAATTTCCCTTAGGAAACGATCTATCAGATCTTATTTCTCTTGCTACATCACCAACTGGTAAGCTAACGTCTTTAAAGCGCATTAACCAATTGTAAAAATCCATAAAAATTCACCACCTTAATTATATGCACTAAATAGCCCACTGCCGCAAATGGGTGGACTATAACTACTAATATTATAACACCTGGAGGGTCATCAGAATGAAAACATTAACAATACAGAACCGTATCAAACGTTTGAATATGATTATTGGACGCACACCCGTGGAAAACGATCATAGCTTGTTGGCATATTTCTTTATCCTAGATAAAGAAAAACAACGACTATCTGAATATATTTTACATCACGAGGTGGAATAATGACTAAATTTTGGAAAGCAGTTGGTGTAATGGATTCCCAAATATTAGAAACTGGTGTCTCTCGTGCCGACGTTATGCGAAAGCTCAGCATAAAGTATCCGACTTACGTCGTAACTGGGACCGACAAGGATTTTATGAAGAAGCGGAAAGAACGAGTCCCAATTTATCCCGAACCAATTAGATTAATCTGTGGCAGAATCACAAAATCTAAAAGAAAAGAAATTGCAGAAATGAAGAATTCAATTGATCAACGACACTATTTACATTAAAAGATGGAGGTAAATATAAATGGCAAATGAATTATCCCTACCAGAATACACGATTGACTATCAGCTACCTGTGATTACAATTAATAATTTTGATCAATTAAAAACAGCTGTAGAAGCATATGCCAATAAATATCAAGGAATGGCAGTAACAGCTTCCACAGAAAAAGAATCAAAGTCTAGCCGGGCAGAGCTTCGGAAATTGAAGCAAGCTCTTGATGATAAACGTAAGGAAATTAGAAAAAAATATGCTGAACCATATCAACGGTTTGCAGCTCAAATTAAAGACTTAGAAGCCACTTTAGATTCATCGATTAACCCAATTGACGCTGGGCTAAAAGAATTGGAAGAGCAGCAGCGTCAGCTTCGTTTGAAGCATGTTAATGCTCTGATTGCTGAAATGGCACCTAATTATCATGTTGAACCAAGCGAAATTGATATTGATCCTACTTGGTTAAATAAAACCACCACTAAAAAGAAAGTAACCGAAGGCATTGCTGACGTGATGGGTTATGTCAAAAAGAAGCACGATGATTTGGAAGCAGGCATTAAAACCATTACTAAATATGCTCAAGCTTATCACATTGATCCAGCTGGTTGGATTGATCAATTAAAGCAAGGCCAGGATGTTAATTATTTAATTACAGCAATTGATCATCAGGTCAATCTAAATCAACAAAAACAGCAGACTCTGGAAGCGCAAGCAGCGGAAGCACAAACACATCAAGTTCAGCAGAAAGGTAAAACGATTGATACCAACACTGGCGAAGTTGTTTCCCATTCAGTGTCTTTAAAAATAACGGCAACAATTCCACAAATGAAACTGTTGAGGGCTTTCATGGATAGTAACCAAATTCGTTATCAAAGAGTAGGTGCTTAATCATGAAGACGATTGAAGCTAAAGATTTGCAGCGAACCTTGAATTGGCGAGTCATTCTATATGCTAAACCCGGAACTGGGAAAACAACTTGTGTTAAATATTTACCTGGTAAAACTAGAATTTTTGATTTGGATAACTCCGCTAAAGTATTAGCTGGCATTAGCAACGTTACAGTCGATGAAATGGATCGAACTCACCCCGAAGAAGACATGAAGCAGTATCTTGAACAGGCATCAGAATTGATTGTTGGTTACGACAATTTAGTTATTGATAATGTGTCAAGCTTTGAAAAAGATTGGTTTGTGGAAAAGGGTAAGGGTAGCCATAATGGCATCTCAAATGAATTGCAGGATTATTCACAGTGGACTAATTATTTTTCGAGAGTAATGACTGCTATCTACGCGTTGCCAGTTAATGTATTAACTACAGCTTGGGAGACGCAACGCCAGATTACCACTGAAAATGGTCAACAATTTAATCAATATGCACCCGAAATTCGTCAAAGCGTGATGGACGGAATGTTGGGATTATGTGATGTGGTTGGTCGGTTGATTATTAATCCGAAGACTAACGGTCGTGGCGTTATGCTGCAAGGAAATGACTCGATTTATGCCAAAAATCGTTTGGACAATCGAACCATGTGTGCTGCTAAGGACTTATTTATGTTTGGCGGTGAATAGTATTGCCATTTAAATTATTTGATTATCAACAACGATTAGTAGACGAAACCCGTCAAAAGCTTGCTGAAGGCAATCATGGTGTTTTAATTGTTTCACCACCAGGAAGTGGTAAGTCAGTTATTATTGCAGAAATTGCCAGATTAACAGTTGCTAAAGGTGGACAAGTCATGTTTTTCGTCCACAGACAGGAACTCGTGAATCAAATAACCCAATCTTTTCAGAAACAAGATGTTGATTTGATGAATTGCACAATCATGACAGTGGGCAAAGTTGCTAATCGATTAGATCACTTGCCTAAACCAAACTTAATTATTTGCGATGAATCGCAACATAGTCGGGCAAAAACATATTTAAAAATTTTTAAATACTATTCGGATGTTCCTAGGCTTGGATTCTCAGGCAGTCCGTGGCGAATGAACGGAGCAGGGTTTGACGATATTTATTCTGCTATGGTCAAAGGCCCCACGGTTAAGTGGTTAATTGAACACAAAAAACTAAGCCCATATAAATACTACAGTGTGACATTGTTTAATGACGAAAAGCTAAAGAAATCAAGCACTGGCGATTATACCAATCAATCTGTTAGTGATTCAGCAAAGCCCACTCTGTATGGCGATATTGTTAAAACTTGGATGGATAAAGCATTTGGACAGCGAACCATTGTTTATGCTCATGATACTCAACATAGCAAACAAATTGCGGCTGAATTTAGAAAAGCGGGTATCAGTGCAAAACATTGTGATTCTAAAACTCCTAGTGACGAAAGAAAACGTATTATGAGTGATTTTAGAAAGGGAAAGATCACTGTTCTATGTAACTTTGGATTGGTTGATGAAGGATATGACGTCAAAGAGTGTACGTGTTGTGTAATCGCACGGCCAACTGAAAGCTTGGTATTTGATATTCAAGCAACAATGCGTTGTATGCGATATTTGCCAAATAAAATGGCCACTATCATTGATCATGCAGCTAACTATACCCGTTTTGGTCTGCCTGATACTCCACGACAATGGAGCCTTGAAGGACGACCTAAGAAAAAACGAAGCAATAATACAACGTCAACGCCGATTAAAACATGCCCC
Organism: Lentilactobacillus parafarraginis DSM 18390 = JCM 14109; assembly: GCF_001435895.1. Classification (GTDB taxonomy): domain Bacteria; phylum Bacillota; class Bacilli; order Lactobacillales; family Lactobacillaceae; genus Lentilactobacillus; species Lentilactobacillus parafarraginis. The sequence continues at coordinate 77,029 of NZ_AZFZ01000005.1, read as the reverse complement.
CATTGTTGGGCAGTAATTCCCGCCCAGTGCCATGTTTGCCCACAATGCGGGAAAGAAATTCAAGTTGAAACCGAACAAATGGATGTGGATGCCACTAAACAACTTGAAAAAGTTGGTGAGTTCAAATTAACTACCGACTACACAACTGTTAAGCTCGGCAAGATGAAACCGGAAAATGCCCAGAATATGAGCGAATTATATCAGATTGCAAAAGCCCGTGGATATAAGCCCGGTTGGGCCTATATGCAGGGTAAGCGATTGGGACTTTTAAACAAAAAATAAGGAGATAACAAACTATGGCTTTTATTACAACAGACTACTCAAACAATGAACACCAAACTTACGGGGCACTGCCAACAGGTACCTATGAAATGGTAATCAAATCAGCACAGGAAAAGGCAACACCGAGTGGTGCCGAATCCTTACAACTGGATTTAGTCGTTCGTAACGATTTGAACGGGGTGAAGGCATTGGCAAACACAAACGCCAAATACCAAAACCGCCATGTATTTATGGATAACTGGAAGCGTAAAAAAACGAACCAATACGATACCAAGAGTTTTCAATACATTTTGGAAGCTGTGGGCATCCCCGAAGGCCAACCGATTAATTCAATCGAAGATTTTACCAAAGCGATTGCCAACCGCCCGGCAAAAGTATATGTCAAAAAAGGCGTTGATGATTACAACGGTGAAAAGAAAGATGTTAACCAAGTAGCCCCGTGGAATTTTGAAAAGTCTGATTTTCCTAAAGTGGCACATGTATGGAAAGATCAAAAAAATGGCAATAATCCATTCGCTGAAAATAGTGAACCACAGAATAATGCACCGGCGGCCAATAATGATCCATTCGCCAATTCCGGTGATTCGATTGATATTTCTGATGATGATTTACCATTCTAAATTCGGGGGTATTAAAAATTGAGATATGAAAACATACCAAACGAGTTGCGGGCCTTGAAACAATGGGGGCTTTTCAAAAAGATTTGGAAGCCGGAACGCAACAAGTACACGAAAATTCCCCACAATGCAATCGATGGTGGCGCTGGGCGCACAAATGATCCAAATAGTTGGACTGATTACCAAACGGCGTTAAGAGCATTGAAAACGTACGATATGGATGGGTTGGCATTCTATTTTGCGAATGGTTATGTCGGCTTGGATATTGACCACATCGCCGATGAACTGGATCGATTCAAAGCTGGTGATTATCAACAAAATACCGTTCGTGATGTATTAACCATGACAAAATCATATGTTGAAATTAGTTTATCCGGTACCGGGATTCATGCTATTTTTAAAGGCAAAATTCCTGGTGATCGACGTCGCAAAGGCAACGTTGAAATGTATGAGTCCGGACGATTCTTCGCGTTAACTGGTAATACGGTTGGCAGATATGCGGATCACATCAATGCCCCGGATCCGCAAGTAATTAAACTGATGTACACCAAATTCTTGGGTAAAGATAACGTGGTTAAATTGCCCAACCACACGCCAATCCGTAAGAATGATTTATCCATTGATGAAATTGTTAGACGAGCCGAATTAAGTAAGACCGGCAAACGGTTCAAGATGTTTATGAAGGGCGGTTGGGATGGTTTCTATACATCCCAGAGTGAAGCGGATATGGCATTTGCCAACGATTTAGCGTTTTGGACGGGACGAGATTTTAACAAAATGGATGAGATATTCAGAAAATCCAGTTTGATGCGGCCAAAATATGACGAGAAACACGGCAAAACCACGTATGGAATTGGATTGCTGAACAAAGCCATTAACGAAACCCAGGAAACTTTTAACCCACAGCGAGAACCGTTAAACAAGTACATTATCAATTTTGGCAAAACCAAAAAGGCTAAGAAAATTCCCCCTCGTTCGTGGGATGATACCGGAAATGCTGATCGATTCATGGATGTGTTCGGCAAGCTGGTTAAATATTCCTATATTGATAAATCTTGGTATTTCTATAACGGCAGTTATTGGGAAATGGATAACGAAGGCAAAGTAGCCCAATTCGTTGATATGACGGTTAACAACATGAAAAATGAAAAGTTGGTGGTTGCCGCTGATGTCGATCCTGAAAAAGCTAAAAACGCCTGGCGTACTTTTCTAAGAAAAAGCCGTTCAAACAGTGCCAAGCGGGCCATGTTAAACGAGGTGCAACATCGAGTGCCGGTATTACATGGCGAGTTTGATAAGGATATTACATTGCTAAATGCTGCCAACGGCTACATTGATTTAACCAACGGCATTCTGAAAAACCACGATATTGATAAAATGTTTTCCCAGCAAGCTAGTGTGGAATACACCGATAATATCGACTGCCCCGAATGGACGGAGTTTTTAAATCAGATATTTGATGGTGACAAAGAATTAATTCACTACATTCAAAAAGCTGTGGGTTATTCATCCACAGGCAGCATTAAAGAACAGGTGATGTTTATTCTTTACGGTAATGGTCGCAATGGTAAAAGTATTTTTACTGATATGATTTCGGATATTCTCGGAACCTATGCTAAATCGATGCAGGCTAAATCCATTATGGTGAAGCAGAATGATTCCGGTGCTAATTCCGATATTGCCCGGCTGGAAAATGCCCGGTTAGTTACATCAAGTGAACCAAATGAGGGTGTGAGATTGGATGAAGGATTAGTTAAGCAGTTGACCGGTGGTGATAAAGTAACTGCCCGGTTCCTTTACGGAAAAGAGTTTGAGTTTAAACCACAGTTCAAATTGTGGTTGGCTACCAACCACAAGCCAATTATTCGGGGTACCGATGATGGTATTTGGCGGCGATTAATGTTGATTCCATTTAAAGTTCAAATTCCAGTTGAAAAGGTTGATAAGGATTTGAAGTACAAACTGCAACGTGAATCTGTGGGCATTCTTAACTGGATTGTTGAGGGAGCACTAATGTGGCAACACGAAGGATTAAACCCACCAATTAGCGTTACCCGTGCCAGTCGGCAATACCGTGAAGAGATGGATGTTGTGAGTTTGTTTGTGGATGATTGTTGTGATCGGGGTGATGAATATCGTGCCCCAGCCGGTGAACTATTCAAAAAGTATCAATCCTGGTCGAAAGAAAATTCTGAATACTCAATGAGCAAACAGAAATTCGGACGTGAAATGAAACAGAAGTTTGAGATGAAACATTCCAGAGTTGGGAACGTTTATCAAGGAATAAAGCTGAAAGTTAGTCCAAATATGAATTGGATTAAGTGATGTGAAGGATGTGTGAAGGATAAGTGAAGGATAAATTAAACTCGAAATCCCTTGTCGCCCTAAGTATTATTACTCTTTTTACCCTATGTGAAGGATGAATCATCAAAAGTATATATATAAAAAGTAAGAAAGACTATATATAGTAAACACTTTATTTTGGTTTATCCTTCACACGTAAAAAATAATGGCTAATCCATTACTGGCACAAGGATTACAGCGATTTGTTTATCCTTCACATTATCTTTCACATCCTTCACAACCTGTGGGAGTGATAAAAATCAAATCAGAACATCAGATTCAAAACGAGATTTTAATGGCGTTATCAAGTCATGACTGCACCGTGTGTCGGAGCAATGCAGGTAAGGTTATTACCAAAGATAATCGGATTATTGCTTTGTTCCCGAAAGGTTGGCCGGATATTACCGGTTTTGAACATCATAGTGGAAAAATGATTTTGATTGAAGTTAAAAATGAACGAGGCAAGTTACGTGAAGATCAGAAGCGGTTTGCCAAATTTATTAAGCAATATCCAGTGTTATATGGTGTTTGTCGTTCTGTAGATGACGCGTTAAAAATAATTGGAGGTAAATAAAAATGACAGTAAAGATTGTTGATAAGGAATTGTTCAATATGTACCAAAGCACAATGGCAGAAAGTATTTCTGATTGGAAGAGAATAGCTAAATTCGCCAAATTCATTGATAAATATGCCAATGATGAGACTATTTCTAACCGCGATGATTTAGCTAACGTTGTGGATGCAATCTTGAATCATGAAAAGGTTGAATTATCCGTTCCTAAATATCGTTTAAAAATGAATGGCATGGTTGGTAGTAATGGGCAACAGTATGTATCTCGACGAGTAGATGATCGTGGTGGGTATTTCATCTGTGGAGTACGTAACCCACACGTTGATCGAGGCGAAATCACACAACAATTTACACGGGATGAAGCTGAATTTCTGAAGGATTTATTAAATAACTCAAGTATCCAAAGTGTGGAGGAGTGACGATAGTAACCAGATATGTAAAACCGTGATAAGATTAATCCCACATGAAATGAATATATTACAGATTGGATGGATTAAAAATGAATGAACTAGTTAAACGAGTAATTGAATTAGAAAGTCAATACAATGGTTCAATGAATAATGTGCCAGCAAATAAGTTGTCTAGTTTGCAAGCTTATGCTAATCAAATAGCCCCAGAAAAAATGGTCAAAAGTACTCGGAATGCTGTTAGAAGTAAGCAGTATCAACGTTATTTCTTGATGAAGTTAACTCAATTGGTTATTAATGGCAATGATATTAAAAATATTCAGAAGCAATTAAATGCTGATGAGGTAATTAATATGCACGGAGAACGGATGATGAGTAAATCTGCTGTACTAAAAGCTATGAAATATCATCATTTGGTGTAACAGTTACTTCAAAATTATTGGTGGTGATCCTTTGAAAGATGAAGTGTTAGTTAATTCAATTACTAATTGTCGAAATTTTAGAAATGGGGTTAATCGAATTCATTATGCGATTTATTGTTCAACCAATGATGCGTTTAACTTACTATTACAGCAGACGCTAAAACGAGTTCATTACTGGGAGTGCAAAGACAAAGTTAATTTAATCGCAGCTTTTACTGATAAGAGCAATCCTGAATTTAAAAATAAGCAATGGGCAATTACCTATGCTGCTAAAGATGTGGTTGAAGATTATTATGGTCACAAGACGTTATTGGTAGAGAATTTTGATAAATCTGATGAACTTGGACAATTGGTGCCTATAAATTGTAAAAGTTCAGTGTCGGTTGAGAATTCATTGGTGAATAAGGTTATTTCATTATTCCCGACGGATAAAACCAAACTGTTTGTAAAAAGCCTGCTTAAATATGGAAAAATAGCTACAATGGATATTTTTTCAATGACTGATAAAAAGTTTGAACATGCATTGTATGATCGTATAGCTTACGTTAAATCAAATGCACAAATGTTTACTGAACAGTTAAGTGTCTTCGATCATCAGGATACGTTAGATAAGCTAAAGGTATTAGGTGATTTTGAATATTGCCTTAATAAATACGCCGATCCAATGACATTAAACAGCGAAGTTCACACCTTATTTATCAGCAATAGCGAATTGTTCAATGATATATTCGATTACGCAACTAAAGTATATGGAATGAAATACCAAGGCATTGTTTGGAAATCGTTTGGTTTAATTAATGATCATCAATTGAAACTGGATGAATACAAATTAATTGATTCAATCATTGATTTACAGCAGGAATTAAGTAAACAGTTCGTACCGAAAGAAGGACAGGTGAGCTTATATGAAGCTACATATCTGTCATGAGGTTGGCTGTCAAGCATTGATACCAATGGGGCAAAGGTATTGCAGTGAGCACGTTACACAGCACCAGAAGCCCAACCATGCAGTCAGTTCTGCACGAAACCGAGAGTACAATATGTACTATCGTGATCAAACAGCGAATCAGTTTTATCACTCAAAGGAATGGAAAAAGATTCGGCAATTTGTTGCTGCACGAGATTATTATTTAGATGCAGTCACTGGCTTGCCAGTCTCAAACGATAAGATTATTGTTGACCACATTGTGCCTAGACGTGTACTATCTGTTGATAAATGGTTAGACATGGATAACTTATGGTGCTTGTCACCGACTACGCATAATACGAAAACCAAGATTGAACAATCACTCAATCAAAACCAACTCAAACACTGCAGCAAACGTTGGTGGATTAAAGTATTATCTGAACGCACGAAATAAACATCCCTGATGTAGGAAACTCCTGCCAGCTTGGATGGTAATAATTTCAGGGGTGGGTACCGTTTCTTGGATGGTGGGGATCTTCATCAACAAAATTAAAAAAAGATGTCTTTGTGAAACGACAAAGTGTTTTTCAGGTGGTATCATGTAGGTAATCGGAATAAATATTTCTGATGAGGTTTACTTATTAAAAACAATTTTTTCAACCTCCTTTGGGTGATATAGATATAAAGAAAAAATTGTTTAAAGCTTACTGTTTGAATCTTACAAAAAATATACAATTTAGGTGAATGTTTAAACACCCCCGGGGTGGTGAAAGCCTAGGGGAGCGCACGCCCAGCAGTAGCGCACGTTAAAAGTTGTAAATTCAAAACTTTTTTATGGGCTTACTATAACTGGGTGCACGCAATTTCACAAATTGCTTATATGAATAACCCTACTATAATGACTATGTATATTTCCCTCCTAAAAGTTAATATAATTAGACGTTTTTTCACGATTGTAGGGTGTATACGTTCGAACAGTGTGTTTAATGATTTTTTTGTGATTCATTAGTCTAAATGAATCAGATTGAAAGAGTCCCTATTGGGGGCTCTTTTTTATTGCTTGGAGGTGAACTAAAAAATGCCAAAACAAATGAAACTAACTACAGACAAGCATGCTCGCAAGGATCAGCGAGTTAGAACTCAAAAACTAATAACGGAAACTTCTGGAATGGATTTGATTCAAAAGAGTTGTCCAAAATATCTGTCAAGTTATGCGCGAGCAATGTGGACGAAACTTGTACCAATTTTGCAAGCATCAGGATATGTTAAACAGGCCGACAAGGGAACAATTGAAGCGTTTTGTATTAACTATCAATTATTGCGGAAAGGCTATGACTCAATTAAAACAGATGGTGTTGTCACCAAAGTTTCTAAAACTGTGGTCAATCAACGAACTGGAGAAACATATGAAGACAACGCAGGCTGGAAACGTAATCCGGCATCACAAATTATTGATTCTGCTACGGCAAAATTAAACAGCTTAGCACACGAATTAGGCTTAACACCATCTGCACGAGCCTCATTACTGCAACTCTCAGATGACAACGATGAGGAACCCAATATTAAAGAGATGTTAAATGGGGGAAGTGAGTTTTAGTGGTACAGGAATTTGATTTTACTCAAAGAAATACTAACTTGGATAAAATCTTTCAGCAGCTTGATGGGAAAGGCTACTTTGATGAAATCAAAAGCAAATACCGTGATCCGGCCACTGTTTATTGTTACCGGGTATTAACTGGTCAACAGTTAGCCTGCAAAACAATTAAACTAGCAGCGTTTAGACATTTGAATGATTTAAAACGATCTACGGAGGATAAGTTTCCGTATTACTATGATTTGGATAAATGCCGAAATATCTGTAACTTCGCACGCATGTGCCCTGATGTTTCTCAAAACAAGCCGATACCACTGATGATTTGGCAACAAGCAATCTTGTGCCTTTCTCAGGGATGGCGAACAAAGGAAGACAAGCAGAAGCGATTTGAGCGATGTATGGTTTCAGTGGCTCGGACTAATGGTAAGTCATATTTATTGAATATCTTGATCCTTTACGCTTACTTGGTCGAGGCTAGTGACCAGTTTAACGCCGATTTATGTTACTTGGCGCCGGTTGATAAGCAGTCTAAGAAGTCTTGGCGTTACATTAAACAGACTTTTAACAGCTTACAAGAAATGCCTGGATTTCGTAAATTAATCAAGGATCAGAATATTGCGATTAATGATGATGTTTTGAAATCCACGAAGACTCAAAACCAGATATTACGAATGACAGCTGGTAGTGCACAATTAGATGCCTTTCATTTCCTCTTTGCTACTGTGGATGAATACGGGGATGAAAACTTTAATTCAGATGTGATTTCTAAGGTCACTTCTGGACAAGTTCAAACCAGTAACCGACAAACATTTTTTATCAGTACGGCATACAGTAACCCTAAAGTCCCGATGTATAGTGATGTTAGACGACTCACTAAGGTGATGGAAAAAGATTCTAACCGAACGGAAGATTCAACGTTGGCATTAATTTGGCAGCAGGATGACCAAGATGAAGTTGAGAACCCCGAAACATGGGTGAAAAGTAATCCATTACTAGATTTACCGGCTAAGCATGATACCCTACTGAAAGGGTTAATTAGTGAACGTGATTCTAAGCTGGAAGACGGTACGTTAAATGATTTCATTAACCGTAACCTCAATATGTGGTTGCAGACGGCTAAAGATAAATATTTGAAACTAGATGATATTCAAAAGTCAGTTGTTTCTGATTTCGAAATTGATAATCAAGATTGCTATGTGGGTTTTGATTTATCACATGCTTCAGATGATACGGCTTATAGTTTTGTTTTCCCACATTTGAATGGCGAACAAAAGAAATATTTCATCTTGCAGCATTCATTTGTTCCGTTAGCCCGAGCAGATAATTCCATTATTGTGAAAGAAAAACAAGATGGAATTAATTACTCAAACGCAGAAAAGTTAGGCTTTTGTGATATTTCGCAAAATTCTTATGGCTTAATTGATGAAGATTTTGTTGGACGCTGGTTCCTGGATTTTGTTAACGATCATCATTTGAAAGTTAAGGCCTTCATTTATGATCCTTATCAGGCTAGTGCAATTACTGATTGGTTGGATAATAATATGCCAGAAGTGCCTTTTATTACTTTAAAGCAAGGGACGGTTAGTTTGAGCTCGCCCACAGTATTTTTGAGAAATCAGTTTATTGCGGGAAATATTGAGATGCTGGCTGATCCGATTTTGCAGACCTGCTTGGCTAACGCTGTAACAGTGGCTAATCCATATGGTATTAAAATTGATCGAACGGCGTTGACTTCGAAAATTGATTGTGCCGATGCCACTATCGATGCCATGTCTCAAGCCCTTTTTTATTTTGAAAATCCTAATCATGGCCTTAAAGAAGATAAAAAGAATCCATTTAATGGAATGAGTAATGAGGAGGTCAACGAATTCTTTACCAGTGATCATTTTAGTTTTTAATATTTTCAACACTTGTTGGGTGATATATGTAGTGAATAAATTATTAGGGAGGCAGATTAGTTGAATCTGAAACAACTATGGACAGGTTTAATCACTAACCTGTCTTTTATATTATTTTTATTTGGGTTAATTGCATTTGTGGTTGCCGCAAGCCTTATTAATTTTATTGTAGGTTGGGTAGTGGCCGGGATTGCTTTAATCGTTTTAGCCTATGTCATTTCGTGAAAGGAGGCGTTGAATGCTGAACCCCTTTAAAAATTTTATGTCAAAACAAACACAAACAATTAGTACCACCGGGTATTCACCATTTATGTTAAATGGTACATTGTTATCCACTAACACTGTGGATGCAGACGGAGCACTGCAAAATAGTGATATTTATGCGGTGATTAATCGAATTGCAGGTGATGTGGCCAGCTGTGAATTTAAAACAGACCAATATAGCAACATGCTAAATCAGCCCAGCACATTATTGAGTGCTTATAATTTTTGGCAAGCAGTTAGTGCTCAAATGATGTTAACTGGCAACGCCTTTGTTCTAATTCAGCGAAATGGCAATGGAAGTCCAGCAGGGTTGACCTTAATCCCGTTTTACCAGGTCAGCATTACTTTAGATAATCAACAAAATGTTCTTTATTACACAGTTAATTACGGTGATGACCGAGGGCAGGTGACATATTTAGCTGCCGACGTTTTACATTTCCGATTGTTTGTTTCCGGACAAGTTGCCACTGAATTGGTTGGTAGCAGTCCGCTAAACAGTTTAGCTAAAGAAATTAACATCCAGAACTATAGTAATCAATTGTCACTGAGCAGTTTAAAGAATGCAATTGCGCCTAGTTATACGATTACGGTTCCGGCGGCCAAATTGGAACCGGAAGCTAAAGAAAATATTAGAAAATCGTTTGAGAATCAGAATTCTGGTTCGAATGCTGGTCGACCAATTGTTTTGGATCAATCTGCTCAGCTTGATTCCTTACAGATTAATCCGGATATAGCTAAATTATTAAATAATGCCACGTTTAGTCAGACCCAGATTGCCAAGGCTTTTTGTGTTCCAGATAGTTATTTAAATGGTCAAGGTGACGAACAATCATCAATTGAGATGATTCGTTCTTTGTATCAAAATAGTTTGAGCCTATATATTCGGCCAATTGAATCAGAATTGTCTTTAAAGTTGGGAATCGACATTAAAATGGATATTAATTCGGCTATTGATGTTGATCATCAGCAATTAATTAGTAATATTACTAAATTAAGTACTGGTCAGTCACCAGCATTAACGCCACAACAAGCACAAACAATTCTGAAACAAGCGGGAGTTTTTCCTGATTTGAAAGTTTCAGCAGTGGAAGGAGGTGATGATAATGACAACAGTACCAATTAAAGGTGTTGTATCTAGTGATGATGATGCTGAAGTATATGAATTCTTTGGCTATTCAACAGTTACTCCTTCCGCAGTTAAAGATGCGTTAAGCACTGCAAATGGTCAAAATATTGTTGCCGAAATTAATTCACCGGGTGGCGATGTGTTTGCCGGTTCTGAGATATATACCGCACTTAAGAATTATACCGGTAATGTGGAAGTTGACATTGTTGGATTAGCAGCGAGTGCGGCCAGTGTCATTGCAATGGCTGGTGATACGATTAAAATTTCGCCAACGGCTCAATTAATGATTCATCGGGCTTCCACTGTATCTCAAGGGAATGCAGATGATTTATCCAGCGATTTACAAGGCTTGAACTCGACTGATCAATCAATTGCAAATGTTTATGTGCAACGAACAGGACTGGATCCGCAAACAGTCATGCAAATGATGGCCAAGGAAACTTATATCAATGCAAAAGATGCCGTTGAGCAAGGATTTGCAGACGAAATGATGTTTGACGATCAACCAGCCAAAGTTACTAATATGCTCTCGCCGGTTATGTTGAGTAATCAGGCAATTAGTAAAATTAAATCATTGTTAACCAAAGTAAAAGAAAAGCCTAAAGAAACTAATAGCCAAACTAGTGACCAATTACGATCACATAAGTTGGCTATTTTATTTAAGAAAGAAGGAAATTAAATTATGGATTTAAATAAGCTGCACGATGCTTGGCTTGAAGCTGGTCAAAAAGTAACGGACCTTCAAGAAAAGCGTAATCAAATGGCAGTTGAACTGAACGATTCTCCTGAAAAATATTCAGATGAGGATCTAACTAAAATTGCTGATTCAATTGATAAAGCAAAGAAGACCCGAGATTTTGCTAAAGGTGCATATGATGATGCTTTAGCAACGGCTAAATTAGTAAAGCCTGATAAACCAGCTGCAGGTGGTCAAAAAGATGTTACGCCAAAAGACAAGCCTAAGTTTATTAATATTGTCAAGGGAGCCTTAAAGGGTGATCCAAAGTTTTTGAATTTGATGTCTAGTGGACTTGATGCCAACGGAAATGGTGTTGGCTTGACAATTCCAGAAGATGTCCAAACGGCCATCAATACTTTAAAACAAACCTTTACATCATTGGAGCCACTAGTAACTGTGGAAGGAGTTAATGCACCTTCGGGATCACGAGTTATTGAGCCACGACAGTCAGTGACCCCATTTGCCAACTTGGATGATGAAACAGCCCAAATTGGGAATAATGATGATCCGGCAGCCTTTAAGCCATTAAATTATAAAATTCATCGATATGCCGGAATTTCTAGTATTACAAATACTTTGATGAATGATAGTGATGCAAATCTATTATCATATTTGGAAAACTGGATTGCCAAGAAGGATGTTATTACCCGGAACAGTGAAATTTTGCAAGCATTGGCTAAGTTACCAAGCGCACAAAAAACCACAGTTGATAGTTTTGACGCCATTAAGGATATTTACAACAAGGAATTGGATCCACTGATTTGGAATGAATCTGCATTTGTTACTAACCAATCAGGCTTTGCTGTTCTGGATAAAGTCAAGGATAATAACGGACAATACGTCATTCAACCTAACCCGCTTAATCCATCACAAAAAATGTTGGCTGGTAAGACAATTACAGTTATTGCCGATGCCTTTCTGCCAAACGATGGTAACAGTTTCCCACTGTACATCGGTGCTTTGAAAGAAGCAGTTAGACTTTTCGATCTCCAACAGATGTCTTTGTTGGCTACTAATATTGGTGCTGGTTCTTTTGAAAGTGACTTGACTAAGATTCGTGCCATTGATCGCTTTGATGTTGAGTTGTGGGATACTGAATCGGTCATTTATGCGCCATTTACTGGATTAGCAGATTTAACTCCTGCTGCAAAGACTAGTGGGACTACTAGTTCAACTGGCAAGTAATTTAAATAAGTCGCCAATGAAATAAACAATACAGTGATGGGCGGCTGTTAGGAGGGGTGTCATGTGACGGTTAATCCGACAGAATTAATGGATGAGTTGCATATTGACCAAAGTCCGACTGAATTAACGACTGTTACCAATTTGATTAATGAGGCAACTGAGATTGTCAATCATTCAGTCAGTTCAACTGAAACCCAATATCAAGCCTCATCAATTTACGACTTAGCAATAAAAACACTGGCAACTCAATTATATTATGATCGGGAATTATCTAGGGGGATGTCGGCTGGTTTGTTGATGATGCTAGATCAACTCCAAGGAATGGTTTCAGGAAGTGATCCGGATGGCACTTAATAAATTTAGTCCGGAGCAGTTTAATCGGCAAGCCCAGTTTGGAACGGCTTTACCAACAATTAATCCTAATACTGGTGCATCAGGAACGCAATTTAAACCACAGTTCGTGTTATGGTGCATGCCTTATACGCGAACTAACACACAGAACGTTTCGCTTTTGGGAACAGATTTTGAAGATACTATTCAAATTGTTATTCGACACAATCCGTTAATTGACAAAGGTCTGTTAGTTCAATATCAAGACCAACTGTATCAAATCGTTAATTTGAGTTTAGATGATAGCAATAAAATTGTGACTTATGACATTTTGACTCTACAGATTAATGAGAGGGTTGGTAAAAAACATGGTTAGTATGGCCGAACAATTAGACGATTATTTAGCGAAAATAAAGCGACTGGTACCCAACCGGGCGGAAAGAACTATAATCACTAAAGCCGGTGCCGATGTTTTACAAAAGAAATTAGCTGATGAAACTAAACGGCTACATTATAGTAATCGAATTGCTACCGGAAATGATCCTCACTTGGCTGATAGTGTATTAGTTAGTTCGAAAAATGTTGATGGTGATGTGGATGGGACAGCGACAGTTGGCTGGGTCAAGAAAAAAGCAGTGATTGCTCGCTGGCTAAATGATGGCACTGTTTACATTGTCGGTGACCACTTTGTGGAAAAGACCCGTGAGGAAGCTCGTTCTGATATATTAAAAGCTGAATATATTAAATGGAAGGAGTTGGGTCACTAATGGAGTTACCAGTTATGACTGTTTATCATTTGGTTCAGTCTTTACATTATGGTTGGATTGATCAGCTTTATCCCATGAACATTCCTCCTGGTGCTGATACTTCTGGAAAGCAGACCATTGTATTAGTTACTTCCATTACTGAACCGTTGGGCGGATATCGGAACGATCGATTTAGCAATATGCAAGCTAATATTCAAATTCAAATATTTTGGAAAAAAGAAACACAAGAAAATATTTTTAATGAAGAAGTTACTTTAATGAATAATTTGGAAAATCAGGATTGGCTGGTTAGCTCACATGAGCCTAACACTGTGGATCCAGATACCGATCAAATTACGGCAACTTTTTCAGTTTCTAAGACAATTACAATGAAGAAAGAAGGATTTTAAATGTCAACACATGGTATTAAAGATGTCACCTTTGGTTTAGTTGATGCTAATGGTAAATTACTGACTAGCGATGCAGGAGTAGGAACTAATGGTATCTATTTAGTTGATGGCGATGCTAAAGGTGCTACGACGGCCACAGTTTCTGGCTTGGAAGCCGAGGGTACTGTCGCCTATGCTAATGATGAAGCAAAACGAGTTTCAAATGGTCAGGCACAACCACAGGTCGCATTGGAATTCTTGGATATTGATTTTGACGAGTTGCAAAAACTCAAAGGATATATTCAGGATGCGGCTAATGGTGGTTGGACACGTCAATTGCCAAAGCCCCATGTAGCAATGTTGTTACATTTTCGTTCATACACGAATATTGATATGTACGAAGGCTTTGCTAATGGTCAACTAATTGAAACTGGTAGTTCTCATGCAACGGATAATAATGCTGAAACTGATGCCAATACGGCGTTAACTTACCAAGCATTAACACCGGCTGACAATACCATCTTCAACGGAGAACCGTACAAGATTTGGATGTCTCAAGATGCTGGCTTTGATAAAGCCAAAATGCTGGCTGAAGTCTTTGGTGGTTATTCAGCAACTACCGGTAGTAGCACGACTGGTTCAACAACTGGCGGTACAACACCAGGAAAATAGATCAAGGCGGGGGATATTCCCCGCATACATAATCAAATAAAATAAAGGAGCTTTGATCATGAAAATTAATATTACAAAATTAGGTTTACGTAAAAAGTCAGCTGAAGTTAAAACCACTGTGGGTGTTGTTGAGAAAGCCCAAAATTTACAAATTCAATTGTTGAAATCAGATGCAGTTGATTTTACTAATGATGACCCACTAGCAGTTTTGGAAACGCAAAAGAAAATGGTTCAAGGATTATTGCAATTTATGATTGATATTTTTAAGTTGACTGATCAAGAAGTTGAAAAGATTAAATCAACTTTGGACTTCACCGACTTTCAAAATTTCATGGCCTATGTATTATTCCGGTTTCAAGGTATGAGTGATGAAGACTGGGAGACTGTCACCAAACAGCAAAGTGAGGAATCAGCTGACCCAAAAGAAAACAATTAAGATTAGCTAAATTAATCAATGATTTAAGCATATCCCAACAAGATATGCTTTTTTTTAAACAACAAATGATGAAGCAAGGAATCTTACCAGATGAGTTAAACCGACAAGATTACTTTGAATTTATGGCAGTCTTAAATGCTAAGGATAAGAAGAAACAAGTAACAGATCCGGTTGTCGAGTTATTAAATAAACGAAAGGGGACTGACTAATGGCTACTATTAATGATGTAATGAGTACTTCAATTCGCTTGGATGCAGTACAACCAGCACGGTCATTAAAGACTTTAACCAATTACATTAAAGCTACTACCAATGCATGGCGTTCTCAGGAGGTGGCCTTAAAATCTTCTGGAGATAAGCTAGATGCTTTAAAAACTAGGTATCAAGGAATATCAGAAGAAATTAAAGGTTATAACTTAAAAATTGATGAGTTGAAGCGTCGACAGTCAGGCCTCGATCAAACGACCAACCAAGGTTCAGAAAAATATGCCAAATATGCTAATCAGATTGCTAAAGCACAAGAGAAGATTGCTGGTTTAAATGATCAACAGTCTAAAGCGGAAAAGCAATTTGAATACCTTAATTCAGGACTATCTGGATTGCAGCGTAACTATCATAGCCTTAATCAAGTAACCAATTCTTATGTAGATGCCTTAAAGGCTCAGGGAAAGATTAACCAAGCGGGTCAAGTAAAGCTCAAGGGACTTAAAGAAGGCCTGAGTAGTTTATCCGATCAGTATAAATTGCAAAATGATGAACTTAATAAAAATTCACAGACTTATAGACAAGCCCAGTTAGCTTATGAAAAGCAACGAAATGTTGTTCATGAACTTGCCAATGATACCCACAAGAATGCAGATGAGTATGCCCAAGAAAAGGAAAAACTCAATCAATTAAAAGGTAGCTTGGACATTGCCAATGAAGCTTTTAACACCCAGAAAGTGCGAGTCAACAAAACAGCTGCTTCACTAGCTAACGTTCGTTCAGATGTGGTTAAATACGACTTACAAGTCGGTCACATGAGTGATGCCATGGCTCGAATGGGCGATAAAGCCAACATTGCTAAAGGTAAGGTTAAAAATGCGTTTGGATCAATTAAAGGGAGTTTACTAGGTGCTAGCGTAGCGATGGGGACATTGGGAGCAGCTGCATTTTCTGGCGCTAAAAAAGCAACTGAACTTCAAAATGTTTATAAAGTAAACCGGAACTTGTTAGTTACGGGTGGTGATAAGACTAAAACTGCCATTAAGACCGTCACCGAAATGCAAAAAGATGGGACTAAGTACGCTCTCAAATATGGGGTTAGTCAAAAAGAAATTGCTGATCAATACCAGGATTTAATCAAGCGTGGTCATACAGGTGCTGAATCATTAGCGGTTATGAAAACTGAACTACAAGCCAGTGTGGCTTCTGGTGATGACTTTAAAGATGTGGTTAAAGTATCAAGCCAGGCGATCGAAGCATTTGGCATGAAAACCAATAATACGGCAAAAATGATGCACAACACTAAACGTGTAGTTAATGCATTGGCCTATTCTGCTGATATGACTGCCACTGACTTCCACAGTCTAGGTAAAGGTATGGAATATGTAGGCGATTCAGCTAATAATGCGGGGTTTAGTATTGAGCAAACTTCTGCTGCTTTAGGTGAATTAAGTAACCACGGCTTGGAAGCTGATAAAGCCGGAACGGGTCTACGAAAAATTATTACTAGTTTAGCAGCACCAACTAATTCAGCTATGGGTGCTTTGAATGACATTGGGATTAAATCAACTAAAATATTCCAGACTGCCAATGGTAATTTCAAAACATTGCCTGCAATTTTTAAAATTATCGAAGAACATACTAAAAAACTTGGTGGAGCTGATACAGCACGCATATTTAAAACGATTTTTGGCCAAACTGGTATGCAAGCAGCTCAAATCTTAGCTAGATATAATGGTCAGTTGGCTGATTTAACCAACAATGTTTCTAAAGCAAGCAAAGCTGGGACTTACGTTCAAAGATTAGCTAACAAGAATGCACAAACTGCCCAAATGTCCCAGAAGCGATTCAAGCAAGCCTGGGATCAATTATCAATTATGTTTGGGTCTAAGTTACTGCCCTACATGACAAAAGCGGCTAATCAAATGACCAAGCTTTTTGGTGAAAAAGGATTTCAGAAAGATATTGGTAAAACGGCTACTTTAACTGCACATGTTGCAGTAGGAATTGCCAATATTGGTATTTTTGCTGTTAAGCATTATGAAGGTGTCAAACATTTCGGTGAAGCATTAGCTGCAATTTGGGCAGTTGGTAAAGTTTATAAATATTTCAAAATATTTAGTGACATTACCTCTGTTTTTGGTGGTCAAAGATTAAAGGTGAACCGATTAACATCAGCATATGATGATCAGACCCTAGCTATTGAACGTAACACTAAGGCTAAAGAAGCTAATGTGGATGCCGGAAATGGTACCAGTGCAATTGATAATGTTGCTGATAGTGCTGGAGGCGAAGGTAAGATTACCGAAGGTGCTGAAAAAGATGGTAAAACGGCCATCCACGATATAGATGATACAAGTAAAGTTGCCGAAGACTCCGGAAAAGTTGGCCGATTCGCTAAATTAGCTGAAAAGTTTAAAGGTGTTAGCAAATTCGGAAAGGTTGCGGCTGGTTCTGTCGGTGTCTTAGACGTTTTAAATTCGGCAACTGATTTAATTGGCATGAAAAAGAAGACTGCCGGTTCACACATTGGCGCTGCTACTGGTTCATTAGGTGGTACTGCAGCAGGTGCAGCAATTGGAACAGCTATTTTACCTGGAATTGGCACAGCTGTTGGCGCTGGTTTGGGTGGCTTGGTTGGCGAAGGTGTTGGTCGTAAGTTTGGTAAAGCTATTCAAAAAGGACTTTCAGCACAAAAAATCCATACACCTAAATTATCTACTAAGTCTTCTTTCAAGAAACTTTCTGATGAAGCGACAAGCTATTATAAAAACCGTGAAGCTCAGGACAAGAAGAACTTACAATTACTTTATAAAAACGGGGACATTACTAAAAAAGAGTACGAAAAACGCCTACAAATTATTAAGGGTGAAGGATCTAAAGCCAACCGATTAACTCTGATGAGTCAAAAGGATCAGCAGGCAATTGCCAAATATTATGCGCAATCACGGCAACGATTAACCGAATCGTGGAATAAAAAGATTCTAAAAGCTGAGAATAAATACGGTAAAGGATCCGTTCAAGTTGAAAAAATGCAGAAGGAAAAGAAAGAAGCACTTGAGAAACAACATCTTAAATTTGCTACTCAAGTGACTGCTAAAGAAGCCAAACTGCATACAACCTTAGCTGGTCAGATTAAATTGTCTACTAACAAGATTGCAAAAGATTACAAAACTCTTACTGAAAAGGGTAAAAAGTATTCTAAAGAAAAAATGATTAAATTGGTGGCAAACGCTGATGAAGAACAAAAGTCTGTCAGCAAAAAAGCTAACGATGAATATCATAGTGTTTATAAAGCGGCTTGGAAGAAATATAAAAATACAGTTAAAGCAGCAGACGAAGAGTATAAGGGAAATAGTTCAGCTGCCAAAGCTCAACGCCAAAAGATTATTGAAGAAGCTCGTAAACAGAGAATTGGTGTAATTAATCACGCCGCTAAGCAAAAGAACGATTCAATCACTAAAGCCAAACAGCAGTCTGATAAGGTTTACGATTATGCACATAATCAAAATCGTAAAGTAACGGCTCAGGCTGTTTCTCAGTATGAGAATATTAAGAAAAACAATTCCAAAACTAAAGATAATTACAGTCTTTCTTGGCATGGAATTTGGAAGTCAGTTGGTAATTGGATTGGCAAATTAGTCAACGGGATGAATAAAAATGCCATTTCAGCCCAGAACAAAGTTTTTAAACAATACGGGGGTTCACAAACTTTAGATCCGATACCAACAGTAGCGTGGGCAACAGGTACCGGATTGTTGAAAAATGGTTTATTAACCCAACCGGTTTTGGCTAAGCTTAATGATGGTCACGATTCACCAGAAACACATAATAAAGAAATCATTGTCCACGCAGATGGGCAATTAGAACCAGTTGAAGGTAAAGATACTCACCGGTTCCTAGAAGCTGGTTCCGGCGTTTTAAATGCGACAGAGTCTAAGATGTTAATGGCTTTAAATGGCATGCAGCACTTTGCGTCAGGAACTGGTTTGTTTGGTGGTATCGGGAAATTCTTTAAAGGTATTTGGGGTTCTTTAAAGCAGAAGCTGTCGGCACTATCACATATTGCTAAGCATTCTGATGCAACTTTCAAACAAGTTTTTCAACCTAACTTTGGCGATATAAAGGGAACTGTTGGAGAGAACTTTGCCAATATGTTTGGCAAACGCGACAAGCAACAGGGTTCGGTTTGGTGGGATACGGCCTGGAATATGTTACATGGCATGGTTTCCGAAGGTGGCGGTCAGACTAATTCAGCATTTTTGAATGAAGCTAAGAAATTGGCAAATCGTGCCCATCACCGATATTCTGAAGGCTCTAATGTCCGCTTAGGACCGAATTATTATGATTGTTCTGGCTTAGTTTATGAGACTTTGAAGCACATGGGAATTACAGTTCCAGGTGGCTCGACTACTGTCCCTGAATACAACTTTTCTAAGCCTGTATCTTGGAAGAATGCTAAGACTGGTGATTTAGCATTCTTCGGTCGTGGAGGAAGTCAACACGTTGGTATTGTGGTCGATAATAGTGGTTCTGGGCATATGTTCAGTGCTGAAAATCCAAAGGACGGGATTAAATATTCTACCATCAAGGGCTTCGGTGATTTTGTTGGGATTCGAAGAGTGCCTGGGTTGATTGACAAAGTTAAAAAGTCAACTAAATCTCATAAACAAAGTTCTGGGTTACAAACACTAGTAAAATCTCAATTAAAGCATTCCGGGGTTTGGAGTTGGGTATCGAAAAATTTAAAACCATTATGGCAAAAATTGTTTGGTAGTTTAAGCAGCTTTGGATTAAGTGGCGATGTGGCAGCTAGAGCTAAAACCTTAGCTAAAGCATTGAAAAAGCTGGATCCACGCGCAACTAAAGCAGGAATTGCTGCAATTCTTGGTAATTGGGAATTTGAGTCAGGATTAAATCCTAACGCAAGAAATTCATCTGGTGGAGCTTCTGGGCTTGGGCAGTGGTTAGGTGGTAGA
Organism: Lentilactobacillus parafarraginis DSM 18390 = JCM 14109; assembly: GCF_001435895.1. Classification (GTDB taxonomy): domain Bacteria; phylum Bacillota; class Bacilli; order Lactobacillales; family Lactobacillaceae; genus Lentilactobacillus; species Lentilactobacillus parafarraginis. Next base: position 56,919 of record NZ_AZFZ01000005.1, on the reverse strand, counting down.
CTGAATCATTTGAAATCATATGCTCATCGTCATGGTGAAAACTGGCGCAATGCAGCTACCCAATTAAAGTTTGCGTTAAGCGATGACAGTTCTGATTCTTCTGTATTTAAACGAATCCTTGAGGGTCATGGTTCGATTGCTTCGTTAGCCAGTCAATTTTCTGAAGATTGGGAACGTGGTGGCTATACGGGGCAACACGTTAACGGTGCGAAGAAAGTTGCTAATTATTTAGGATATGCGAATGGTGGCTTGGTTGATCAAGAACAGTTAATTAAAGTAGCCGAACGTAACAAACCGGAAACCATCATTCCGTGGGATATTAATAAACGAGGACGAGCCTATGAATTGTTAGCCGATACTATGGCTCATTTTAAACAGACAGATCAGCATACCAACCAATCAAGCAATTCAGATGTTCAGGCTGTCAAAAGACTTGAAGCTAAGTTTGATACAATGATTAAACTTATGAGTCAATTGGTCGATGGCCAAAACAATCCGATTCCGGCAGTAGTGACTGACAAGCAAGTTGTCCAGGCAGTCAATAAACATAACAAACGGACAACTGCTAAGAATAATTGGGGAAGAGGTGTAACCTTTGGCTAATAACGATAATTATGATGTAAACACATTTGATTTTGCCTTTGATGAAGATGGGAACGGTGGTTTTAATTCAGAAGACGATTTGGGCATATTTCTAAATCATGTATCGAAACCGTTAGCCCCCAATATTACTGAGTCATTTCAAGACGTCCCTAAACGTTATGGTGGTGTGTACTTGGGAACAGACTATGGTGAAAAAGAATTTGACATTCCGATTACCTGTTTCTGTACCACCCGCGATGAATATAACGAACGAATTAAAACATTAACTAATGTTTTAGTCAATACCAGCAGTGATGCTGATACTGAATATCCGCTGAGGTTTAATGATGATCCAGATGTAACTTATTATGGACACTTTACAAGTATTCCAACACCGACATTTATTAATGAAGGTGTTCAGGACTTTCAAACCACGTTAGTCTTCATGCTGGCGGATCCACGCGGATTTTTACCACAAAAGGAAATAAAAATTACAGACAATGATCAGCAAATTATTCCTGAAGGAAATACGGAAGTTGATCCAATTATTCATATTATTCCGAAAACTGATCTTTATTATGTGGGTTATGAAACAAATGATGACTATGTAGCGGTTGGATATAACGTTGATGACGGTGATACGACTACGGATAGTGATGGCAACGTCACAGTCATGGGACAATCCCAAACTCAACAGGTTGACGATCCATGTAACTCATTAGCTACGTGGATTCAATGTAGTGAAAATACGCAAGCCTTTCCAATTTATAAGGGCGAGATAGATGGAAGCTCAGCGGCCACCGGTACTTCAATTATGGTGGCTAAAGATAAAGATGACCATTATGAATGGGGCACTCGTGGTAAACACAAGAACTTTTACGGCCCCGCAGTTATGCATAATGGCTTACCTAAGATAACTCCTTATTGGAAAGTTTCGGTGCGTTTGCATCATGTTAAACGAATGAAAAATGAGCGGGCAATGGGAAAGATTGAAGCTTATTTATTGGATAATAATGGTAATGTTTGTGGCCGGATGGGGATTGAAGATTACTCAATGGGCCGTTATCCACGGGCGTTTATTCAATTAGGCAATAATTTTGATAGTAGTAACTCTGATAGTTATTTGACATTGCTGTTTGATGAAGGTAATGGTCAGCAGAAACAAAATGAGGCTACCAAACATGTTAAAGTTGCCTACACCAAAACAGTCACCGTTAAGAAGACGACTAAAAAGAAGAAGTGATATAAATGAATCTACAATTCTTTGCGCGGAAGAAACGAAAAACTCGTAAGAAGACTAAGACTAAAAAGAAACGAGTTGTGAAATCTAAAAAGGGTGGCAAGAAGAGTAGTAGTAAAGGGGGCAAAAAAACATCAGCTCCCAAAGCTACAACAAAGAAGAAAAAGGAAAAAGAATATGTAACTGAAACCTCGTATATGAATAAGGATGCCTACTCGAATTTTTATGGTGAATTTATTCTTGAACGACAGAAAAAATCGGATAGTTCGGGGAATGTTTACGACAACTGGGTAGCAGAAATTAACCAGTGGGATCCTAAAACCGGTGAGCCATATAGTGTTAACAATACAAGTAAAACTCACATGCATAAGGAAAAGTTGGATAAATCCGGTAAGTTTGGTTTTGCTTTAGCCAACTTAGGCGTTTTCTTTGGTAAGCATGATATTAAAGAGGACTTAGTTAATCCAGTGGTGGCGTATAAGTCAGATTATGAAGCTTTAACCAATTATGAAGAATGGCGCAGTGATGGCTCTACTGATCCAGATGATACGCCACATATTATTGCCAAGGCTGGTCAAGAAATTATTATTGATACGGCCAACAATAAAGTTACTATTGATGGAAAACCGGCCGATAAATACGTTTCATGGTTATCGACCTTCCCTAAATTAACCGGTGGGGTTCCACAAACTCTACACTTTTTCCCGGATCCCAAAAATGCTGATGTAACAATTGAATATCGACCAGCAATTAAGTAGTCACGAAAGCGACTACTTTTTTCATACATACATTAAGGAGGCTAGAGATTTGTATATTATCCTGGATAAAAATTTAAAGCGAGTTGCTACGTTATCAACTAATTCAGACGCCAACCCGTTTTGGGGTGAAGTAGTTGAACGCCAAATTGCCGATGATAACAGTAACTCGGATGATGGCATTACTGGCGTTAGCACTTTTAATAGTACGGATCCGAATGCTAACTCCAAAAGTTGGAATGATACATTAACAGGACTAACCATGTTGCAAAGTGCCCCTGCGGCTCAATACTTAACGGTTGGTAATAGTGTCGCTGTGTATGATGATGTGCATAATCATTGGCGTATTTATCGAATTTATCAGGTTGATGAAACTATTGATGCCACTAGTGGGGCTCACTTAGTAACGGTTGATGCTATTAACCTAGCAATCTATAAATTAAATAAGACCATTCCACCCCAAAAAGAAATTAAAGATTGTAAATTAGATCAAGCCATGCAGTGGATTATGGCTGATACTGGTTGGGATTTACAAAATAATTGTTCTTCGGGCTTGTTTGCTGATATTAACTTTGATGGTACGGCTTCTAGTCAATCTGCCTTGCAGACGGTTCTATCAACTTACGATGCGGAAGCTGATGCTTATTGCCATATTGACACTAATGGTATTGTGACTGACCTGATTTTAGAATTAGCTGATCAATTGGGAGAAGATGAAGGTAAATCAATTACCTATGGGCAAAACATGTTGTCTGTCCAACGAGAAACAGTTGATACTAATTTAGTAACCAAGCTTTACATTGTGGGCGCAAATAATGCTTCAATTGCCTCGGTTAACAACGGCAAGAATTATATTACTGACGTTTCAGCAAATTCTCTTTATAACACTGATCAGAACACCTGGCTGGAAGGAACGATTACTAGTGACACTATTACTGAACCTAAAGCATTACTTGATTGGGGATTGCGGGAATTAAGATTGTACAATCATCCACGAATCAACTACGCTGTGGAGGTTACTCAAGATTTTCAAGCTAACTTGGGCGATACTATTAAGGTGATTGATTTATCCATGAACCCAATTTTGACAACGGAAGCGCGAGTCATTCAGCAAACCACTTCAGAGAGTGATCCAAGTCAAAATAAAGTCGTCTTGGGAGAGTTTAGCACAGTTAAAGTAATTACGCCGGCGTTTATCCGTAATATGGAACAGCGTTGGAATGACCATGTTAAAAAATTATTTGAAGAAGCCCGAGAAAATGCCAATGCGGCCACAGTCAGCTTGATTACGCCATTAGGTTCAACTTGGTATAACACGGATACTTCCAAACGGGTGATTGCGAGATTGTTTATTGAAGGTGAAAACGTGACTTCTTATCTGTCACCACAAGCGTTTAATTGGCAAAAAATTAATATGGACGGTACCCGTGATATTGGGTGGGAAGCTGACCATGCAAAAGATGGTTATCAGGTTACTATTGAACCACCATTTGTAGGTACTTTACTTGTAACAATTGATGATGCTTACGTCAAAGATCAAGCTGAAATGTGGATTGATACCAGTAATTCAGTTGATGGATCTTGGCAGAAGCTTTGGGAAACTAAGGACGCTGCCAATAAAGATTTTAATGGTGATCAGCATATTGGGGCCTTACAATTTTCATATTTATTGAGTGATGGTTCGGTGTTGTCTAGTTATCACTATTCTAAAGACAAAAACCATTCAGATTGTGAATTTATTAAATGGAACGCTGATGGAACATTACAAAGCATGATGTTTGTAACTGGAGGTGGCCATTGCGGATCGTTTGGCTATGATGAAGGTTCCAACACAATTTATACAGAAATAAAAGATCCAATTGATGGGAAATATTATTTGGTAACAATGGCATATCAAGCCAATACAAGTGCTAGTAATATAACCAAGTGGTGCCAAGTAAAACAATATTTTCGAGTTAACGTTGATTTGAAGAACAATCTGTGGCTAGGAAGTACGACAAGTGGGAAAGTATATGTTTGTCAAATTAGCGATTTACAAGCTGGAAACTTTACTCCTATTATTGAATTTAATCTGCAAGACTTTGGCTGGAAACCATTACCAGCTGGAACCATTAATAATGGCACTTATAATACTCTTCAAGCGAATGGGATTAGTTATCCATTTGCTTTTTTTACGGCGGGTGATGCTAACAATGCTGATGACAAACATGTTATGTGTATTAACTTAATTACACAGTCAATGGTATTTGATTATGTGGTGGAACCAATGCAGGATATTAAGTTAACAGTGCCGTTGGAAAATGGCGGTCATTTGGAGCCGGAGGGCATATATGAAGATGTTAATAATTCTAGGTTAATTGTTGGCTTTAACGTTTCTGAATATAGGGATGCTGCACATACTGTCTCTATTGCTCATAGTGCCCTATATACAGCTCCACTTGGAATCCGTGATGATTCTAAAGATTTAGTTGTTGAATATCCTGAACAAGATGAAGGCGAGAATGATGAGACTGAACAACCAGTAATTACCGGAAATGATAATGCTGATGATTCAGATGATAGTTCTGATAGTGATGAAGATGGGGATGAATCAACTGGTGAAGGAACCAAAATTGAGGATGGTGATAGCAATTGATTATTGCAACGGGAACATTGAATATTGATGAAAATGCTAAGCTTGCTCAACAAGCCTCTGACGATGCAAAAAATGCTGCAAATTCTGCGGCTGATGAAGCGGGTAAAGTAAAAACTTCGCTCGATGGAAAAATTACCGTTTCATCGCAAGAACCTTTTGATGATGGTAAAAGTCATGATGAAGGTGATATTTGGTATGTTCAAGACAGTAACCATATGACTAGTGAAATGTATACCTACGATGGTTCGGACTGGGTTAAGACTAAAATGTCTCAAACTGTCCTATCGGTTGGACAGCTTTCAGCATTAACTGCTGATTTGGGAACTATTGAAGCCGGATATTTGAATTCGGTAGAAATTGATTCATCAATCATTAAAGCTGCCAAGATTGATGCAACTTCAACAATTACAGGAGCTTCAATCGAAGAGAATAGTAGTAATGGAAAGATTACATTAGACCAAGGTGGATTCTGCGCCATTAGTAATGGGAGTTATCTTCAATTCGTATCTGGAAATAGTAATGGGTACACTAAAATCCGTGGTGGCTTGGATGTTGATTCAATTAATGTTGGGGCTTCAGTTATTGAAGGACAAACTTTTCAAGCATATGGCGGCAACAATACTCATATTGGTAGTGCAAATGCATGGACGTATTTAGCGGAAGGAATTAAATGTGGTCCTGGAGGTTATATTTCATCAGTTTCAGGAACTGATATTTATTTCCACAATGAGGCTGGTACGACAATTGATCTTCATGCTGGTGATGTCATTTCACATGGAACTAATTTACTTGATGAAATTAATAAGATTGAAAAGAAATTGAAGATGTAAGGTGATCTGATGAATGATATTAACGCACAAGATTTAATTAACCAATTAGTTAATGAGTACAGTCAAGATATGGCAGCAAAAAATCAACAAATTGCGTTATTAAAAATTGAAAATAATCAGCTTAGAAAGAAGGCGAAAACTAATGAGTAAGGAGCTCGCATTCACGGATGATAATGATGTGGTTAAATATTTAGATACAACCACTGCTTTTAATCTGGCACTCACGGCCGACGGGGTAGCCTTTGATTTAACTAATGCTAAGTCAATTTTGGTAAAAATAGCTAACGATGATGGCTATATCATGCAACAAACTATTGATTTAACCACTGTAACTAGTCCGCTTGGTGGAACACTAAGCTTTCCAATTAATCAGGATATTATGAACACATTGGTTCCGGATGATTATGATATTGAAGTTTGGGTTACTATGAATGATGGTACGCAGGCTATCTTTCCAAGCGATGGAACGTTAGGATTTTCAATTGAAGAGAACCTCATGAGTGATACTGGTGAAGTGATCCCAGTTATTACTTTAAATGATTTTAAGCAACAATTTGATGATCTAAGTAGCCAAATGGAGAATGCAGTTCATAATGTTCAAAAGGGTGATAAAGGTGACAAAGGTGATACTGGTACTGGTCTTGAAATCAAAGACAAAGTTTCATCAGTTTCGAATTTACCCTCAACAGCAAATGAAGGTGATGGCTATTTAGTTGGTGAAGAATTATATGTTTGGGTGAACGGTGCTTGGAAAGATTGCGGACCATTACAAGGACCTAAAGGTGATCAAGGTATTCAAGGAAATACTGGCACAGGTGTTTCTTCAACTACAATTCAATATCAAATTTCAAATAGTGCAACTACTGCTCCAACAGGAACTTGGTCAAATAACATCGTTGCTACAACGACTACAAATCCCTATTTGTGGATGAAAGCTACTTTAAACTACACTGATGACACAACAAAAGACTTTTACCTTGTTTCACAAAAGGGTGATAAAGGTGATACTGGTGCAACGGGTGCTACTGGACCAATTGGTCCACAAGGTCCTGTTGGTGCTGGATTAGTTGTTAAAGGTACAGTCAATGATGCTTCACAACTTCCAACGACTGGAAATCAAGAAGGTTATTGTTATTTTGTTGGTACTGATTTATATGTTTGGGATGCCGGAACATGGAAAAATTGTGGAAGTGTAAGTCCAGATTTAAGTAAGTACGTTACTGTTACTGATTTAAACAATGGATTGAGTACTAAAGTTACTGATAACAAAGATGGAACTGAACAACTTAATGGGGTTAAGGTACAGCCATATAATAAGCTAAGTGACATAACGAATTTAAGAAATATTGTGCTGCAAACGGATAATGTTTTATCTTATACTGCACAAGGTGGAGTGGGAGAAACCATTCAAAATTTTCCACTATACAGCGGATTTTCATCCTTACCTTCTGGCACGCAAATTTATTACTCATATGATTTAGTAGTTAAAAATGCTGATGGTGGTGTACATTGGTTAGGCTGGGCTTTAAATTGGAATGCTTTTGTAAATAACCAACATATTACAACAGATGGTATTCATCATTTCCAAGGAACTGCTACTATTCCCGACAAAGATATTGTTAGTGGTCAAAAAATACACGCAACAATTGATGGTTCACATGCAACATATCAACTAACGAATTTAATGATAGTTGTTGGCTCAGTCCCAGTCACACATTTACCAGCTCCAGAGGATAAGGTTACTGATAATAAGGATGGCTCAATTGAAGTTAATGGCAGCTCTATTACACCTGCTGATGACAGTAAAGTTGTTCACAGTACAGACACATCAAACTGGCAAAAATCTAAGGTAACCGATGACACCGGTATGCCCTTATTAATGTTGGGAGACACCGATGATTTAAGCGCTAAAATAAGCATATTGCCAAATGGATACTTTACAATTTACTGCACTGCTGAAACGTTAAACAATCCTTCTGCTTCTCCAATAAGAGGTATCATCCATATTACTGCTTCAACAAGAGCAGGGTCTGGGATATTGTTCAGTGAAGACAAAAAGGCTTATATAATAACGCTATTGGAAACAGTGACCTATACTCAAATAGCTAACGATTCCAAAGTTGCCCACCTATCTGGTGCTAACAATTTTGATACTGTTCCAACTGTTAACAATAATCCGTTATTACTCGCAAGCAGTTTACCGTCTGACCTAGCACGAACGGGTTCAGATCAAGAGTTTACGGGTAAGAACACCTTTGATACTGCGCCAATTGACAAGACAACTGGTCATCCGTACATTACTAAAGACAGTGTACCAGCAGTTCCTGATACTTTGGCGGACACCACTAAGGATGCCAATTTTACAGGAAAACTTCAAAAGTCTGGAATTGACGTGGCAACTACAACTGATGTAAACAATACAATTAATACAGTTGTAAGTCCATTAAATACTAATACAAATTGGACAAGCTTAAATGTTGATAGTAGTCAAACTGAAAATAGCGACTGGGAACCAAGTACAACCAATTTACAATATCGTATATATAATAGTACGCTTTATCTTACAGGGCAGTATATTATGTTAGGCAATGGCGGAAATAGCTCTCATAATAGTACAACATTATTTCAACTTTCCTCTGATATTACTTCCAAAATTAGTTTTCCAAGCACAAATAAGTTTCCAATTGGTATTCTACAAGCATTAGCACAACAAGCATCAATGTTTATGATCAGTTTAACAAGCGATGGGAAAATTACTTGTGTTACTAATCCATATGATTTAAATGTCACATACGGGGCATCAATGGCGGGTGGCTTTATTAATGCAGCGATTCCGCTAAATTTATAAAGGAAACTGTAAACAGCGTTTATATATTACGTTTTAGCCAGTAAGTTCCACAACTAATATCGATAGAAAGGAGCTTGAACCTTTGTGAAAAAATGCTATAATATTTTTTGTGGATAGTAGCGCCCCCAAAAGCTACTATCCATACTTTAAAGAATATATTCCCCTCAGAATATATCTTCCGAGTTGTGTTCATATTTCTTATTCATATACCCCCATATATGAATTGGCACCTGTCTGTTGGATAGGTGCTTTTATTTATGAAAAGTATTATAATAAAATTAGAGGGCTACAAATTTGACCTTTTGCCCTTATACTTTTACTAACTTTATTTACATTTAAGAGCACTTATCTAATTTTTGATAAGTGCTCTTATTTTACCCAAAAAATCAGGAGGCTTTTTTATGTTTACTTATATTTTAGATGTTTTTAATTCTTTGAAGGCAACCGGATTGGTTGCTTTTTTAATTGCAGTTATTCCAGCAACCTATAAATTGGTTAAACCACTGATTGAAGCTAAAATTAAAACTGAAAAGAATACTCATATTAAGCAAGGAATGGAATTAGGCTTGAAATTAGCGAACGCTTTTGTACCTGTGGTGGCAAGTATGCCAGCTTTAAGTAATTCTGATCGTAAAAAAGTGGTCAATCAATTTGTTGATTCTGGCTTAAAGGAGTCCGGCTTTAATTTTAAAGCAGAAACAATTGAAGGATTAGCAGAACAAGCTTACCAGTATTATAAACACACTCTAAAGGGAGATAATCACAAAGCACCTGTTACTCCGGCGCCTACAAATGACGTTACACCCGACGTTCCAGTCGATGACGATCCGGAAGTATTTAACGAACCCCAATCATCTGAACAAAAGTAGGAAGTGACGAAAATGACAAAAAAGGTTGCTGATTTATCTGTTTACCAAGGCAGTTCTGAGACCTACATGAAATCTCTAAAAAGTCACGGAATTGATACCACGGTGGTTAAATTGACGGAAGGCACTGGATACATTAACCCTAAAGCTAGAGAGCAAGTGGCTAACGGATTCAAAGTATTTGGTAGTGTTAGTGTTTATCATTTCTTTCATGGTCATGGTTCATCAGAAGCTAAGTATTTCTTAGCTTGGGTAAAAAGCTTTGGGTTGGATAAATCCACAGTCTTGGCCCTAGATGTGGAAGCACAAGACCTTCCTTGGAAGACCACAGCCGAAGTAGATGTCTTTTTAAAGGAGTTAAAAGCCAACGGTTTTACCAACGTTATTACTTATGGATCCGGTTCATGGTTTGCTGAAAAGCGAATTGATCGAGCTGAACTTATTGATAAACATATTTGGGTAGCAGCGTATGGCGTTAGTCAACCGGGAATTGATAATGTGAATGCTTGGCAATATACTGATAACTATGATGGATTAAAGGTTGACGCTAGTTTAGATTTTGATGGTTCACTGTCCGGAAGTGGGGTAGTTATTAAACCTGCTAAACCGGAATATTATCAGACTCCAGGCCTATACGAAGCAACACAAAGCGTAATTCACCAATTTAACGACGTTCAATTCAAATCTAAACGTCATACACGTCTGATTAAAGGGAGCCGATTTTACGCTACACCAATTAAATATGGTGAGATTTATCGACTTTCTACGCCAACTGGGTACTATACAGCTAATAAGGACAAGGTTAAGTTTATCTTTGCGGTAAAGGCTGGTGGTAAATAATGACGGCAGTTCCTGACGAAATTAACATGACTGAGATGTTAATTGGAATTAAAGAAGATATTTCTTCTATTAAGCAACAGCTAAGCGACCAAGCGGATTTAAATGAAAAAGCGGATAAAGCTTTGGCCAAGTCCATTGAAAATGAACATCGAATTGATAATTTAACTCACATAAACTATGCATTAATTTCTTTAGTGGCAACGGGAATTATTGTACCGTTGATTATTTATTTAATTGAGAGATTTATGTGAGATAAATCCCCCTTGGATAATTATTTTTTTTGGGGGGGAATACATATATTGGTATATATTAATTAATATTATTTTGTGCTTTTGATAATATTATGCATATATTAGCTTTTGGTTATTGAACTATCATTTTTGAGGACAAAATAGCTAATAACGGTCAAATAACGGTCAATTAAAATTATAAATGCCCTTATATCAACGTTTGTAAGGGGCACTTGTGCCTGCAGTCGGCATATGAGTAGAAATTAAAAAAATAGGAATGCGCTAAATGTTAATTTAGCGACATTCCTATTTTTGTGTCTCAAAATAAACCACTAAAAGACATCAGATTCTGAACCATTATCTTAGCGATTTCTGTCAATGACCCCATACATCTTCAAAATTAGAAAATACTTCTGGAACCTTCTGGACCAATCTACTAGAAACGTAATTATTCCATACAAAATCTGTCATCAGCAATAGGGAAACACTATTACCAATGACAGATATGTAAAATCATATGCAAAATTGATCTTAAAAGTTACTCAAATCCTGATAATGCTGAATTTGAGTTTGAATCTGGTTCATTTGATTCTGTAAATCAATGGCCTGTTGCTCCAAAGACAGGTAAGTTGCCTGATAGGCCTGAGGATTGTTTCCGGCGGTTGTTAAGGCCCGCTGGTAGTCACTGGATGTCGTATCCTGATTGGTCAAGCCATCTGCCGTACTTTGCATTGTCGACAATTGTGACTGGATTGAGGTCAACTGTTTCTGCAGGGCCGTTACTTGCGTTTGAAGTGGTTTGATTTGGTTTGTGTATGGATATGAAGTGACCTTAAATGATTCTGTCAGCGGCTTGAAATTCACCTTGGTTGCCGTTAACTGATAGCTGCCGATGTGTGACAGCGGACTTTTTAAATTGATCACGAACCGGCCGTTTGATTGGACAACGGCCTTTTTTGCGTAAGCCCCGTCCTGGTACAATTTGACCAATGATCCCTTCGTTACCGAACCGGTAATTTTAGTTTGGGAGTTGTTAACCGGCTGAATCTTTAATTTAAGGGCAGCGGGAGCGGAATTAACATAACTCGCACTGACTGGGGCCGAATAAAATAATGGCAATGCCAGGCCTAGGCCTAAAAGTAATGTTGCAGATTTCATATTAAGTTTCTTCCCTTCAATATGGTCTGATAAATGTGACGATCCTGAGAAATACAGTCTTTCCCACGGGACATTATTATATGCCATGAAACCTTTAGAAATCCAATAGATGAGTAACCATTCTGATAGTTTAATGAATTCGTTAATTTTGATAGGTTAGCGAGCAGCGGAAAACTTTTAAAGCCGGAATTGGTATAGCCATCTATCTTTAAATTGGTATACACATTAAAAACCTTTTAATTGCCATAATAAGGGCGATTAAAACCATATTTAAAATATTGGTACTTGATAATAATCCGACATTATGATAATCTGTATAAGTGAACGAAAGACAAAAAGGAGATTTTTATCATGAAAAATGTGCTATTAATATGTGAAAATGGTATTTCGAGTAATTTTCTGGTTAAATCCGCCAAATCATTTATGGAAGCCTACGATGTTTCATTTAATCTGATTTCATCCGACTACACTCAAGCTGATACATACCTGGATAATCAAATTGACTTAGTATTAATTGCCCCACAGGCGAGTTATCACAATCGAGAAGTTAAGATGATTGATGGTCGGGCGCCTGTAATGACAATTCCCGATGATGTCTATGGTTGGGCCAACGGAGAGAAACTTGTTAAATTAATTATGAATACCTTTGCACCTGCTGAGGCGATCTAATTGACTGATGACGATCGCAACCAAATTGCGATGACAATGTTGCTGGCTGCCGGACATGCCAAACAGATTATTTCCGCCCAGTTGGATCATTTAACAGATCGGCCCATGAATTCTGACGAAATTTCACGTCAGATGGCAACTGCTCACCAATGGCTCGTTAAGGCCCATGTTGAACAGAACAAGCTCATGAAGGATGCTGAAAGGGTGCCATATTCGCTTTTATTAACCCATGCTCAGGATACTTTAATGAACACGGAAACCATTTATTTCTTAGTTTCAAAATTGCTACCCCTCTTAGAAAAATAATCATCTTCATTCACGGAGAAGAATAATCCCTGAATTTACGGCATTTTGCGTTGTCATTTAAGCTGATTGCTTGGCACGCTTTGTTGAATTCAGTATGTATCTAGCTTATAATAGCTTTTATGGTTTATTCTTAATTCTGAGGATAAGTAAATAAAGATCTAATCCCGCTAATGATTTTCTTAAACGGATTAGATTTATTTTTTGGAGGGTGTCACATGCAACAACAAGATCAAACCGATCAGGAACGAAGGGCAGATGCATCGTTCTTTGGCCAACCTCGAGGACTGTCGACACTGTTCTTCACCGAAATGTGGGAACGGTTCAGTTACTACGGGATGCGGGCTATTCTTCTATACTACATGTATTTCAGTGTTACAAAGGGCGGATTAGGATTTGATCAGTCGCTTGCCGCTTCAATCATGGCAATCTATGGATCACTCGTATACTTAACATCCGTTATTGGTGGTTTTGTCAGTGATCGAATTTTAGGAAGTCGCCGCACAGTCTTTTATGGTGGGATTTTGATAATGTTAGGGCACATTTCACTATCATTGCCATTAGGCGCGTCAGCGTTGTTCACTTCGATTATTCTAATCACTTTAGGAACTGGTCTGTTAAAGCCCAACATTTCCGAAATGGTTGGGGGTCTCTATACCGAAACAGATAGTCGCCGGGATTCTGGATTTACCATTTTCGTTTTTGGGATTAATTTAGGATCATTCGTTGCGCCACTACTTGTTAGCTGGCTTGGATTTAACGTTAACTTTCACCTTGGATTCTCGTTGGCAGCCATCGGGATGTTCTTCGGTCTGTTACAATACATTCGTGGCGGCAAGAAACATTTACCAAGTTCAAGTCTCTACCCAAGCGATCCGCTGGAACCAAACGATGCAAAGAAACTTTCAATCCGGATTGGATTAGGAATCGTTGTCTTTGCTTTAGTGCTTATATTGATGCAAGTAATGGGAAGCTTATCATTGAGTTCATTTATTTCACTGTTAAGTATTATTGCCATTGCAACCCCAATCGTGTACTTTGTGATTATTATTTCCAGTAAAAAAATTACGGCTACCGAACGTTCCCGTGCAATTGCTTATATCCCATTGTTCATCGCTGCCGCAATTTTTTGGGCAATTGAGGAACAGGGTTCGGTGGTTCTGGCACTGTTTGCCGAAAACCAGACCAACAATAACTTCTTTGGAATCTTCAACATTCCAGCTGGCTGGTACCAGTCCTTAAATCCATTGTTCATTATGCTGTACACGCCATTCTTTGCGTGGATGTGGATTAAATTAGGTAAAAAGCAACCCAGTTCACCATCCAAGTTCTCGATGGGGTTATGGATTGCCGGTTTATCATACTTGTTCATGGTATTACCAGTCATGTTATTTGGTTCCTCGGCTAAAGTAAGTCCGTTCTGGTTACTTGGAAGTTGGGCAATCGTTGAAATTGCTGAACTGTTGATTTCACCAATTGGGCTTTCGGTTACCACTAAGTTGGCCCCAAAGGCCTTCGAATCACAAATGATGAGTATGTGGTTCTTGGCGGATTCCGCTGGCCAAGCGGTTAACTCGCAAATTGTTAAGTTCTACACCCCCGAGAACGAAATCAAGTACTTCTTGATTGTCGGCCTCGTCGCCATTTTAGCCGGAGTTGTCTTGGCATTTCTTGTTAAGCCAATTAAGCGGTTAATGGAAGGTGTCAATTAGTTATCAATGATCACAAATGTGCTATCCTAACTTGGATGGCATTTTTTGTTTGTTAAGGAGTAGTTATGGTAAATGTAGCGTTTTCCAGTGATAATCATTTCGATATCAATAAGGTTCCTTTAACGGAAACGATTCGGCAACAGGCAGATTATTTGCGTCGGCACCAGATTCAATACTATCTGATTGCGGGGGATTTATTTAACAGTTTTACCAAATCGGCTGACTATGTGCGTTTGCTTCAGGCATAACTACCAGATACAAGGGTGTTCTTCATTGCCGGGAACCACGATATGTTAAACGGCGTCACTTACGAGGAACTTGAAACGGGCACCTGGCCTGGGTACTTGAACAATCGCTTCGTTGATATTCTGGGCACTAATTACCGGATTATTGGTTTGAACGGATGGTATGACTATTCGTTTGCCGCCCAAACCGGCCGCAGCGATCAGCAGATTCACCAGTGGAAGATGGCGTATTGGGTAGATAGCCTTATCAAACAGCCTATGAGCGATCCTCAGCGCGAACAGATTGTGATTGACCAATTAACCACGCAGCTGCAGGCGGCCCAAAGAAGCGGCAAGCAGACCATTTTAGTGACCCACTTCGTACCGAATGGCTACTTCATTCACACCACGAACGATAATCGGTTCTGGAACATGGCAAATGCGATGTTAGGCAGTCAGCGAATAACGAAGGTGATTGATCAATCCGCCATGGCGGCCGTTGTCTTTGGTCACATTCATAACCGGATTGCCCCCGTTAAAATTGCGAATACCTGGTATTACAACGCTGCTGTGGGGTATAATAACAACCACCATCACAATGAGTGGCGAACAACAGACTTTTTAAGTGAGTGGCGCAATCAGCTTAAAACGATTCAACTTTTTTGAAAATTCCGCTTGACGAAATACCAATAATTTTGTATTATTATATTCGTTGGTTTGATACCGACAACGTGTTTTNATCCGCTCCTTCGGGTTCGGTGGTTCGAATCCACTCCCCTCCATTTTTTCATTGGGCTATAGCCAAGAGGTAAGGCAACGGGTTTTGATCCCGTGATGCGCTGGTTCGAACCCAGCTAGCCCAATCGTTACGCCTTTCGTCGTTTTATCAAGGATTATCGTCCTGGATACGACGATTTTTTTGATTCGAGAGGCGTTCTGTGCGCGAAAAGTTCGGGTCCTCAATTTGGGATTCCAAAATTAACATCAACTGGCTGCTAATCAATTTGATTGGCAGTTTTTTTGTCGATGACAATCACTTCATTTGGTGAAAATCGCTGGTGCTGAGGTAATCGCTTTCAAGTTTGATAAATTAAAGTTGGTCTATTTCAAAATTCTGCTTGCAATCCGCGGGGAATTCCGTTATTGTCAAAATAACGATAAATTGGAATAGTCCATTAATTTGGATTTGGAGGTTATTCACATGAAAATTGGCTTTATTGGTGTTGGCGCGATGGCTCAGGCAATTATTCAGGGGCTTTTGCGGGCGAAGTTTGTTCCCGCGGAAAATATTTTGGTTCACAGCGCCCACAAAGAAAACTACGAGAACTATGCCGCTCAGTACGGATTGACTGCCAAGGCGACTAACCAGGCTTTAGCTGCTGACAGTGACTTGGTGGTTCTTGCCGTCGTGCCAGCGGTTGCTGGCGACGTCCTTGGCGAAGTTCGTGATCAGTTAACGACTGAGAAGACCCTTATTTCGATTGTTTCCGGAGTCAGTCTTTCCAGGTTGGAAGAATTAACCGATTATAATTTAGCCATTTTACGAAGCTTACCAAACATTAATTCCGAATTCGGTCAGGGGATGACGGCGGTTGCGGCCAATGAAAACCTGACCGGCGATAAGGAAAAAACGGCCCTGGCACTTTTTGCGGCAACTGGCGAAGTCAGTGAGCTTCCAGAAGATCAATTCGCGATTTTCAGTGCGATTTCGGGTAGTGCAGTCGCTTACGTCGACTTCTTCATTGATGCGCTGAGTCGGGCGGGCGTGAAGTACGGCTTTAGTAAAGAGACCGCAACCAAGGTTGCCGCTCAAACGACTTTGGGATCAGCTCAGTCGTTGCTCGCGTCCGGACAAACACCTGCCGAGCTGATCGATAAGGTTTGTTCACCGGGCGGCGATACAATTGCCGGCATTCTGGCCATGGAACAGGCCGGCTTTTTGAACTCAGTGGTGAAGGGGATCGACGCCACCATTGACAAATCAACCGGAAATGCAAAGTAAAGGGACTGAACGATCAAGATGGCACGGGTGTTAACGAACTGTCACATTTATACGGGGACTCGAGAAATTTTGAATGGCTACCTGCGATTTTCGGATCACATTCTGGGAATTGGTGAAATGGCCGCCTTTCAGCCGAGTTCCCATGACGATGTGATTTCTTTGTCTGGAGACATTGTTGTGCCGGGGTTCATTGACGTCCACGTTCATGGCGGTTATGGCATTGATTCAATGACCAACACCGCCACGGAACTCAGCCACATGGTCACTAAAATGCGTTCAGAGGGCGTCACGGGGGTTTTACTAACAACGATGACCCAATTCCCGAATCAGGAACGCCATGGTGACGATTAGGCAAGCCGCCACCATGAACCCGGCTATTTTAGGAATTCATCTGGAAGGGCCATTTGTGTCGCCAAAATTCAATGGGGCCCAGCCTCGCGATCAGATTCAACCGGCAAGCATTTCCAAGTTGGCCGATTGGCAGCGGGCCTCCGGAAATCGTGTGAAATTGCTGACCTATGCGCCGGAACTGAACCGATCGGCACGGTTTGAACGGTACTGCCAAGAAAATGGCATTCATCTTGCCGTCGGTCATAGCGACGCGCGGTTCGGCGATCTTGAGCAATGCCAAATCAACCACGTCACGCACCTGTTTAACGCCCAACGGGGTCTTCACCAGCGCGAACCCGGGGTGGTTGGCTATGCAATGTTAGACCACCAGTCAAAGGTCGAGTTAATTTGCGATGGCTTTCACGTGGTTTCGCCAGTTGTGAAAATTGCTTACCAAATAATAGGTCCTGACCGGTTGGAACTCGTAACGGATGCGATGGAAGCCAAGGGGATGCCGACTGGCCAGTATCAATTGGGCGGCCAGCCTGTGGCGGTTAAGAATGGTCGCGCCACGCTTTCGAACGGGCATTTAGCCGGCTCAGTGTTAACCTATGACGATGGTTTTCGAAACATGATTCAATTTACCGGGTGTTCAATTGCCGACGCCGTCAAAATGACTTCAACCAATCAAGCCAGGGAATTTCGGCTAAATGGGAAGGGGTCCCTTGAGCTGGGCAGTGATGCTGATCTGAATGTGTTTGACAAGCACCTGAACCTTATGGCAACGTATAGTTGTGGAAAATAATTTACAGAAAAACCAAAGGAGTTGGTAACAGTGGGTTTACCAATTTATATTCAAATTCATAATGACATTAAGCGCAATATTGAAGCCGAAAAATGGAAAATCGGTGATCGCATTCCTTCCGAACGAGAATTATCAACCGAGTTCGGTGTCAGTCGAATGACCTTACGGCAGGCAATTCAAACGTTAGTAGACGAAGGAATTTTAGAGCGGCGGGTTGGTTCTGGGACCTTTGTTGCCAATCAAAAGGTTCAAGAGAAGATGTCAGGAGTGACGGGGTTTACGGATTTGATGCTTGCACAGGGCAAGCAGCCGTCCAGTAAAACCATTTCCTATCACACGATGGAACCGTCTTTAAGTGAGATGGAAAAGCTTAAAATCACTCAGGATCAAGCTGTTTTGCGAATGGAGCGGATCCGTTATGGCGACAACGTGCCGATTTGTTTTGAAGTTGCCACCGTGCCTGAAAACATCGTTGCCGGTTTGGAAAAATCCGAAGTAACCAGTTCGCTTTACCGGACCCTTGAGCAGAAAAAGAATTTAAACCTGGGAAAGGCCCAGCAGACCGTTTCGGCGATGCTTGCTTCCGAACGAATCGCTGAATATCTGGACATTAAGCGCGGCGACGCTATTTTGCGGTTACGCCAGATTACATATCTTCAGGACGGGCGGCCGTTCGAATATGTTCGGACTCAGTATGTGGGTGACCGGTTCGAATTTTATTTGGAAAAAGGATAGGGTTGTCGGGGGCCATTATCGAGATGGTTAATAAAAAATCGAGTTACCGCAAAATGACGGTGACCCGATTTTTATTAGAATTGATCATGATTTTGTGAACCGCTGTTTGGTAACCGCCAGCAGGTACTTGGGGAGAATTGCCAATCGTGAAAAGCGGCTGGGTTCTTTTAGGGCGCGATAAAGCCACTCTAAGTGCATGTTCTGCCAACTTTGCGGCGCCCGCTTAACGGTTCCGGTGAGCACGTCGAATGATCCGCCAAGGCCCATCCATAAAGCATCTGCGGCGTGGCGATTTTTGGCAATAAATTCTTCCTGTTTTGGATAGCCGGTTGCCACGAAGACCATATCCGGGTGGGTTCGCTCGATGTCGGCCACGATATTACGATCATCTCCAAAGTAACCGTTGTGCGTTCCGGCAATTGTTAGCCCAGGGTATTTTTCGTGGACCACCTGCTTTAATTGATTAATGACCTCGGTTTTTGCGCCAACAAAGTAAGCTGACTTAAGGTTGTCACTGCCCCATGAGAGCAGGCGGGTGAATAGGTCGTAACCGGTGATTCGTTCGGCCAGGGGCTGTTTCAATAGTTTAGCACCAAGGACGATTCCGATCCCATCAGCGACAACGAAGTCGGCAGATGTTAGTAACTGCTTGTATAATCGATGTTCCCGCGCATACATGACGATTTCGGGGTTTGCCGTGACAACGAAGGTATTGGCGTGATCGTTAATCCGTTGCTGCAGGAGGCCTTCAAACGATGCCATGTCGGTATTTTCGAAGGGAATATCTAAAATTGAAATTTGCTCATTCGGACTTTGTTCTGTCATAAAATCTCCCGGTTTCTTCTGATTTAAATGAAAAATATTTGCAAAATTCTGGTCAAGAATCAGAATAATGATAGAATAAAACTTAACTAAATTAATTATATAACAAATTACACCAACAACTTATCTGGGAGGATAATTTAATAATATGCCAAAATTTGACAACTTAACCCTCCATACTGATTTCTATGAGATTAATATGATGGCGACCTATTTCGAAAAGCACATGCAGGACCGCCACGCAGTTTTTGAGGTGTTCTTTCGCAAATTACCATTTGGTAACGGTTACGCAGTGTTTGCGGGATTACAGCACGTCATCGAATACATTCAGGGGCTCAACTTTACCGATGATGATATCGACTATCTTCGGCAGGCAACCAATTATTCACCGGAATTTTTAGAATACTTACGGCATTTTCAGTTCCAGGGAACCATTCGCTCGGCGCTTGAAGGCGACCTGGTTTTTGCCAACGAGCCGATTATGCAGGTTGAAGGGACGATTTGTGAGTGTCAGCTGGTTGAAACCGCCATTTTAAATATCGTTAATTATCAGACATTGATTGCCACCAAGGCCTCCAGAATTCGGACGGTGGTGGGCGATGACCCACTAATGGAATTTGGCAGTCGCCGCGCTCAGGAAGTTTCCGCAGCTCTCTGGGGAAGCCGGGCAGCCATTATCGGGGGCTTTGATTCCACTTCGAATGTTTTAGCCGCCAAGGAATTTGGCATTCCAATCAGCGGAACTCACGCCCATTCCCTGGTTGAATCGTTTGGTAACGACTACGACGCGTTTAAAGCATACGCGCAAACCCACCATGATTGTGTCTTTTTGGTGGATACTTATGATACCCTTAAGAGTGGCGTGCCCAGCGCGATTCGGGTTGCTGATGAAATGGGTGATCGAATCAACTTTGTCGGCGTGCGCCTGGATTCCGGCGATATGGCCTACTTATCCAAACGGGTTCGGGAATTGCTGGACAACGCGGGTTATGAGGACACTAAAATTTTTGCGTCCAATGATATGGATGAAACGACGATTGCCAGTTTGAAAATGCAGCACGCCAAAATTGACGTTTGGGGGATTGGCACCAAATTGATTACCGCTTTTGATCAGCCAGCTCTGGGTGCGGTTTATAAAATGGTGGCCGTTGAACACGCTGACGGCAAAATGAGAGCAACAATCAAGATTTCCGGCAACGCTGAAAAGGTCTCAACCCCCGGCAAAAAGCAGGTGTGGCGAATCACCGATTCTCGTGATGGCAAGTCTGAAGGCGATTACGTCACTTTGTCAGATGAGGATCCCCGTCGTGAGAAATCCATTTACATGTTCCACCCAAACTACACGTACATTAATAAAACCGTTGAAAACTTTGATGCTAAGCCGTTGCTTCGGCCAATTTTTGAGAAGGGCAAGCTGATTTATACGGTGCCAACCCTTAAAGAAATTCAGCACTATGCCAAAAAAGAGCTAGCATCGCTGTGGCCGGAGTATAAACGGGAATTAAATCCGCAAAAATATCCGGTTGACCTTTCGCAAAAGTGCTGGGACAATAAACGTGATATTATTGAAAAGGTGCGGCAGTATGTTCAGCAAATTAACTTTTAAATCGAGGGATTGCGATGCGAAAAGAACAGGAAGCAATTATTAACGCGTTAAAGGTCAAACCAGAAATTGACCCACAGGCCGAAGTGCGGCGAAGTGTGGAATTCTTGAAAAGTTACCTGAAAAAGTACCCGTTTTTAAAATCATTGGTTTTGGGAATTTCAGGCGGTCAGGATTCAACGCTTGCCGGTAAACTCGCCCAAATGGCCGTTTCCGAACTGCGTGACGAAACCCACGACAATGACTATCAATTTATTGCCGTTCGCTTGCCCTATGGGGTTCAAGCTGATGAATCAGATGCTCTGGCAGCGATTCAGTACATCGAAGCTGACAAGACCTTCCGGGTGGATATTAAGCCGGCCGTTGACGCCGCTGTTGATGCGGTTGAAGCCAATGGGATTACCATCAGTGATTTTAACAAGGGAAATGTCAAGGCTCGTCAACGGATGATTGCCCAGTATGCGATTGCCGGTCAAACTGCCGGGGCAGTGGTGGGGACCGACCACGCGGCCGAAGCGGTTACCGGATTTTACACCAAGTTTGGTGATGGCGCCGCTGATATTACCCCACTGTGGCGCTTGGATAAACGGCAGGGCAAGCAATTGCTTGAATTGTTAGGGGCTCCTGAGCATCTTTACAAAAAGACGCCAACGGCTGACCTTGAAGACAATCGACCGGCATTACCTGATGAAGTTGCCCTTGGGGTGACTTACCAAGACATCGATAATTATCTCGAAGGCAAGGCGGTTTCACAAAAAGCAGCTGAAACAATTGAAGGCTGGTATCAACGAACCGAACATAAGCGCCACACCCCGATTAATGTTTACGATACATTTTGGAAGTAATTAAACGTGACATGCTATTAATATTTAGGTATAATATTCTCAAATAAAGGGAGTAACCAGCAATTGTAATTGCGAATATCTCGTCAACGTGAAATCAGTGATTTCCGGGATATTTCTTAAATGGTGAGACTTATGAATTCTTTTCAGAAGAGTTTATGGGCCTCGCCATTTTTAATCAATCAGTTAATTTGGTGAGGCTGGTCGTATACAAGGATTAGAGGAGGAAATGAATGAAGGAACAGAAAAAGGTGTTTTATCAACAATCAGTCGATGAGGTGATGAATCAGATGCAGGCGGATCCAAAGGGCTTATCTGACCAGCAGGTTGCCCAGCGGCGAGAACAATTTGGATTTAATCGGCTGCAAGCCAAACGGCGAACCACAATTTTTGAAAAATTTTTGGCGCAATTCAAAGACCTCATGATTATCATCTTAATTATTGCGGCTATTATTGCTGGAATTGCCGGCGAACACGTTGACGCGGCGATTATTTTGGCAGTGGTAATTTTGAATGCTGTCTTTGGGGTTTTTCAAGAATCGAAAGCCGAAAATGCGATTGATTCATTAAAGGAAATGTCCGCCCCAATGGCGACCGTCCTGAGAAACGGTCGGCAGACCACCGTGAAGAGTGAGGAGATCGTTCCCGGTGATATGGTTTTACTGGAAGCGGGGGATGTGGTACCGGCAGATATTCGTTTGACCGAGGCAAATACCTTAAAGATTGAGGAAGCTGCCCTAACCGGGGAATCGGTTCCGGTGAATAAAACCACCGCGACCATTAACGATTCGGATTTACCCCTTGGTGATCGGAAAAACCTGGGATTCATGAACAGTAATGTCACCTCTGGTCGCGGCGTTGGCGTGGTCATTGGGACGGGGATGAATACCGAGGTCGGTAAGATTGCCCACATGTTAAATACGACGGAAGAGGCCACCACGCCGCTTCAGGAAAATTTGAACAAGCTGGGAAAGGTCCTCACGATCTTAATTTTGGTAATCGCCGTGGTTGTGTTTGCGGTTGGGATGTGGCGGGGGCAAGAAACCCTGATTAATATGCTGCTGACGGCTATTTCGTTGGCCGTCGCGGCCATTCCCGAAGGCCTGCCGGCGATTGTAACGGTGACCTTGGCAATTGGGACCCAGCAGATGGCGCGCCACCGCGCTTTAATTCGGAAGCTTCAGGCAGTTGAAACGCTTGGAAGCACGGATATTATTTGCTCGGACAAAACTGGAACGCTGACCCAAAATAAAATGACCGTTGAGAAGGTCTTTCAAAACGGCGAACTGCTGGATTCAGC
This sequence comes from Lentilactobacillus parafarraginis DSM 18390 = JCM 14109, assembly GCF_001435895.1. Lineage (GTDB taxonomy): Bacteria > Bacillota > Bacilli > Lactobacillales > Lactobacillaceae > Lentilactobacillus > Lentilactobacillus parafarraginis. The sequence goes on along the minus strand of NZ_AZFZ01000005.1, from coordinate 33,588 downwards.
CAAGACCCAATTATCTTTGGATGACCGGTTAGCCCAAATCATGGTGTTGAACAATGATACGAAATACCTGCAGGAGGGGCTGGGTGGTGACCCAACCGAAACGGCGCTGGTTTCTTTTTATCTCAACCAGCAACTGCCCGTTCAACAGTTTGTCAATGGCCATCAACGATTGGCGGAAATTCCCTTTGATTCTGAACGAAAATTGATGACAACCTACAATCAGATGCCAGACGGGATTATGATGACCATGAAGGGGGCCCCGGATCAACTGCTTCAACGGGTTACCCAAGTCCTGGATAATGGCAAGGTTCGGCCGATTACTGACGCGGATCGAAAGACGATTCAGACAACTAATCATGATTTGGCAACCCAAGCATTACGAGTCTTGGGATTTGCTTACCGGATGGTTGATGAAGTGCCCGCCGACTTAACATCGGCAGCCCAGGAGCACGACATGATTCTGACTGGGTTGATTGGGATGATTGATCCCGAACGGCCCGAAGTTGCTCAAGCCGTTGCCGAAGCGAAGGCTGCTGGAATTAAATCCGTCATGATTACTGGGGATCATCAGGATACCGCGCAGGCGATCGCAAATCGACTAGGAATTATTGGCCGTGGCGATTCAAACGACAAGGTCATTAATGGCGCGCAACTTGACGATATGACCGATGAGCAATTCGAAAAATCAGTTGGGGATATCGCGGTTTATGCCCGCGTGGCCCCGGAGCACAAGGTACGGATTGTGAATGCCTGGCAGAAACGAGGGAAGGTTGTTGCCATGACTGGGGATGGCGTGAATGATGCCCCAGCCCTCAAGGCCGCCGACATTGGCGTTGGTATGGGAATTACCGGGACCGAAGTTTCCAAAGAGGCCAGCGATATGGTCCTGGCAGATGATAACTTTGCGACGATTGTGACAGCAGTTAAGGCTGGCCGAAAAGTATTTGCAAATATTCAAAAGTCCCTGCAGTACCTGCTTTCCGCCAACCTTGGAGAAGTTCTCACACTATTTGTGATGACAATGATGGGTTGGGAGATCTTGGCACCGGTTCAGATCCTATGGATTAATCTGGTGACCGATACCTTCCCAGCAATTGCGTTAGGAGTCGAACCCGCTGAGCCGGGAATTATGAAACGCCAGCCCCGGGGGCGGTCCTCCAACTTTCTTTCCGGCGGAATTATGAGTAATATTCTTTACCAAGGATTCTTTGAAGGGGCGATCACGCTTGCCGTCTACGCCTTTGCCATCCTTAATCCGGTCCACGCTTCCGAAACGCTGATCCACGCCGATGCGTTGACCATGGCTTACGCGACGCTGGGGCTCATTCAGTTGTTCCACGCGTTTAACTCAAAGACGATTCATCAATCTATTTTCAGAGTGGGGCTGTTCAAAAACAAGTTCTTTAACTGGGCACTGTTGGGGTCGGCACTTCTGTTAATTCTCACAATTGCCGTGCCTGGGTTTAACCAGATGTTCCACGTCACGAACCTGGCAGCATCGCAGTGGCTGGTTGTCGTAATTGGTGGATTTATGATCGTTGTGATTTCAGAAGTAGTAAAATATATCCAGCGGCATTTTTTGCACCAACAATAAAATAAGATTTAAGAATCGGGGGAACTGTTTTGAAACCACAAGATTTACAAAGATACGCAAAAATTGTTTCAGATGTCATCGAGGCCACTCAGACTAACGGTGAAGATTTAAATGCTGATTATGAGACGCTTAGAAAGGCGATTGACAGCGATCAGGTTTCCGACCTGTCCAGTGATCAGCTGACCAAGATTAAGGCCCACTTTCAATCGGGAACCGACAAATATAACGACAACGTTAACCAGCTGCAACAAGCGCCGGTACCAGTTAAAGTTTTGGGTAAGCATAAAATGCTGGTTCGAGCCTATGAGGATTACGCTGCCGCCTGTCAAGCAATGACTGACAGTATTGACCCGGCTAAGCAGGTTGTCGCCGTTGACGCGTTTAACCAGGCTGAAAAGGATCAAGAGGCTCACATTGCAAAGGTATCTGACGTGACGACGCGGATTATGGGGTTGTTGGCATAGGATTGAACAAATTGATTGCTCAATTCAGCATGATATAACAGACTTACACGAGAAAAGGTTGGGACAAAGGGTCAAATTGTCTCAGCCCTTTTCATTTTTTCTGACTAAGGCGTGGCCAAAATGGCGGCTCCAAGCCGTTTTTGTGGCCATTCGGAAATGAGTGGTTCCTTTACGCCGTGTGGTTTGGGCTCGGTTTCAATTTAACTGCTGATTTTCCCAATCTCTTCGTTAAATCAGTCAATTTTGCATGATATAATAGTTGTTAGATTAATGATAAGGTGGCTTACTTTGTATGGATACGATGCTTGCTGAAAAGATTCACCGCGATTTGCCGAAAATTCGCGTTAACCAAATTAACGAAACCCTTAAAATGCTGGATGAAGGCGACACGGTGCCTTTCATTGCCCGGTATCGAAAGGAACGGACTGCCAACCTGGATGAAGTGCAAATTCGTGACATTCAAACTTCAGCGCACCGGATTCAAACGCTGGATAAACGAAAAGCCGAGGTCATCAAAATTATTGATGAGCAAAACCAGTTAACTCCTGGTCTCAAAAAGCAGCTTGAAGCCGCGACGGTTCTGCAGCAGGTGGAAGACCTATACTTACCGTACAAGCAGAAGCGCCGCACCAAGGCGACGATTGCCAAAGAAAAGGGATTACTTCCGCTCGCCAAAGCGGCCCTTTCCTTTCAAGAAAACTTGGCTGATATGATGACTGCTGCAGTTGATCCGGATAAGGAACTGCCGGATAAGCAGGCGGTGATCGATGGAATTCACGAAATTATTGCCGAAGAGGTTGGCGATAGTGCCAAGTTTCGGGAGTGGATTCGGCGTAACACGCAGCAGTATGGGGAGATTGAAACTAGACTCAAACGCGGCCATCAAGATGATGATGAAGCCGGAACCTACCAGCAGTATTATGACTTCAAGCAGCCGGTAAAGACAATTCCGTCTTACCGGACCCTGGCAATTAATCGGGGGGAAAAGGATCACATTCTGTCGGTGAAAATTACGGTGAACGAGACGCCGATCAACTGGTTTTTGACGTCTAATATGGTTGGCAAGCATACCGGACTGGCTGCCGATATTGTGTCTGCGGCTGTTTTAGATGGTTATCAACGATTCATTGGCCCGGCAATTGAACGGGAAATTCGCAAGGATCTCACTGAGAAGGCGGCTAATCACGCCATTGAGGTATTTGGCAAAAACCTCTACAATCTTCTGATGCAGGCCCCGCTGAAGGGCCGCGTTGTGATGGGGTTCGACCCGGCTTATCGAACGGGATGTAAACTCGCAGTTGTCGATAAGAATGGCAAGTTCCTGGACAAAACGGTGATTTATCCGCATAAACCTGCCAGTGCCGAGAAACGGGCTGCCGCAGAGGGACTGTTTATTGATTTCATTAATAAAAATCACGTTGAAATGATCGCAATTGGCAACGGAACCGCCAGTCGCGAATCCGAGCAGTTTGTTGCTGCCGCGATTAAAAAAATTAAAACGCCGGTGTTTTACGTAATTGTCAATGAGGCTGGCGCGTCAGTCTATTCCGCAAGTCAGGTTGCGCGGGATGAATTTCCGGATTTCAGTGTTGAACAGCGGTCGGCCGTCAGTATCGCCCGCCGAATTCAAGATCCGTTGTCTGAGCTGGTTAAGATTGACCCGCAGGCAATTGGGGTTGGCCAGTATCAGCATGATGTGCCGCAAAAGCAGTTGGGCGAAAAGTTGGATCAGGTTGTTGAAACCGCGGTTAACCAAGTGGGTGTGAATTTAAACACAGCCAGTCCGGATCTGCTCGTTCATATTTCCGGGTTAACCAAGGCAACGGCTAATAATATTGTGAAATTTCGAAATAAAACCGGCCAATTTTTGGATCGTCAGGACCTTAAAAAGGTTCCGCGCCTGGGACCAAAAGCCTTTGAACAGGCCGTTGGTTTTCTGCGAATCATTGATGGTGACAACCCCTTGGATAATACGGACATTCATCCGGAGAGCTATCCGGCGGCCACCCAGTTACTGACAACCTACCAGTTAACCATTGAGGACCTGGGCCAGCCGGTGGTCACTCAGAAATTGGCTGGGATTGATCTTGACGACCTATCCAAACGGTTGGGAGTTGGAACCGCCACTCTAAAAGATATTGTGAAGGGCGTTGAAACTCCTGGGCGGGACCTTCGTGATGACATGCCCGCACCACTTCTGAAAAAAGATGTGCTGACGATGGCGGATCTTAAAGTGGGGATGAAGCTGCAGGGAACCGTTCGTAACGTGGTTGATTTCGGGGTATTTGTTGACATCGGGGTTAAGCAGGATGGCTTGGTTCATATTTCAAAAATGAGCGACCACTTCATCAAGGACCCCAGCAAAGTTGCTGCCGTTGGCGACATTGTGACGGTTTGGATAGCCGCCGTTGACGTTGATCGTCACCGAATTCAATTAACGATGGTCGACCCGACTAAATAAATGGCATCGTAGAGGGGATTACAGCGTGACAAATCAAGAGCTTCAAACATTAGTAGAAAGAATTTCAAAACAATCATTTGCCAAACCATTTCGGCACCGCGCGTACTTTAATGCCCGGCTGCGAACAACTGGCGGACGTTATCATTTGAACACCCATGATATCGACATTAATCCAAAGATGGTGGGTGGGGAGGACAATGCGGTCCTAATCGGCATTATTAAGCACGAACTCTGTCACTATCATCTACACTTGGCAGGTTATAGTGGTAATCATGGCAGTCGGGCCTTTAAGCAGTTACTCAAGGCCGTCGGCGGTTCCCGCTACGCGCCGCGTCTAAATGATCACCCGCAGCCCTATCGATACCTCTATCGCTGTTCACATTGCGGTTTGGTTTATCATCGAAAACGACGGATCGATCTGCATAAGTTTGTGTGCGGTCGCTGTCACGGCCAGTTACAGCTGGTTTCGGACATGAGTGCGTAGGCGCCCGTTTTAATAATGACGATTACGTGATTGATTTGATAAATAATAAGTGAGGAGAATCACTATGGCAAAGATTATTGTTCGCGTTCCGGCAACATCGGCAAATATTGGTTCCGGCATTGACTCGGTGGGCATTGCCCTTCATATGTATTACACGGTCATCGTCGAGGAACAGACGGATAAGTGGAAAGTTAACCATGCGCTGGGAAGTGATATTCCAACCGATGAACGGAATTTAATCGTTCAAACTATTTTGAAGGTGGATCCGGATATTCACCCCCACCAATTGACCGTTATTTCAGACGTTCCGATCGCCCACGGGTTAGGATCCAGTACGACCGCGGTGGTTGCCGGTATTAAGATTGCCAATACATTAGGTGAGCTGAATTTATCAATTGAGGATCAGCTGACGCTGGGAGCTAAATTTGAAAAGCACCCTGAAAATGTGGCGGCGGCAATGCTTGGTGGCATGGCGGTCTCAATGTTTGATGGTGAAAAGGCAATCGCGACGAAGCTGCCGTTGCCGGCCATTGATATTCTGACGTATATTCGACCGGACGGGTTAAGTGAAGTGCAGAGCCGCAAGAAACTTCCTAAAACCATTGATTATGAGACGGCGGTGAAGGCCAGCAGTAAAGAAAATGTCTTTGTCGCGTTGGTGAGCCAAGGGAAGTTTGACCAGGCACTGCCACTCATTGAAGATGATCAGTTTCACGAACCCTATCGAAAAGATTTGGTTCCCGAAATGGCAGTGATCCGCCAGACGGCTCACAAACTCGGAATCTATGGCACCTATTTGAGTGGTGCGGGGCCAACCGTGGCTGTTTTGGGTGAAAAATCCGCTTTGATCCAATTGCGAATTGATTTGGAACAGAAGGGCCTAAATGGCAGCTTGCGACTGCTCTCGATCGATGATCAGGGCGCAACGGTCCGTGGTGAATGACGCTTAGCTTGGTTCAACGAATAAAATAACGGTTTTTGAATGATTTTCAAAAAAGTGATTGTCAGCGCCCCGAATTTTTGTTATAATTTTATTCGTTGATGCGGCCATGGCGGAATTGGCAGACGCGCAAGATTAAGGATCTTGTCGAGAATTATCTCGGTGGAAGTTCGAATCTTCTTGGCCGCATAATTAAGTTCGGGTCATTACTTTATGTAGTGGGTCGGACTTTTTTCATGCAGTCCTTTGTGAGTTATTTTTCAAGTAACTCCTGAAACTGGATTGCCGATTTGACGGGTTCGCGTTATCTTGGAGATAACCGAAACGTAAATAAACCTTTTAATGAAAGTTGGCCAGCTATGAATTATTTTATTTTTGACGTGGACGGAACGCTAATTGATTCGGAACAGATGTACATGTTACCCCTGCAAAAAGTTCTCAAGAAGCACGGGTATGATGTATCCGATGCTGCGGTTGAAAAGGTGTTCGGCATCACGGCCGCCGATGCCCTGAAGATTTTAAAAGTGAGGGACCCGGATCAAATTCAGAAAGAATGGTTTGCCGAGATTTCGAACTTTAAGCAGTACGCCCACGTTTATCCCGGCATCAAAGCCGCATTGGGCGTTCTTCACGCTGATCCGGCTAATCAAATGGCCATTGCCACTTCAAAAGTTGAGGCCGAGTTTCATCGTGATGTGACGCGTTTCAACCTAGACGACTTTTTTGATGCGTTTGTTTTTTCAAATGAGATCAAACGGGGGAAACCGGCACCTGATTTGGTGCTGAAGGGCATTGAGAAGCTGTCAGCTTCCCCGGAAGCGACCATCTACATTGGCGACACCATTTATGACATGCAGGCTGCCCATGCCGCAAACGTGGCGTTTGGCTTGGCAGGATGGCGAACCAAAAAAACGGCGGCCTTCAAGGATGCCGACTATGATTTTGAAACCCCCGCGGAAATGCTGAAGATTGACGCGTTGAGCGACTAGTCAACCGATTTTTGCGAGCCGTCCTGGTACCGGTATTTTTTGGCCGCCGGGCGACATGGTTATGGTATATTTAGGGTAATTAGAAATTCAATGATATGAAAAGAGTGATGAACTTGGTTTCAATTATTGTTGCGAGTCACGGGCAATTAGCCGGGGCGTTAATCTCAACTTCCGAGATGATTGCCGGCCCTCAAAAGGACGTGAGCGCCGTTACATTGGCGCCCAGTGATGGGATAAAGGATTTAGCTGAGAAGTTTGCCAAAGCCAAACAGGCGGCCGCTCAGAAAGAGATTTTGATCTTTGCCGATTTATGGGGTGGGTCACCATTTAATGCCGCAACGCAACTGGTGGCTGCAGATCCCAAGCACACGGCGTTGATCGCGGGGGTTAATCTGCCGCTCTTAATTGAAGCTTACATGGTTAGAGATCAGGAACTTTCAAAGATTGTGACCCATTTAAACGAAATTTCAGACGGGTCAATCAAACAATTTAAGATGCCAGATCAGTTAGATGGAGAGGATGACTTACTATGACGATGGATATTCGGTTAGCTCGTGTTGACAGTCGCCTATTGCATGGGCAAGTGGCAACCTTTTGGACTCGGTTTGTGCAGCCGAATCGAATCATGGTTGTTTCCGATAGCGTTGCTAAGGACAATTTGCGAAAAACCCTGATTACCCAGGTAGCACCACCTGGTGTCAAGGCGAACGTTGTGTCAGTTAATAAAATGATTCGCGCCTATTTTGATTCCCGTTTTGATTCATTTAACACGCTACTACTGACGGAGAATGTTGGCGATATGCTGCGCCTGGCAGAGGGCGGTGTTGATTTTAGTCAGGTTGGAATTAACATTGGCAGTATCGCCTATACGGAAGGCATGACAATGATCACCGATGCCGTTGCGATGGATGATCATACTGCTAAACAGGTGGCGGCATTAGTCAACGACTTTCATTTGGACGTCACGGCTCAAAAAATTCCTGCTGATAAGAAGATTGATCTGCTCAGCCTCATAAAGAAAAAGAATTTTAATCTTGAATAGAGGGTAAATTGATGGCATTAAGTGCTTGGATTCTAACTTTGATTGTGGCTTTTTTTGTTGGCTGCGACGGAATTTTGGACGAGTGGCAGCTGTTTCAGCCACTGGTTGCCTGTACCTTAATTGGCATTGCCACCGGAAATATGAGCGCCGGTATTTTGCTGGGCGCAACGCTTCAGATGATTACAATTGGTTGGATGAATGTCGGCGCCGCTGTTGCCCCCGACGTTAGTTTGCCGGCGGTTATTTCGGCTTTGCTGGTTTGTGGTCCGGCTGCGTTAAGTATGAAACATGGGATTGCGGTGGCGATTCCCTTCGCGGTCGTGGGGCAAATCCTAAATGTGTTTATTCGGAAGCGGATGGGATGGCTGATTCACCGGGCAGATCGCGCGGCTGATGACGGTGACCTGCGACGAATGAATCGGATTCACCTGGTTAGTTTGGGAATTCAGGGGATGCGCGTTATGATTCCAACGTTGCTGGTGATGCTTATCAGTCCCCGATATATTCATCAGTTGGCTTCGGCGGTTCCAAACGTGGTGACGACTGGAATTGACATTTCGGTTGGAATGGTCGCCGCAGTTGGGTTTGCAATTATTATCAATATGATGGCCGATAAGGCGCTGTGGTGGTGGCTGATCGGCGGCTTTGTGCTGGCCGTCGTGACTGGACTCAACATTTTTGTGCTGACAATTATTGGCTTGGTTTTGACGGCGGTCTATATCTGGTTTTCGAATCGGCACCCGGATAGCAGCCATGATAGTGGCGATGTCGATGAACTGGATGATTTTGACCGAGATTTAGACGATTTGTAGAGGATTGAGGGACGTTAATGAATCAGGAGTCACATCAGCAATCAACAGGTAAGCAGTTGCCGAAACTTCAACTGACAGATTTTGTCAGCGTCTTTTGGCGATCCAGTTTTGAGCAAGCCTCTTGGAACTATGAGCGGATGCAGAATTTAGGATTCGCCTATATTATGTCGCCAGCGATTAAACGACTCTATCCCGATAAGCAAGAGCGGATTGCGGCAATGAAGCGCCATTTGCTTTTTTTCAATACGTCGCCGATCATGCAGTCCTTGGTTACCGGGGTGGTGTTAAATCTCGAGGAACAACGGGCTGACGGCCAGCCGGTATCAGCCGAAGACATTTCCGCAGTCAAAACTGCCATGATGGGCCCCCTTGGCGGAATTGGCGATCCGGTGTGGCTGGGGACGATTCGTCCGGTATTATCAGCGTTGGCGGCGAGTGTTGTTCTGAGTGGTTTTGGCATTTACGGCCCGATTCTGTTTTTTGCCGGCTGGAATCTGCTGCGACTCGGATTTCGATATTCTGCCCAGAAGTTTGGCTATCAGCGCGGAACGGATATCATCAACCTGTTTGGTTCCGGAATTTTAAAGGTGGTTACCCGGGCCTCCGCGGTCTTTGGAATGTTCATGATGGGGACCTTTATTGCCAAATGGGTCCGAATTGATTTTAACCTGGGCCGGATTTCCGCATTTCCGCACTTTGTTTGGCTGGACCGCGGGATTTCAGCTTTGGCGGCAATGTTACTGACCATCATCTGTATCTGGCTCATTCGGAAACGGCTGTCGCCAATTTGGGCAATTATTATCCTGTTTATTTTGGGTGTGCTCGGCTATGCCGGGGGGATTTTAAGTTAAAATGACTTTTGAAACGCTGATCTTGCGGGTTGCTTTAGGCGCCATTGAGATTGGCTTTTTATTTAAAAATGATTGAACATCAAAAGCGCGGCCACAAACCGAATGAACGATTTGTGACCGCGCTGAAGTTTTACACTTATAAATTAGTATCCGTTATACGTGGATTGAGTACCATTATTGGTTGAATCCGAGTATCCGGTGTTGCCGGTATAGCCGGTTGTGGAATCAGTTGAGGATTGAGCTGTTTTCAACTTGGTTGATCCGGATAACCCAAGCGTTTTGCGAATATCGTTCGATACCCGCAATAGCTCGTTATCAGGGACCACTTGGTATGAGAGACCGTCAATCATGGCATTTTCGCCCTGAAGGGTCTGAGATTTAATGTGGTGGGTCGCATCACCGTATTTGGCACGAATTGCAATCATATCGTCAAAGGTCATATCGGTCTTCAGATTACCAGTCAGTGAAGATAAAATTGACTTGTAACGCGGAAGAGAGGTGATGTTAAGACCCTTCATGACCAAATGCTTGATGATTTGACGCTGACGGGCTTGACGCCCATAGTCACCACGGGGATCGTCATCACGCATTCGGGCGTAATCCAAAGCTTCGGCGCCATTCAAATGGATCTTTTGGCCCTTCACAACGTTGGCGTGCCCGTACTTGAATGTCAGTGGTGGGGTAACGTCCACGCCGCCGACGCCGTTAACCATCTTTTCCAGGCCACCCATGTTGATGATGGCGTAGAAATCAATTGGAATGTCTAACAGGTTCTGGACAGTTTTGACAGCCGTGCCCGCCCCGCCAATGGTGTAGGCAGCGTTGATCTTCTCGTATGGCTGGGTATCACCGGGGACGACAACCTTTGTGTCCCGAGCAATACTGGTTAAATGAACCGTTTTTTGCTTGGCATTGACGGTGGCAACAATCATCGTGTCGGTTCGTCCGGTATCATGACGCCCAAGCGCGCCGGTGTCAGTTCCCAGTAAGAGGATTGATAGGGGTTTACCTTGCTTGATAACTGACGAAACGTTTCGTTCCTTTTGGACATTAGTCGAATCGTAAGTCTGAGTGAACGTCTTCTTGGCACTTTTATAGGCGCCATACCCCCAGACCAGGCCGCTACCAACTGCTAGGAGCAACACGATGAAGATGCTCCAGCCGATAATTCGGCGTTTCCGATTGTTCTTTTTCTTATAGTGGGGCTTTTTATCCGCCCTACGTGAATATACGGGCTCAAAGTCCCGCTTCTTATCTGATGGCATAATGACTCCTCGTTTACAAAAATTCTTACAAAAGTATATTGCACTTTACAGCAAGATTGCGAAAATCATGGGTTATTTAAACATAATTTAACATTCTTTCCGCGATTTTCAGAACATAACGGGAAAAATTATAGCACAATGTGGATTTTAATTGTGTTATAATACAACATCGTATTAGTTTGAGGAATCGAGGAATGTGTATGTCAATATTTATTCAAGCAATTTCCGGGGTCCTCGTGATTTTGATCATGATAGCCCTGGGCTTTATTCTGGCTAGAAATAACTGGTTTGACAGCAAAATGACCAGTATGATTGCCAAACTCGTCACCCAAATCGCACTGCCTGCCTACATGGTATCAACGATTATGGAAAAGTTTACCGCTAAGAAGCTCCTGTCGACGCTTCCTGACGTTGCCTTCCCGTTTGTATCAATGTTTGTGTTATACATAGTCTCAATTTTAATCGTTAAAATCTGCAAAATACCCAAAATTCATTCCGGCTTATTCGAATCAATGTTTTCCAACTCTAACACAGTTTTTGTTGGACTTCCAGTTAATATGGCGTTGTTCCACAGTCCCAGTTTGCCGTTTGTGTTGGTGTACTACATGGTCAACACAACGTTCTTCTGGACGTTGGGGGTCTATCTCATTCAAAAAGATGGCACGACCGAAGCCAAATTGAATTTCAAGCGGACTCTCAAAAAGGTCTTTTCACCGCCACTGTTAGGTTTCATGGTCGGTATCGTTCTAGTATTATTACACGCGCGGGTTCCGGATTTTGTGATGCAGGATTTGAATTACATAGGCGGATTAACGATTCCGCTATCAATGATTTTTATCGGGATTTCAATTAATAGCGTTGATTTGAGTCATCTTCATTTCGACCGAAGCAACTTCCTCATTTTATTTGGCCGCTTTTTGCTGGCACCGACAATTATGGCGTTGCTGGTGATTCCAAGTGGGATGCCGACGTTAATGAAACAAGTTTTTATTATGCAGTCCGCAATGCCGATTATGACCAATGCCCCGGTTGTCTCCCGTCTCTATCACGCGGATTCGGATTACGCGTCAATCATGGTCGCTGAAACAACGCTGTTAAGTCTGATTGTGATTCCCGTTCTGATGGTGCTGGTTCAAAAAGTTTAAAATGATTCATGATGATACCGCCGTTAACGTTGGTCGGGGGATCATAGCGGGCGTGTCAGCATTTCATGCTGGCAGCTACTTTGATAAATAGTTCACGAAGCACTGGCAATCTTTTTCCAACCTATGTTAGACTAGTCCTGTGTTCTGAAAGCGTTCTGGTCGTTTTCAATTAAATTTTGAAAAGAAGATGAAATTGTGCCGACATTGGTCATTATGCGTCATGGCGAAAGCCAAGCGAATCGTGATAATATCTTCACCGGCTGGTCGGATGTGCCGCTAACCAACCAGGGAATTTCTCAGGCGCATCAAGCTGGAAAGATTATTGCGACATCTGGAATTCAGTTTGAAGCCGTTCACACGTCAATGCTTAAACGCGCGATTTTGACTACTAACATTGTGCTCGACGAGATTGGGCAGTCGTATATTCCCGAGTTTAAATCCTGGCGATTAAATGAACGTCATTATGGCGGCTTGCGCGGCAAGAATAAACTTGCGGTTAAGAAACAGGTGGGAGCCAAACAGCTCAAAATTTGGCGTCGAAGTTTTTCGGTTGTCCCACCGCTATTAAAGGTCCGGGATGAGGATCCCCGCTATGATCGCTATGGGGTCCAAATTCCGCTGAGTGAAAGCTTACAAATGGCTCAATCCCGGCTGATTCCGTATTGGGAAGACCACATTGCCCCTAGATTGTTGGATGGCCATAACCAGCTGGTTGTGGCGCACGGCAGTACGTTGCGCGCGTTAATCAAGTTTCTAGAGAAGATTTCTGATGCGGACATTCCAAACGTCGAGGTGCCGAATGGTAAACCGATCCGCTATGAGTTTGATCGGCATTTAAATATTTTAGATAAGCAATTTATGACGGCGACTGATCAGTCGCTTGAAAAGAAGGCATAACATAACAGGAGCTCCAGGCAATCATTGATTGCCCGGAGCTCCTGTTTAAATACGTTTTTGCAGTGATTCATTACTGATTATGCCAATGCGCCCATTGGGTCCCATGGCTTAAGGACGATTGGGTCTTGCGCTTGGGCTTTTAGCTGGTCTTCTGACAGGTAGGCTTTGTTGATCACGAATTGATAAACAAATTGGTCCATCCACGCGTCGCTCATGACGAAGTAGCCCTTAGTCCCGACTTTTTCGCCCCAGCTATTTTCAACTTTCCACTTGGTTGGTTTGCCGTCAACGAGGTCAACGCCCGTAATAACCATCGCGTGGGTCATGAGGCTTTCGCCGTAATCCAGGCGTTCGGCTTTTGACATTGACAGGTCGGTGTCGAACAAATCATCCGGCGCATATAGCGCGGTGTCCATAATGCCCTTCTTAGAATTTGAGCTTTGGCCAACATCACTTCCAAACCAAACGGATTCGCCGTTTTGAAGCTGTTTAATTGCTAACTTCTTCAAATCAACCATTTCAAGGTTCAAATGCTTCACTTGGCGGCCGTTCACAACGTTGCCGAGCATTTCAATCGTGTAGGTCTTGTTGAATGGTTTGTCATCAGTTGGTGAATTGATCAGTGATACGTAATCTTTCAGATTGAGGTTGACGTATTTTTTGAAAAATTCCTGTGGGGTGATGTTTTGGTCGATATGGTAGTTCTTATCTTTGTCCCGATACTCGAAGTCAAACGTGGTTGCTGGTTCACCAAGGGCGTATGCCAGCATTCGGTAAATTTCGTTTAACATGGTTTCCTTGGTTTCGGAAATTTTGTCATCAGATGCGTTATCAGCGACTAATTTTCGCAGTGAAACGGCGTCGTGACGTAATTTAAGGTTGAGATATTTATTAAGCTGGGCGGATTGCTCACTACTGAAAGTTTCCGGCATTGCGTACTTCGGAACGATGCCGTACTTTTCGATAAGGGCGCAAAGCATGTCCCACTGGCCGCCATCTTGCTGGGGGGTTGCCATTAACCAGGCAACTTTCCGGGAATCAAGGGGTTGGTCGGCGGTCTTTAAGACGTTTTCCAAGAAGTAGTTTGATTTTTCGAATTTATCCCAAAAATTTGTGTAGTTTTGGGACAGTTCAAACCCGTCGTCCACCTTAAACGTGTTCATCAAACGAATCCGCATGGTGTTCAGAGCCGCAAACATCCAGCAGCGGCCACTGCGCTTCTGGTCAGCAACGTTACCAGTTGAGAGGTCAATTGAGAAAACCGGGTGCATCAAACTTTCGGAAGTGAAGTCTTCACTGCTCCCTAAGATTCCTTGATGTGAAACGGCCCGTTCAACGACCTTTGAATCCTGACGGTTAGCAAGATTCTGCTGGAACTTGTTGATTTGGTCTAATTTAATTTCTGATGTCAACAAAAATCACTCTCCTTAATAACTTAATAGTTTACGCCGATTCGGCTAAAAGGGCTAGTGGGGGGACCTGTTTAACCGATACGGTGATGACAATATAAAAAATTCGCCAAGAAGCGGCGAATTTAGTTGGGATCTAAATTAGAATGATTAATAATTGCAAAATTATGGGCGGGCGTTTAAAACTTTGGGCCCTGACGGCGTCCCGACAACCACGGTGTTGACAATGTCTAAAAATAAGCCGTGCTCAACGATTCCGGTCATTTGATCAAGTTTTAAAGAAAGGGCCTCCGGATCGTCAATCTGTTTAAGATGCAGGTCAATGACGTAATTATCTGAGTCAGTTGTGACGTACTTTCCGTCCGTCATCCGAAATTCGGGGTGAAGGCCCTGCTCCTTGAGCCGGTTGAACAGCTGGCGGCTGCCGTAGGGGATGACTTCAACTGGAAGGGGAAAGTTGCCAAGCTTATTCACAAGCTTGCTTTGGTCGACAATCCACATATTTTTACGCGAATTAATGGCAACAATTTTTTCCCAAAGATGAGCGGCGCCACCACCCTTGATGCCTTGGAAATTGGTATCAATTTCATCGGCACCGTCAATGGTGAGGTCAATATGGTCAACTTCATCGAGGCCCTTTGTTGGGATTCCCAGGCTGTTAGCCTGAACGCGGGTGCGAGCCGACGTTGGAACGCCGACAATTGACAGGTGTTCTTCAGCAACTCGTTTGCCCAAAGCATCTACCATGAACTTAACGGTTGTCCCCGTTCCCAAACCCACAACTGTGTGGTCCTGAATAAATTTAACTGCCTCCTGGCCAACTAATTGTTTGAGCTCATCTTGTTTTGTCATCACAAAGTTCCTTTCATTTTCGATTGCTTAAAGGTTTTACCTACCATTATTCTGGCGTTCTTGAGTGAATTTGTCAAACTTTAATTTGCCAAACAAATCCCCCTAAATATAGTTTATACTGAATGGAGCTAAAAATGTAAAAGGGAGTTTGATAAAATGATAAATCGTGGGTTTGAAATTGTTTCAAAATATCAGGATGCCGATCTGACACTGCCCTTCCGAACGACGAAAAATGCCGCCGGATACGACTTTCAAAGTGCCGTTGATATGACAATCCCGTCCATTTGGAAGAGGGACTTCCTAAAGGTTTTGTGGGCCATTAAGCACCAAAAGACCACTAGTGACGCGAGTCTAGAACGCGCCAAAAAGATTTTAAAACCCTATTTGATCCCAACCGGGATTAAGGCGTACATGCAGCCAAATGAGGTGCTTGTGATTGCCAATCGGTCCAGTAATCCATTGAAGCGGGGATTGGTGATTCCAAATGGCATTGGCGTGATTGATGCCGACTACTATAATAACACCGGTAATGAGGGTGAGATCTTTGTTCAGATCCTCAATTTTGGAATTGCCGATACCCACATCAAAAAGGGTGAGCGGGTGGCCCAGGGAATCTTTATGCCTTATCTGTTAGCGGATTCTGATGACAGCGCTAAGCAAAAAACGCGCCAGGGCGGCTTCGGTTCCTCTGGTCGATAAAGTATAAGAACCGGTTAAAACCGGTCTTTACCAGTTATGATGACCGGTTAACGTGATAAAATTAAAGTAACAAGCAAAGTGTAAAGGAGAATTTGATTGGCGAAAGTTAAGACTCAATTTGTATGCCAAAATTGTGGCTACATTTCACCGCGTTACCTTGGGCGGTGTCCCAATTGTAATGAGTGGAATACATTGGTTGAAGAAACTGTTGCGCCCACAGTCAAGGCCTCAACCACGACCCTTCGAGCAACTGCGGGTGGTAGAAGCGTTAAGCCCGAGCCGCTGGATAAGGTGAGTTTCCAAAGTGAACCACGATTTAAAACCGGTATGGAAGAACTCAATCGGGTTTTGGGCGGCGGGGTTGTCCCGGACTCACTGATTTTAATCGGCGGCGATCCCGGCATTGGCAAATCAACGCTGATGCTGCAAGTGTCCGGGCAGCTCAGTAAGACGGGGAAGATCCTCTATGTTTCAGGAGAAGAAAGTGCCAGCCAAATTAAGATGCGCGCCGAACGCCTCGATGTTGACAGCAGTCAGTTGTACGTTTTCCCAGAAACCGATATGAACGTGATTAAGGCAACCATTAACGACATGAAACCCGACGCGGTCATCATCGACTCCGTTCAAACGATGCAGATTCCGGAGCTTCAGTCGGCTACCGGATCCGTTGCCCAAATTCGTGAAGTGACCGCTGACCTGATGAACATTGCCAAGGGTCAGGGAATTACAATTTTTGTGGTTGGCCACGTGACAAAGGGCGGCGCGATTGCCGGACCAAAGATTTTGGAGCACATGGTTGATACGGTATTGTACTTCGAAGGGGATCTCCACCATTCCTACCGAATTTTGCGAACGGTCAAAAATCGTTTCGGATCTACTAATGAGCTTGGCGTCTTTGAGATGTTAACCGACGGCCTGCATGAGGTTACCAATCCTTCAGAGATTTTTTTGGAGGAGCGGCTCAAGGACGCCACTGGTTCGGCCATTGTGGTTTCAATGGAAGGAACCCGGCCAATCCTGGTTGAAATTCAGGCATTAGTGACCGCGTCGGTGTTCGGAAATGCGACCCGCACGGCAACCGGCCTGGATCGCAATCGGGTGTCACTGATTATGGCTGTCCTTGAGAAACGGGCCGGTTTACTCCTTCAAAATCAGGACGCCTATCTTAAAGCAGCCGGGGGTGTTAAACTTGACGAACCGGCGATTGATTTGGCAACCGCCGTCAGTATTGCGTCTTCCTACAAAAATCGGGGGACCAGCCCGACCGAGTGTTATGTGGGCGAGCTTGGCCTAACTGGCGAAATTCGCCGGGTAACGCGAATCGAACAGCGGGTATCAGAAGCCCACAAGTTAGGATTTAAACGGGTCTTGGTTCCTGCAAACAATCTCCAGGGATGGACCCCGCCGACGGGCATTGAAGTTGTCGGCGTTGCCACATTGTCTCAAGCACTGAAGCTTGCGTTGGGTTAGAATAGAGAAAAGAGGGTGGAAAATTGAAACGAAAGAGAATTGTTCAACTTGTATTTACACTTGCCGGAGCCGCGATCGGAGCGAGTTATTTCCGATTGATCTGGCTGATCCTGCAGGTGAGTTACGGAACGCTGGTTAATAATGTCATCACGAATGCAATTGTTGGCGCCATTATTTTTTATCTTATTTCATTATTGACCGGTAATTATGTCCTTAAACTATTCGACCGTTTTGAGTCGCGCTTGACCAACCAACGGCCAATTTCGCTGTTGTTTGGGATCTTGGGACTGATCATTGGGTTAGTGTTGGCCGTGTTAATTTCAATTGTTTTCTTTAGAAGCAACACGTTCTTCATGAACACAATGATTCCGATTATTTTAATGTTGATTTTGGGCTACTTTGGGTTTCGGCTTGGAAATACACAGAGCGATCGGTGGCGCAAAGCCTTTCAATTTCGGCGCCGTTCGGAAGCAACAAAGGAACCGGGCGAAAAGATTATTGATAAACCGGTTGATGATAATTACCATCATTACAAAATTTTGGACACCAATATTTTGATTGATGGGCGGATTTACGATGTCATTAAGACCGGATTTGTTGAGGGAACGCTGTTGGTTCCAAAATTCGTTCTGTATGAACTTCAGTATATTGCCGATTCCAGCGACAGCGTTAAACGCGTTCGTGGTCGCCGGGGGCTGGATATTTTGAACAAGCTTCAAAATGAAGACTTGATTCCGATCGAAATCTACAACAAGGACTACGAAGACATTGATGAGGTTGATACCAAGCTCATTCAGTTAGCTAAGGATGTTGATGGCGTCATCGTCACCAACGACTATAACCTTAACAAGGTGATTCAGTTTCAAAATGTGAAGGTGCTGAACATCAACGCCTTGGCAACGTCTTTGCGACAGAAAATTTTGCCGGGACAAAAGCTCAACGTCATGGTTGTCAAAAACGGAACTGAACGTCAGCAAGGGGTTGCCTACCTGGATGACGGCACCATGGTCGTCGTTGAAGATGGTCGGTACTTCTTTAATCAGCATATTGACGTGGTGGTTACCAGCGCCATTCAAACCGACGCCGGCAAGATGATTTTTGCCCGGCCGGAACATTCAACCAAAAACATTACTGATAAGAATGATAACAACGGTAATAGCAACAATAGCAACTCTAACGGCAAACAAAAGAACAATAAGCGTAAGAATTCGGGAAACCGGTAAGCTGATGATGTGATCACCATTTTGAATGATTTAAGGGATTGATGTGGTTTCAACTGCGTCAATCCTTTTTTCCGACCAGTACAGGCTTGGAAACGATAAATTTTGGGTGTTTAAACGATCTGGCTGGTCATCTGTTATTGACTTGATTTTTCCCGGCAGCCGTTTTATTAACGACCTTGGCTTTATTTTTTGGTGACTTCATTGTAAACTTAAAATGCTGACAAAATTTGAATTAAACTTTAGAAAGAGGCGCTGATACTTTGGCAAACAATGCAATTCGAGTTCGATATGCGCCAAGCCCAACCGGCCACTTGCATATCGGGAACGCACGAACAGCCATTTTTAACTATTTATTTGCCCGTCACAACAAGGGTAAATTCATCATTCGAATCGAAGATACCGATACAAAACGAAACGTTGCTGACGGTGAAAAGAGTCAATTAGAAAACCTGAAGTGGTTGGGATTGGACTGGGATGAAGGTCCCGACGTTGGTGGCGACTTTGGTCCCTATCGGCAATCCGAACGAAACGATATTTATCAGCCCCTGCTCCAGCAACTTTTGGATGAGGGAAAGGCTTATTATTCATACCGGACTGAGGAAGAATTAACCGCTGACCGCGATGCCCAAAAGGCCCGTGGTGAAATGCCCCATTACGAATATGAATATGAAGGCATGAGCGACGAAGAAAAGCAGCAGGCGATCGATGCCGCGAAGGCTAAGGGTTTAAAGCCAGTGATCCGGTTCCGCGTACCAAAGGATCATGACTATGCTTGGGACGACATTGTTAAGGGAAACGTGTCATTTAATTCGGATACCATAGGCGGCGACTTTGTCATTGCCAAACGTGACGGCACCCCAACCTATAACTTTGCCGTGGTGGTTGATGACCATATGATGAAAATCAGCCATGTCTTTCGTGGCGATGACCACGTTGCCAACACCCCCAAGCAATTGATGATTTACGAAGCTTTTGGTTGGCAGGCACCTCAATTTGGCCACATGAGCCTGATTATTAGTGCTGACACCGGCAAAAAGCTCAGTAAACGTGATGAATCAGTGCTTCAATTTATTGAACAGTATCGTAATTTGGGCTACTTGCCGGACGCGATGTTTAACTTCATTCTCTTATTGGGCTGGTCACCAGTTGGTGAAGACGAAATCTTCAACAAGAAGCAGTTCATTAAGATGTATGATGAAAAGCGGTTGAGTAAGTCACCCGCCAAGTTCGATTCAAAGAAGTTGGAATGGATTAACAACCAGTATGTCAAGGCTGCCGATGACAGCACCATCATGGACTTGGCTCTCCGTCAGTTGATTAAAAAGGGCAACATTCCGGAAAATCCGGATGCCAAAACCATTGAGTGGGCCCGGCAGTTAATCAACCTTTATAAGCGGGAAATGAGTTATATGGCCCAAATTAACGACATGGCTTCCGTGTTCTTTGAAGAACCCGAAGAGGTCAGTGGTGATGCGTTGGCTGAAATTTCTAACGACACCGCTCCAGTTGTGTTGAATGAATTCCTGCAGCGAATTCAGAAGTTGGACTATTTTGACGCCGTTGAAATTTTCCACACAATTAAAGCAATTCAAAAGGATACTGGGATTAAGGGCCGCCAATTGTGGATGCCAATTCGAATTGCGGTCACTCACGAGATGCACGGACCAGAATTACCAGAATCAGTTGAATTGGTTGGTAAGCAAAAGGCCGTTCAACATATTAAGCAGACGTTGAATCAAATTAATAAATAATTATTTATAAAAAATATTTTTAAATTAATTGGTCTCGTTGAATTTTCGACGAGACCTTTTAGTATAGTGAGTGGGCAATAGTGAAAAAATAATTGAAAACTATGCTATCATTTCTTATATAATGACGAATCAAGAAAGGAATTAGACATGTTGCAGATTTATAATACGCTCACACGACAAAAAGAAGAATTTGAACCCGTTACCCCCGGCGTTGTTAATATGTATGTCTGTGGCCCAACTGTCTACAACTATATCCACATTGGCAATGCCAGAAGTGCGATTGCCTTTGACACCATTCGCAGATACTTGGAATACCGTGGATATAAGGTTAATTACGTTTCCAACTTTACCGATGTTGATGACAAGATGATTAATGCTGCCCGTGAAAATCATACAACCGTTGAGGCCATCGCCGAAAAGTACATTCATGCATTCATGCAGGATACCGCCGCGCTTAACATTTCCAAGAATGTGGTTCATCCAAGGGCCACTGAAAATATTCCAGAAATCATTGATTTTGTGAAAAACTTGGAAGATCAGGGTTACGCTTACAATGTTGACGGTAACGTTTATTATCGGGCCCGTAAATTTCCCTCCTATGGTGCACTTCCCCATATCGATGTCGATCAGCTGGAAGTTGGGGCTAGTCAACACGTTGAAAAGGGCGAGTTCGCTCAAAAGGAAGACCCGATTGATTTTGCCCTCTGGAAGAAATCCAAGGGTGATGAAATTTCCTGGGATTCGCCCTGGGGAAAGGGCCGGCCTGGATGGCACATTGAATGTTCTGTAATGTCGATGAAATACCTCGGCAACACGTTGGATATACACGGCGGCGGTGAAGACTTGATTTTTCCCCATCATGAAAATGAACGCGCTCAAAGTGAAGCCAGAACCCACCAGACGTTTGTCAAATACTGGATGCACAATGGGTTCGTCACAATTGGTGAAGATAACGAAAAGATGAGTAAGTCACTCGGAAACTTCGTGACGGTTCATGATTTGCTGAAACGGGTTGACGGGCAGGTTATTCGGCTATTAATGTCGACCACCCATTATCGCCGGCCAATTCAATACAGCCAGGCAAGTGTTCAGGAAGCTTCAAGCAACTTAAAGAAGCTGCAAACCGGCTTTAATAATCTGACTTACCGCCTGCATAACGCGGAGGCGGGCAGTGATCCGAAAGTTGAGCAGGAAGTTCGTCAAATTATTGCGGACTTCACCGACGCCATGGATGACGATTTTAACGTGCAAAACGGGATTGCCGCGGTATATGAACTTGTCAAATTTGCCAACATGTACAGTGAACGCGATATTGTTTTCCAAAACAGTCTGCAATTTATTATTAACACGCTGACTGAACTATCTTCGATCTTCGGCATTAAGCTTGAACAAAGTGAATTAAAGGATGAGGAGATTTGGGATTTGATTCATGAACGTGAACGGGCCCGGGCAAACAAGGACTTTATTCGCAGTGATGAAATCAGAGAATCTTTAAAAGCCCGCGGTGTGATTCTTGAAGACACGCCTCAGGGAACCCGGTTTAGAAAGGAATAATAACCAGACATGGCAGATGAATTTGCACAGTTGAACGGCATTGCGTTGGCATACATGGGCGACGCGGCCTACGAAGTTTTCATTCGGCGGCACCTCATTGAGCACGGAATTGCCAAACCCACGCGCTTGCAGCATGTGGCGACTAAGTACGTGTCAGCCAAGGCACAGGCCGCGCTGATTGAGCTAATGGCCAACGCTGACCTACTATCAAATACGGAGTGGGACTATTTTAAACGCGGCCGTAACGCCAAGAGTCACACCCACGCTAAGAATACCGATGTGATTACTTATCGGATTTCGACGGGGTTTGAAGCCGTTTTCGGGTACCTTTGCCTAAGTGATCAAAATGATCGAATGAAGGAAATTGCAAACTGGTGCATTAACCAGGTAGAAAGCGGGAACTTAAAACATGAAGCATGATCAGGAACAGGAAAATGAAGAGTTTATTATCGGCAGACATCCGGTTGTTGCCGCGTTAAAGAGCGATAATCCGCTTAACAAATTATTTATTCAAACCGGAATTAAAAAGGATGACAACATTGTGTCGGAGATTTTAAAGCTGGCCAAAAAACAACGGTTGGTGGTTTCTGAAGTGCCAAAGCAGAAGCTGGATCGGCTTACCCATTCTCAGAATCATCAGGGCGTGGTTCTGTCGGTTGCCGCCTTTGAGTACGCCACGCTGGATGATTTATTTGAGAATGCGAAGCGCCATGATACCGATCCGTTCTTTGTCATTCTCGATAACATTGAAGATCCCCACAATCTCGGCTCGATCATTCGAACCGCTGACGCGGCTGGCGTGACCGGCGTGATTATTCCCAAGCACCGGGCGGTTGGGTTAACCGCGACGGTGGCGAAAACCTCTGCCGGCGCGATTGAACGGGTGCCGGTTGCCCGGGTTACCAACCTGTCAGCAACCATCAAGGAATTGAAGGAACGCGGTGTGTGGGTTTTCGGTACCGATATTTCCGGCACCGATTATCGGCAGTGGAACGCCAAGGGAGCGGTTGCTGTCGTGATTGGCAATGAAGGCAAGGGAATTTCACCACTGCTTAAAAAACAGGTGGACGAAATGCTGACGATCCCGATGGTTGGCGATATCCAAAGTCTTAATGCCAGTGTTGCTGCCAGCATTTTAATCTATCAGGGATTTAATTCGCGGCATCCGTTGGCAAAAAAGTAAAGTTGGTGGGCAATTGTGAAGGAAAATTTATTAATCGTTGATGCCTACAACATGATTGGCAACTGGCCGCACTTGAACAAACTTAAACAGGCTGGCCGATTAGCTGATGCCAGAGATGAGCTGTTGGCCGAGCTATCGGAGTATAAAAAGTATCGTGACGTCAACATGATTGTCGTCTTTGACGCAATGTACGTCCCTGGCAATTCAAAGAGTTTTCGTAAATTTGATATGGAAATTGTCTGGACCAGTAAGGATCAGACGGCTGACAGCTATATTGAAGCCCTCTCACGTCAGAAACAGGATCGGTTTACCCAAGTGATTGTGGCAACGAGCGATCAGGCTGAACAGTGGACAATCTTTTCGGCGGGGGCGCTTCGGATACCTGCTCGTGAATTGCTCGGGGATGTTAAACGGGCGAAGCAGGAAGTCGCCCTTGAAGCGCGAAAAATGACCGATAAATCCCATGCGATTCGTCAGACCCCGTGGGATCCAAAGCAATTATTGGCACTGGAGAAGCTCCGGGATCATTTGATGAATCACAAACCAGATGACCAATAAAAATATTAGGTTATTAATATTAGTCAATTGGTCTAGGTGAAGCTTATGAAACCTGAACGCCGGTTCGCTTGAGACAGTAAATACCCTTCGTGTAGTGTAATTTTCAACCATTATCTACAAACTGAAGGGAAGCGTGTCTGATGACAACGAAAGCAGAATTTAAAATGATTCGAATGGCGGCCGATGGGGATGAGCAAGCGTTTAAGAAACTGTTTGAGCAGTATCATCCGTTAGTGCGGAAATTCAATAAAATGTTTTACGTTTATGGAATGGATCGCGATGATTTTGACCAGGAGGCCAGTATCGTGCTCCTCAAAGCGGCTCAACACTACGACTATCAGCGAAGCATCACGTTTGGGACGTTTTTTAGAGCCAGTTTGAAAAACCGGTTCTTTGATCTGGTCCGTAAAAATAAAGCTCAGAAACGCCAGCCGCGCCAACTGCCCAAATACATTGATGAAAACTTGGGTTATTATGCCGCAACGTTAAAGGATTCGGCTGCTAACAGCCCTGAGTTTGCGATGCTTCTCAAAGAAAGCTTTCGCGACTTGTATCTAAAATGTTCCCCGTTGGAACAGGATGTGTTCGCCGAATTACTGGCTCAGGGGTCGGCGGGGCTGATCGACCAAAAAAGTTTTTTGAACGCTTATGAACGCTGCAAACGAAAATTTGACAATGAGTCCAATTGACTGATTGTCTTTAGAATGCTAGAATTACTATGCTTGTGAGGAGGTGCCGCCATGGCACAGAAAAAGGTTGCTCTGGCGTGTTCAGTTTGTGGATCCCGGAATTACACGATTCCGGCGAACCCTAATCGAACCAAACGCCTGGAGCTAAATAAGTTTTGCAAGTTTTGCGGTAAGTATACATTGCATAAGGAAACGCGCTAAAACAACAACGTAAGGGGACGCAGATTTGAGACTTTGGAAATTTTTAAAAAATGTTGTGAACGAAATGAAAGTCGTTACTTGGCCTAACGCTAAGCAAACCCGGACTGATACCAGTACTGTTCTGGGAACATCCATTATCATGGCAATCTTTTTGGGCGTCATTGACTTCATTGTCCAATGGGGCTTGAAATTTCTTGCATAGCCATTTAGGCAAAATTTTGATATAGTTAAGATGTTGAAACCTGCAGAACGTGTCAGGTTTTTTTGTTTGAACAAATTTATGACGGTTAATTAAAGAAGAGGAGTCAGTCAATATGGTTGAGTCAGCAGAAAAGAAATGGTATGTGCTTCATACGTATTCCGGTTATGAAAATAAGGTTAAAATGAACTTGGACAGTCGGAAGCAGTCGATGGGAATGGCCGACTTGATTTTTCGAGTGGTTGTGCCGGAAACCGAGGAGCATGAGACTGATAAAAAGGGTAAGGACAAGATCAAAATGGATAAGACATTTCCCGGCTATGTGCTGGTGGAAATGATTATGACTGACCAGGCATGGTATGTTGTCCGAAATACCCCTGGAGTGACCGGATTCGTGGGATCTCACGGGCGGGGAAGTAAACCAACCCCTCTTTTGCCTGATGAAGTTGATTTAGTCTTGAAACGGATTGGGATGAATTCCCGTCATGAAGAGTTGGACGTCAACGTTGGCGATACGGTTAAGATTGTTGACGGGGCCTTTACCGGATTGAACGGCAAGGTAACTGAAATTGACAACGAAAAGATGCGGCTTAAAGTCAACATTGAAATGTTTGGGCGCGAAACGTCGACAGAACTTGAATTTAATCAGGTTGATCCAATCATCTAACCGGTTGGTCGGCGGCAAGCCCCTATTAAAATTGGCTGTTGATTGAACCGATGAAAATTTGAGTTGTAGCGCATTAAGGTAGAATTTAGCGGTGCTTCAAAAATGATCGTATGAACAAAGGGCATCCCTAATTTGACGGCACTTTTGATGAAGCAGGTGACTAAAATGAAAGTCCTCAGCTTACTAATGGTCGTTCTGATCGGAATAGTGGGCGGATTTGGCTGGTGGTTTGTCCGGCTGGGTAAACCAATGTTAAGCGGCCAGTCCAGTCAAGATGATGCTGATCACAGCGTGACTTTGTTTTTGCCAGGGTATTTTGGCAATCGGTTTTCGTTTGGCTTTCTACTTAGGCGACTGGTTCGCAACTATCACGCGAACAAATCATTGGTCATTCACGTTACGGGGAATGGGCAGTTAAAGTTCACTGGGACAGTCGTTAAAAATCGGTGTGTTGTCCAAGTCTTGTTTCATGACAAAACATCACGACCCAAGCAGCAGGCGGAGTGGCTGACCAAAATTTGTGAGGTTCTGCATGATGACTATGGCGTAGAGCGCTTTAATCTAGTGGGACACTCAATGGGGTGTATTACGATCTTCTGGTACTTAACTCACCAACACCGCCATTCTCAAGTTGAAGTGGCAAATGTTGTTGCGATCGCCGGGCCGTTTAATGATTCGGAAATCGCCAGAAACACCCGGTCGGTGGATTCATTTCCGCTTAATGCAAACGGGCCGACGACGCGAACCCCGGTTTATTCGGCCCTTGCCCGGAATATTTCTGACATTCCGGATAATATGCGGGTGTTGAATATTGCCGGCCGAATCAGTAATTACCAAACCAATGACGGCCAGGTTTCGGTGAATAGTGCTTTTTCACTCCGGTATTTACTGGAACGCCCGTTGGTTTATTATCGGGAGCTGATTATTAATGGCCGGCACGCCAATCACCGCCAGCTTCATGAAAATCGGCTGGTTGATGATCATATCGCGCGTTTTTTATGGCACCAGTAATTGCTATTGTGTCGTGGTGCTGTTTGTGGTATATTATGTAAGTATGCTTGCTCCGGCAGACACACAAACGTGGGAGGAGAAATATTGATCTCCATTAACCACACACGGACTTAAGGAGGTTATGTCTCGTGGCTAAAAAAGTAGCTAACATCGTTAAATTGCAGATTCCTGCGGGCAAAGCAACACCTGCCCCTCCAGTTGGTCCTGCTTTAGGACAAGCAGGGATTAACATTATGGGCTTTACCAAGGATTTCAACGCCCGTACTGCTGATCAAGCAGGGATGATTATTCCTGTTGTCATTACTGTTTATGAAGATCGTTCATTCGACTTCATTACAAAGACTCCACCTGCTGCTGTGTTACTCAAGAAAGCTGCTGGTGTTCAAAAGGGTTCCGGCGAACCAAATACTAACAAGGTTGCTAAGGTGACTAAGGACCAAGTTAAGCAAATTGCCGAAACAAAGATGAAAGACCTAAACGCAGCTGACGTTGAAGCAGCAATGCGCATGGTTGAAGGAACTGCTCGTAGTATGGGATTCACTGTTGAAGGTTAATTCAGCACCCAACTGCTAACACCGTTCATTCAATTCATACATTGTACAAAACGTCGCGTGGGAGGTTTATCCGTTAACACCACATTCAAGGAGGAAAACACATGGCTCGTAAAAGAGGTAAACAATATAAAGCAGCTCTTGAACAAGTAGATGCTGACAAAGCATATCCCGTTCAAGACGCCGTTGAACTTGTAAAGAAAGTTGATTTTGCAAAATTCGACGCAACTGTTGAAATTGTCTTTAAATTAAACGTTGATACTAAGCAAGCTGACCAACAATTACGTGGTGCAGTTGTCTTACCTAATGGTACTGGGAAAGACCAAACTGTCATCGTCTTTGCAAAGGGTGACAAGGCTAAGGAAGCCGAAGCAGCCGGTGCAGATTTTGTTGGTGAATCTGACTTAGTTGAAAAAATTCAGGATGGTTGGCTTGACTTTGATGTTGCCATCGCAACCCCTGACATGATGGCCCAAGTTGGTCGTTTAGGTCGGGTTCTTGGCCCTAAAGGCTTAATGCCAAACCCTAAGACGGGTACGGTAACGATGGACGTTGCAAAGGCCGTTGAAGAATCAAAAGCTGGTAAGGTAACTTATCGGACTGACCGTGACGGTAACGTTGCTGTGCCAGTTGGTAAGGTATCATTTGATACTGAAAAGTTACTTGGCAACTTAAAGACCATTGAAGATGTTATTGTGAAAGCACGTCCCGCATCAGTACGTGGTACTTATGTTAAGAACGTTTCAATTTCATCAACATTTGGTCCTGGTGTAAAGGTCGATCTAGAATCATTTGATTAATGATTTTTCGATTTAAATTAAATCCCTTATTGACGCATACTCATTGATTGTGATATGCTGTTAAATGCTGATATATGCCTAAGACTCAGGTGGCGCAAAGCCTTAATATCCTGCCGAGGAAACGAATCTTTTTCCTATGTCTAGGTTGGCATAGGGATTTTTTATTAAATCCCATAAAATTTTTGGGAGGTGAAACTAGTGAGTGAACAAACAATCGCAGTTAAAGCAAAGTTAGTTGACGAGGCTACTGAATCGATGAAGGCTGCTTCATCAATCGTTGTCGTTGACTACCGTGGTTTAACTGTTGCCGAAGTGACTGATTTGCGTAAGCAACTCCGTGACGAAGGCGTTAAGATGCAGGTTATCAAGAACAAGGTTTTGGAACGTGCTGCAGAAAAAGCTGGTTTTGATGATTTGAAGGAAACATTTAACGGCCCAACCGCTGTTGTATTCTCTTCAGAAGACCCAGTTGCTGGTCCAAAGATTGTCCATAACTTTGCTAAGTCTAACGATGCGCTTGAACTTAAGGGTGGCGTTATTGACGGTAAGGTTGCCAGTCTTGAAAAGATCAACGAGTACGCTGCATTGCCTAGTCGTGATGAATTGCTTTCTACTCTTGCTAACATTCTTCAAGCACCTGTACGTAACTTTGCATACGGTGTTAAAGCAATTGCTGATAAGAAACAAGAAGACGGCGGAGACGCTGCTTAATTAATTCCAATTATAATGGAGGAAAATATAATGGCTTTCGATAAAGACAATATTATTGATCAATTAAAAGATGCTTCAATTTCTGACCTTAACGACTTGGTTAAGTCAATTGAAGACGAATTTGGTGTTTCAGCTGCTGCTCCTGTTGCCGCTGCCGGTGCTGCTGGTGGAGACGAAGGTACAAAGGATTCATACGATGTTGAATTAACTGAATCCGGTGACCAAAAGGTTAAAGCAATCAAGGCTGTTCGTGAAATCACTGGTCTTGGCTTGAAAGACGCTAAAGGACTTGTTGATGGCGTTCCTTCAACAATCAAGGAAGGCGTTTCAGAAGACGAAGCTAACAAGATCAAGGAAACCCTTGAAGCCGTTGGTGGTGTCGTAACTCTTAAGTAATTTCATTACTTGTGAGTTAAAATAATCGCTTCGTATCGATAGTTGTTATCGATATGGGGCGATTTTTTTATGGATTTGGAGATAGCTATTTGAAGGTAAGCGGCGGTCAAACCATTATGAACCCGCAAGCCAGAAGATGTCATTGAGCGACGGGTCGCCAACCCCTTTGCCAACCGTTCATGACCAATCATCCTGAATCTTAAATTTAACTGATGAATCGCTGATATTCAGGCTTCTCAGTTGTTTTCAAGAACGTAAGTTGGCATAATAAAACCAATAGATTTTGAAATTTGGGGTGGCGAATGTGGCAAAGTTGAAGGAGTTTATTAACAAACGAATGACAATCATCAAACTACTGTTTGTTTTTTCAGTGTTAATTTTTGTCGTCCGTCAAATAGCGAAAATTATTCGCCAGGTTAATGGGGCGCAGTTTAAAGCTGTGCTGGCGAGTCAAACGACCGGGTCATTGGTGCTGATGATGGGATTTGGCTTTATTGCAATCTTACCAATGTTGATATACGATTTTTCGATTGTCAAATTTTTACCAACCGCATATTCACCCGGATACGTTGTTAAAAGTGGGTGGGTTGTTAACACGTTTACCAATTTATTGGGATTTGGTGGTCTTCTTGGCGCCAGTCTCCGGGCGCATTTTTACGGAAAAGGGGCTACCAAGCACCAAATCTTGTATGCCATCTCAAAGGTGGCGTTGTTTTTAATTTCCGGCTTGTCGATTCTCTGTTTTGTATCGCTGGTGATGATTTTTGGGTTTGGCATCGGAAGCATTTTTTCGCATTACTGGATCTGGTTGCTCGGCGGGGCCCTGTACTTTCCGTGCATGCTGATCTTTACCAAAGTCAATCACTCCGATTTTTTTAACGACCTTTCAACGAAGCAGGAATTGACGATGTCGGTTGGGTCTTTTTTGGAATGGTCGAGTGCCCTGGCCTTTTTCATCTTCATTGGCTATTTGATGGGATTGCCGATTAATTTTGCCGCGGTTATTCCGCTGTTTGTGGTCGCTAACGTCGCCGGGGTTGTCTCGATGTTACCCGGTGGCCTTGGGTCGTTTGACATTTTTATGATCATTGGTTTGGGTTTTCTCGGCATCGGCCGAAGTGACGCGGTTGTCTGGATCTTACTCTACCGGGCGTTCTATTATTTTCTGCCGTTTTTGGTTGGGGCCGGTCTATTCGCTCACGACACTGGTGGGAAGATTAACGCGTTTCTGGATAACTTGCCGCGAATCTTTATTCGCCGGATTGCTCAGGTGGCATTGACGGTCTTCATGTACTTTTCAGGGATTATGATGCTGTTGTTTGCAACGGTGCCGAATGTCGTTATCGTTAACCAACTTTATATCCGATTATTTCCGTACTCCATCTTTTTTGTGAGTCATCTCATGAATATCATCGTGGCGTTTCTCCTAATTGGCCTTGCAAGTGGGATCTGGTCACGGACGAAACGGGCTTTTTGGCCAACCATGGTTGTTTTGATTATTTCGATTCTTAACACTTGGCTGAATGAGGCGTTCACTTGGCGGATGATGGCATTTTTCGCCTTTATCCTGGTTCTTTTGGGACTCTCACGACGCGTTTTGTACCGGGAGCGAATGGCCAATTCTTGGGGGACCCTGGCTTTTAATGGGTCGATCTTTGTGGTGACGTTCGTTGCCTACACCCTGGTGGGCATTGCGGCCAATCCTCACACGCCGCTTCATTTCGACAAAGCCTATCTGTTTCCCTCTCAAGCGGCCTGGCTGGTGGGCTTCATTGGCCTTGTCATTGCGTTATTGGTCTTGTTTGCAATTAATCGGTATCTGACCGCTAACCGGCCAAAGTGGCTGAACACGCCCTTTGATGGGGATCGGGTACGCCATGTAATTGACCAGTACGGTGGTAATGAAAATAGCCACCTGGCTTTTCTTCACGACAAACAGTTGTATTTTTATCAAGAGAATCACCAGGATCAGGTTTTCTTTATGTTCCGGAAAACTGCCGATAAAATTTTGATTATGGGCGAACCAGTTGGTAATCCAGACAAGGTAAGTGCCGCT
This sequence comes from Lentilactobacillus parafarraginis DSM 18390 = JCM 14109, assembly GCF_001435895.1. Lineage (GTDB taxonomy): Bacteria > Bacillota > Bacilli > Lactobacillales > Lactobacillaceae > Lentilactobacillus > Lentilactobacillus parafarraginis. Next base: position 2,664 of record NZ_AZFZ01000005.1, on the reverse strand, counting down.
ATCGATCAGTTGATGGTCGAAGCAGATCGATACGGATATAAACTGCTATTTTATGAAATTAATCAGGAATTGACCATGAATCTCCATGAAATTGGGTTTGATTTTATTAAAACCGGCGAAGATGGGTTAGTTAACCTTCCAGAATTTACACTTAGCGGCAAACGTCATCGGGGCGAACGCGCGCTAATGAATAAGTTTGATCGGGAAGGCTATCAGTTTGAAATCATCAAGCCGCCATTTGATTCGGCAACCCTTGCCAATTTAAAGGCGATCTCGGATGAATGGCTGGATAACCGGCCAGAGAAGGGGTTTTCGCTGGGCTTCTTTGACAGCTATTACCTCCAGCAGGCGCCAATTGCCGTGATGAAGGCGGCGGACGGAAAGGTTGTGGCTTTTGCTAACTTAATGCCGGACGGAAATCACGAAATCATCTCAATTGATCTCATGCGGTCTTCATCACAGGCCCCGTCAGGAATTATGGACGGGATCTTGGTTAATTTGTATCAGTTAGCTGCTAAAGCTGGTTATCATTACTTTGACTTGGGAATGTCACCACTTTCCAATGTTGGAACGTCACGGTTTAGCTTTGCGCAGGAACGGATTGTGCACTTGATTTACGAGTACGGCTATAAGCTTTATAGTTTTGAGGGGCTGCGGGCATACAAGAATAAATACGTTGACGAGTGGCGGCCAAAATACATTGCCTATTATCGGGGGAGCTCTTTGGCGTTTGCGGTTCTCCAGATTCTGCCGGTGGTTAATCGTCCTCGTAACCAGGTGAGGTTTGGCCCGTTAAAGTGGTTCTCAGTTGAGTAGCCGGTCACTTCGATGATCTTTGAAATGAATTTAACAAATCAAAAAGGCCGCGGCATAAGGGAACTTACTTATGCCGCGGCCTCTTGGCAGAGCCGGTTAATTCGAGCAATGGGTTGGTTTATCAAAATTTTGGACTCAAACGTTTTTTAATCCTAATAAGCTATTTTGTTTGAAATTGAACTTGGGCTGATTTGGTTGGGGAAGTAAACGCATAGAAGAGGCGCTGCCCATGCTGAGAAATGACGGTTGCGGATTTGCCATTAATCGTTGGCGCCGTCTGCTTGGGTTTTAGGAAGCCATAGACAAAGTTATTAATGGGCCTCCCAGCAACCTTGTTTTCCAGTTGATATGGCCGATTCAGCGTATGGGCGGAGACAGCACTCATATGGTAGCCCATGGTAACATAGCCGCCAAAAACCCGTTGCTGGAACTGAACGATCAGGTGATTATTTTTTGTGTAATCCAACACAACTTGATCATGATTTTGGTCCGCAGAAAGGGTCACAATACTCTTGGCATCAATGGTTTGATGATCGTTTTGCATCGCGATCCGTGCCATCGTTGTTTGCGGGTCACGGTAATGGACAAGGAGAAAAACTGACCCGGACAGAATGAATGAGAGTAAGAGCAGCGACGAAATGATTGCTGGCCAATGCTTTTTACCAGTACGGGGATTGATTGTTTGTTCCAAAATTGGCCTCCTTGTTGTGGGCGACTGTTCCGCAGTCAATGACGATAACTGGATCGGAATAATCAGGATGCCAATTATGATACGCTCAAAATGTGACTTTTTTGTGAACGAACTATGAATATCTTATGAATCCCCGGCAGTGGGATTATTGATTGACGATCGTTTGGATTGATTTGGCCAGTTTCTGGTACTGGGTTTCAAAATAAGCGTGGTGGGGAAAAACCATACTGAGTGTTCGGCTGATATCAAAATTTTCCAGCGGTAGCGAAATTAACTTCCCAGATGCAATTGCGGGCATTGCCAAAGATCGATACATAAAGCTGATACCGACGTTTTCCTCGATTAAACGAATGATCGTTGCCATATCACCAACCGTAATGGCCTTTCGAAAGTCTGCGACGCTATGGTTTCCGGTACTTAACCAGTCAGTTAGAATTGCGCGGGTTCCTGAACCGGACTCCCGAAGGACCAAGGTGTTCATGAAGCAATCCTGAAGGGTCACGCTGGCTTTCTTAGCCAGTTGGTTTTTGGGGCTGCAGACGGCGATAAATTGGTCGTCAAAAATTGGGATTGCTGTGTAGTCAGTTACCTTGAAATTCCCCTCCACTAATCCAAATTCAATTTCGCCATTATCGATTCCGTGCAAAATGGCATCCGTATTGGCAACCAAGCAGTCAATGTTGGCATATCGGCCAGCAATTTTTTTGATGAAAGCTGGTTCCACGATGGCGTTAAACGACAGCGTGGCGCCAAACCGAAGGGGCCGTCGTTCATTGGGCTTCTTGAGATGTTCAATCAGCTGATCACTTTGGATCGCCACGCCCTCAATAAATCGCGCCAGTTGTTTACCGGCAGTCGTGATAATGAGGTTGGGCCGCTGGTATTTCACGAGCTGAATCTGGAGATCATTTTGCAGGCTGGCAATTTGTTGGGTAACCGCCGGTTGGGTAATGAAGAGCTGTTGCGCCGTTTTGGTGTATGAATTTGTCTTGACGAGGGTTAAAAAAGTTTCATATCGTCGATCAAGCATGGATATCGCCGCCTAATAAGAATTTTTTATACTGTCATTATACATTATAACTTTGATTGATTACTCATCTCTGGTAAGATTTTAAAAGTAATTTGCGGTAATGTCCAAAGTTCCATGAAAAAGTAGA